>JAFQUN010000074.1 GCA_017408525.1 Oscillospiraceae bacterium
CGGAATTTATTACCGGCTTCAAAACGCTTTATATTGACTCCATTGCCGTCAAGCCCATCTCCATGCGCATCCACAAAGACTGCGTGCTTTTGACGCTGCCGGACGTGGAAGATATGGATACCGCAAATTCCTACCGCGGGAAGTTTGTCGCCATCCGTCGAACGGACGCACATCTTCCAAAGGGCGAGTATTTCGACGCGGAGCTGATCGGGATGGAGGTCTACAACTTCTTCCCCCGCCGCTATGTCGGAACACTCACAGAGGTCCTCACTTACCCCGCGCACAAGCTCTACCGCGTGCGCGGCAAGGAGCATACCTACCTCATCCCCGCCGTGCCGGATGTTTTCATCGTGGACATCCTCCCCGACGAAGGGCAGATCTTCGTTCACATGATGGAGGGGCTTGAGAGCGATGAGAATTGACATCATGACCCTCTTCCCCACCGCCGTGGATGCCATGCTGCATGAGAGCATCCTCGGTCGCGCGGAGGCAAAGGGCGTCATCACGCTGCAAACGCACCAGATCCGTGCGTTTACCACCAACAAGCAGATGCAGGTCGACGACTATCCCTACGGCGGCGGGCGCGGCGCGGTGATGCAGGCGGACCCCCTCTATCGCTGCTGGGAACATATTTGCCAAACGCACGGGCGCGGACACACGATCTATCTTTCTCCCTGCGGACGCACCTTCACGCAAGCTGTCGCGCGTGAGCTGATCGCCGCCCATGACCACCTCATCCTCGTTTGCGGACACTATGAGGGCATCGATCAGCGCTTTATCGATGAGTGCGTGGATGAGGAGATCTCGATGGGCGACTTTGTCCTCACCGGCGGTGAGATCCCTGCAATGGCACTTGCCGATGCCGTGTGCCGGATGGTCCCCGGAGTGCTGCCGGAGGAGGAATGCTTCACAGAGGAGTCACACTGGAACAACCTTCTTGAATACCCGCAGTATTCGCGTCCTGCTGAGTGGCACGGGCGCGCCGTGCCGGAGGTGCTGCTGTCCGGTCACCACGAAAATGTCGCAAAGTGGCGGCGAAAGGAGAGCTATAAGCGCACCATGCACCGCCGTCCCGACCTTTTTGCGAAGTTTGACCGCTCGCAGCTTACGACGAAAGCAGAACGCCGCCTGCTTGCCGAGGCGGAGGCGGAATTTGCAGCTGAGGTCGCAGCGCAAAGCACATCGGATGGCGCGCAGTCATAACCTCGGCATTTTTCAAATAAACTTCCCATGTAGGGCGATGTTCGCTTTTTGCGCGCATCGCCCTTTTTCTTCTCTTCTCATTTTTGCACCATGGAGGTCTCTGAAAAGGGGATGCTTCCGCGCTCCGGCGCGGCGAAACAAATCTCTTTGCAGGCATTGTGTGAAAAGAAAAGATAGGAAGCAGAACCCCCCTATTCCTGTCGAAACCTCAGATATCATAGCACTTTCCCCCACCTGCGCGTCAAAATGCTTGACAAATGAAAGGTTTTCACTTATAATGACAAAAGTTTTTCAAATGGTAACAAATAATTACAATCCATCCGCCCATCCGCACAACACCCTTTCGGCGGAGTCTCTGGAGGTCAACGTATGCAAAATACCCAACAGCAGACCACGCGCACCCACCGCCATCGCTCGATGCTTCTTTCCGCTTTTGCGATGGTCGCCGCGCTGACGCTTCTGCTCTCCACGCGCGCAGATGCGCTCTATCTTGTTAAGGACGGCGGGGAGATCATCCCGCTTGAGGGCGCGCAAAGCACTATTGACGATGAACGCATCATCGTTTCCGGCAGCACGAATAAAGACCCCAATGTGCGCCTTGCCGCAAAGGAAAACGTCGTTGTCATCCACAATGGTGAGCGCCAAACACTCACCACGCGCAGCAACGAAACAGTTTCCTCGCTCATCCGGCGTCTTGGCATTGAGGTGGGACCGCTCGATCTCATTCTCATCGACCTGAGCGACAGCAGTGCCATCACCGTCGAGGTCGGCGACAGCTTCGTTTTCTACGAAAAAGAGCAGATCACGGCAGCGTATGAAACGCAGTATGTTACAAGCTACAAGCTGCCAAAAGGCACAACGCAGGTCGCGCAGGAGGGCGTCGACGGCTATACGACCGCAACCTATGAGGTCGTGTATGCCGATGGTGAGCTGGTCTCGCGCCAGCTCGTGGAAACATCCGGCAATACAGCCATCCCCTGCATCGTCGAACAGGGCACGCTTGTTTCTGAGGCAGCGCGCGGCGATACCATCGCCGAGGTCGTCACCGAAGAGGACGGCAGCGGATATCTGATCCTCTCCTCCGGCGATTCTCTTCGTTTTACCGGCGTGAGAGAAGTCACCGCCACCGCCTACACTTCCGGCGTACACGGCGTTGGCACACGCACTGCGACCGGCACGACGGTACACGTCGGCGTCGTCGCTGTCGACAGAGATGTCATCCCCCTTGGAACGAGCATGTTCATCACCTCCCCTTATGAAAACGGTGTCACCTACGGTTACGGACACGCGGAGGATACCGGCGTGCACGGCAATGTCATCGATCTGTATATGGACTCTTATGATGAGTGCATCAACTTCGGCAGGCGCACAATGCTTGCCTATATCCTTGCGTAAATGCAAAAAAGGACTGCTGCAAATCTTGCAGCAGTCCTTTTTGTTGCTCTGATCGTCTTCAAAATATGCGTTAGTTCCAGAAATCGGTTTTGTCTTTCAGACCGATCGACTTCGCCTTGAAAACAGGATTGACACCCTCGCGCTTTTGCGCAAGATAATCGTTCATAGCATCCATCGCCGTCTTTCCGAGGATCACGATGACAGGCAGGTTGATGATCGCCATAACGCCCATGAGAACATCGGCGAGATCCCAAACAACACCGAAGTCCAGAAGCGGTCCAAGGAAAACAACGAAAGCTGCGATGACGCGGAAGGTGTTCATCGCGGGCTTTTCAAGCGTGCGCCCTGCGATGTAGTTCAGGCAGCCCTCGCAGTAGAAGAGGTTGCCGAGCAGCGTCGTGAACGCGAAAAGGAGCAGCGCGATGGTGACAAAGTATGTACCAAATGCACCGAAGTTAGTCGAAAGCGCCTGCTGTACGAACGGAGCGCCCTTGAGCTCCTCGGACGGAACGATGCCGGAGGACAGGCACATCATCGCGGTTGCCGTGCAGACAAGCAGCGTGTCGATGAAAACGGAGAGCATCTGGACAAGACCCTGCTTGACGGGGTGGGAAACGTCCGCAGCCGCCGCAGCGTTGGGCGCGGAACCGACACCGGCTTCGTTGGAGTACAGACCGCGCTTGATACCCTGCATGATGGCAGAACCGGCAAAGCCGCCGAAGATCGCCTCAAAATCAAACGCACCGGCGAAAATGTTCGCGAAAACAGCGGGGATGTTCTGAATGTTGAGAACCATGACAACGAGCGCCATGAGGATATAGGTAACGCCCATCACGGGGACCATAACGCCGCAGACCTTGACGATGCGCTTGCCGCCGCCGAGAATGCAGACGCCAACAAGGATCGCAAGCAGCGCGCCGCCGACCACAGCGACAAGGCTGAACTCCTTACCAAGGAGGGAAACAGTGCCGGCTGCACTGTAGAAGCCATAGCTCGACATACTGTCGATCAGGTTGTAGGAGGCGAGCATATTAAAGCCCACGGCATAGGTCGCGATCAACGCAACGGCAAAGACGATGCCGAGTGCGCGGTTTTTGAGTGCCGCTTCGATGTAGTAGGCAGGGCCGCCGTAGCTGCCGCCCTTTTCGTCGCGCTTTTTGTAGATCTGCGCAAGCGTACTTTCAACGAATGCGGACGCACCGCCGACAAGGGCGATCAGCCACATCCAGAACACCGCGCCGTAGCCGCCAATAGCGATGGCGTTGGCAACACCGACGATGTTGCCTGTGCCGACGCGGCTGGCGGTGGAGACCATCAGCGCCTCAAACGCGGAAACAGCGTTCTTGTCGCCCGACTTTTCGCTGACCACATTGATCGACTCTTTCAGCAGGCGGAACTGGACGAACTTGCTGCGCAACGTGAAATACAGACCGACAGCAAGCAGGAGGATGATCAGAAGATAGCTGTACATGACATTGCTGATACTGCTGATGATTTTAGCAAAAACATCCATAACGATACACCTCTTTTATATTCTCTTTTCAAAAAGTTTTGCGGCCGTCGGCACATCTGTCAAGAATATGCAGCCGCTCATGATGGGACAGAAACTCAAGCGCTTTTTGTCCGGCGATACTGTTGCCTTTTTCGTCAAGACTCGGTCCATAGACGCCGATGCCCATTTCTCCGGGGACGACCGACAAAATGCCGCCGCCGACGCCGCTTTTGCTGGGAAGACCCACACGCACGGCAAACTCGCCGCTTCCGTCATACATTCCGCAGGTGAGCATCACGGTCACGACCGTTTTCACGACGTCCTCTTCCAGAATGCGCCGTCCCGTTTCAGGGTGTACACCGCCGTTTGCAAGCAGGAGCGCGAGCGAGGCAAGACTCTCCGCCGTAACATTGAGTGAACACATCTGCGTATAGAGCCGCAGGACCTCCTCCACGTTGCCGCGGACGACGCCCTTGCTTTGCAGCAGGTACGCAAGCGAGTGGTTGCGGGCGCTGTTTGCCCATTCCGATTCAAAGACCTCTTCATTCAAGGTGATGTCTTCATCCATGCAAAGCTTTTGCGAAATTTCGATCATCTTCTCGATCCCGAGCGGGAGCAGGAGATCGCAGACCGTGATCGCACCGGCATTGACCATAGGGTTGAACGGGACATCCTCGTTGTCGGAAATACGCTGCATGGAGTTGAACGCCGCACCGGACGGCTCCATACGGATGCGCTTGAAAACAGCGTCAGCACCGCTGTGTTCCAGTGCAACAGCGAGATTGATGACCTTGGAAATACTCTGGATCGTAAAGCGGCGTTCCCAATCGCCGAAGCGGCAGCGCTGCCCGTCGATCGTGTGTACACAGATGCCAAGGTCGTTTGCATCCGCCTTGCTCAGCTCCGGAATATAGCTTGCAACGCGTCCCTCCCCGATGTGCGGGCGGGCATGCTCCAGCGCGCGGGAAAGCTTTTCTTCGTTAATAATAAGACTTCCTCCTCTCTTATCAAAGTGGTGAGCCTGCAAAAGATGTCTTGCAATTCGGCAGGTTCACATATAGATTCACTCTATGAACAATATTTTAACGCATCTTCGTTAAAAAGTAAACACGCATTTAACTGTTTCTATGCAGAAGTTGCAAAAAAATGCATATTTGTCTGCGAAGAACGGACAAATATTTTTATATGACGGTAAATGAACGGTGACTTACATAATTGCATTATTTTTCACGTTCACGAAGCATATTCGAAAGCGCGGCATAGTCCGAGATCGTCAGGCGTTCTCCGCGTATATTTGCGTCGAAGCCGCACGCGGAGATGACGGCGGCAAGCTCATCCTTGGAAAAAGCGCTTCCAAATTCGTTCATCAGACTGTTTGCGAGCGTTTTACGCCGCAGGGCAAAGCCGCCGCGCACGGTGCGGAAGAAGTGCTGTTCGTCCACATCAACAGGAGGATCTTTCCTGCAAATGCAATGCACCACGGCGGAATCGACCTTTGGCGCGGGCAGGAATACATCACGCGGAACATCGAAGACGATCTGCGGGTCAGTATAGTATTGCATCAAAAGCGAAAATGCGCCGTAGTCCGCCGTGCCGGCTCGCGCAGCAATGCGCAAGGCGACCTCCCGCTGGACGAGGACGGTGATGGATGAAAAACGGCGGCTTTTCACAAGCGCAGTCAGCACAGGTGAGGTAATGTTGTAGGGGAGGTTTGCACACACGATCGGGCGCAGCGGTGCAATTTCCGCATCTACAAGCGCGTCAATATCGGTCTTCATAATATCGCCGCTGATAAGCTTGAAATTTTCAAACGGTGCCATCGTCTCATTGAGAACAGGGACAAGCGCGCGGTCAAGCTCTACCGAAACGACACGCCCCGCGCGCGCACAAAGCTCCTGTGTGAGGCAGCCTACGCCGGGACCGATCTCCAAAACGCCGGTATTCTCATCAGCACCACAGGCTTCGGCAATGGCGCGGGGAACATTTGCGTCGATCAGAAAGTTCTGTCCCATCGACTTTGAAAAACGAAAGCCGTGCCGCCCGAGCAGCGCGCGCAGTACATTGATGTCACAAAGATCCATGATGTTCTCCTTTGATCGCTTCATAGTGTGCCCATTGTACCACAGCCAGTGACATACTTGCAAATGCGGGCTTGTATTTTTCTTCCAAATCTGCTTTACTTGTCTTGAAAGAGAGGGATTTTCATGCAGGAATTTTTGCAGCAATGCCTGATCGTCTGTCCGCTGATCTTCCTTGCAGGATTTGTGGACTCTGTTGCCGGCGGCGGAGGACTGATCTCACTTCCGGCGTACCTTTTTGTCGGCATCCCGACGCATATCGCCGCCGGAACGAACAAGGTCGTAAACGGTGTGGGAACTTTTTTTGCAGCGGCAAAGTACATCAAAAGCGGGAAGGTGGAGCTTCGATCCGCCGTGTGGGCAGCACTCGGTGCGCTTGTCGGCGCGGCGCTCGGCGCGCGCCTTGCACTCCTCTTTTCGGAGGCAGCGCTCAAGACCATCATCCTGCTCGCGTTGCCGTGTGCGGCGGTATTTCTCACCGTGAAAAAAGATTTTGGCGACGATGCAAATGTCAAAAAGCGCGATCGGGGTGCTGTACAGGGCGTCGTTTTGAGCATCTTGATCGGCATGCTGCTCGGCTGCTACGACGGTCTGATCGGTCCGGGAACGGGAACATTTATGATCATGGCGTTTACCGCCGTTTTGGGCATGAATCTTCTCACAGCATCTGGCTGTGCGAAGGTCGCAAATCTTGCTTCAAACGTCGCCTCTGCCGTTGTTTGGATGCTCGACGGGAAAGTTTTGTGGGCGCTTGCGCTGCCAGCTGCCATTTGCAGCATCCTTGGAAACCTTTGCGGTGCGCGCTACGCCATCCGCGGCGGCAGCAAAAAAGTGCGCGCCATGATCTTCGTGGTGCTGGGACTGCTCTTTTTGAAGCTTGGATGGGAATTGCTTTTTTGACAGAAGAGCAAAAAAAGGGGGGGCTGCCTTTCGCAGCCCCCCTTCTTTTGCTCAGTTCTCATCTTCCTCTTCGAGTTCGCTTACATCGAACTCGAGCCTTGCGCCGCAGTTGGGACAAAGCACCTCGCCGTCCTCGAGCACATCCTCGTCGAAGAATATCTCCTCCTCGCACTCGGGGCAGGTGGTGGCGTAGCAATCGTCCTCGTCGTCATCATCATCCTCATCTTCATCGTCAAAGATCATATCCTCAACATCCTGAAGGTCGTCGCTGATGACATCAAGATCGTCGCCCAGCTCATAGACCTCGTCCGCAAGATCCTCCAGTTCCAAAGCCATCTCGTCGAGCGTCTCAATGATTGCGGCAAAGAGCTTGCCCTCTTTGGTCTCCGCGTCGATGCCGAGTCCCTCGGCCAGGCCTTTCAAATACGCGACCTTCTCACTGATCTCCATACGATACTCCTTTCCGAACACGAAGTTCTTCGCAGCGGTGGTTGACTTCCTTACTTCGAACGACCGATATACTCGCCGGTACGCGTGTCGATCTGGATCTTGTCGCCTTCGTTGATGAACAGGGGAACCTTGATCTCCGCGCCTGTTTCAAGCGTAGCGGGCTTGGTGACGTTGGTCGCGGTGTCGCCCTTTGCACCGGGGTCGGACTTGGTGACAACGAGATCGACAAAGTTGGGAACTTCAAGACCAAAGATGTTGCCCTTGTAGGAGAGGACCTTGCAGATCGTGTTCTCCTTGACAAAGCGGAAACCATCGCCGAGCAGCTCGCGGTTGAGGGGGACCATGTCATAGGTCTCCTGATCCATGAAGTAATACAGATCACCGTCGTTGTAGCTGTATTCCATGTCCTTGCGCTCAACAAACGCCTCTTCAAACTTAGCGGTCGGGTTGAACGAGGTCTCGGTGACGCCGCCGGTGATGACGTTTCTCATCTTCGTGCGCACAAATGCCGCACCCTTACCGGGCTTGACGTGCTGAAATTCGATGACCTGCATGACCTTGCCGTCCATCTCAAAGGTTTTGCCGTTTCTAAAATCGCCAGCAGTGATCGTTGCCATAATAATTATCCTCCCAGTTGCGGGGAAATTGACCTTTTACAGTATTCCCTCTTTTATTCGTTTCTATATGCCAAAGTTGGCTCATAACCTCTTGTATTTTATCTCATAGATGCCTGCATTGCAACCCTTTTTCGCGATTTTCTCCGTAAAATCACGCGCGGACCGTCAAAAGATCCTTCGGTGCCGTTGTGATGACCTCGCATCCATCCTCGCGCACGACGACAACATCCTCAATGCGAACACCAAAGTATCCCGGAATATAGATGCCCGGCTCCGCGCTTGTGACCGCACCTGCCGGAAGGATCTTCTCACTCGCATCCGAAATGTTTGGTGCCTCATGCACCTCGACGCCGAGCCCGTGTCCATAGCTGTGCGTAAAATACGCGCCGTAGCCTGCCATCGTGATCACATCCCGCGCGGCGGCATCGACCGACCGGCAGCTCACGCCCGCACGCGTTGCGGCGATACCCGCCTTCTGCGCGCGCAGAACAGTATCATATACATGGCGCATCTCGTCGCTCACCTTGCCGATAGCGATAGTGCGCGTCATGTCTGAGCAATAACCGTGATAGATGCAGCCAAAATCCAGCGTCACAAATTCACCCGCACAGATCCTGCGGTCTGTCGGCACAGCGTGCGGTACGCTGCCGTTCGGGCCGCTCGCAACGATCGGATCAAAGCTCACGTTCTCCGCACCGTAACGAAGCATCCTGTAAACGAGCAGCGCCGCGATCTCCTTTTCGGTTATACCGACTCTGATCTCACAGAGCACATCCTGCAGCGCCTTTTCCGCGATACGCTGTGCAGCGATCATCGCGGTGATCTCCTCATCATCCTTGACAATACGAAGCTGTGCCATCGTCGCCGATGCACTCACAAGCGCACAGTGCAGCTTTTCTTTGTATCGGACATGGTCTGCAACGGTCATATGCGCATCGTCAAAGCCGACCCGCACGATATTTTCCATTGTGATGACCTCGTTGACAAGCTCAGCGTAGCTGCGCTCGCGCGAGGCGAGCGCGATAGCGGCATCCTGCACATTCTGCTCAGCCGCCTCGATATACCGCGCGTCGGTAAAGTAGTAGTTCCCTTTCTTCGTCACAAGCACGAGCGCGTCCGTTCCCGTCGAGTGAAAGCCCGCGGCGTAAAATCGGTTCGCCTGCTCGGTCAAAAGCATCGCGTCAAGCCCGCGGTCAATGATCGCGGCGCGGATCTTTTCAAAGTGGTTCATTCGCTCCTCCTTCGGGAAATTCGCTTGAATGGGCGCTGGAGCAGGTGCAGCACATGGTTCCATGCACCGACAGGACCGCCGCGCGGCTCGACCATCAAAGAGCGTACACCGCAGCGGTTCGCACCCAATACATCGGTGAGAAGCTTGTCGCCAAGCATCACCGTTTCCGACGCCGTTACGCCCGCGCGCGTCATCGCATCGCGATACCCGCGCGTTGACGGCTTGCCCGCGTGTCCTACATAGTCCACGCCCAGCGCGGCGCAAAACTGCTCCACGCGCACGCTGCTGCGATTATTGGAGAGAATGGTCAGACGGATCCCCTCCGCCGCAAGCGCGTCGATCCACGCGCGCAGCGCAGCATCCGGCTCACGCACCGATTTCGGTGCAAGCGTATAGTCAAGATCAGATATCACAAGGCGCACGCCCATCTGGCGCAAAAGCGCAGGCGTGATGCACTCATATCGGTCAAAAACGCGCGTCGGCACGAGTGAAAAAGGCATAACCGCCCTCCTTCGGGCATAGTTTGTAAGCAGTTGCAGACGGCGCGGCAAGCAAATCAAAGCGCCTTCCTTTTGTATTCTTATTGTACCATTTTCATGCTCTAAAAACAAGGGGGATGAATCGTTCATGCAGCTTTTTCTCGCCGTGACACCGGCGCAGCTTCACACTGCGCGCCGCTTCACGCCATACCTTGCGCACGTCGCTTATGCCGTGGAGGGCACGGGCGAGCTTTCCTGCAGCGGACTTTCCGACCGTGTGCGCGGCGGGCTTCTCCTTTTGACCGACCGTGCAAGCGGCGCGCTCGACACACGCGAATCGCTCGTTGAGGCAGTTATGCACGAATGTGAAAAGCGCGGCTTCGGCGGTGTCGTCGCAGATTTTGAGCGCACGATCACACCTGACCGCATCGCCTTTTTGCAGCTTCTGTGCCGTGCGCTGTACGATTCAAACCGCCGACTTTTCGTCCCCGAGCGCACAGGAGATGCGGTTGAAGACGCAATGGTCCTTCTCTGCACCGCCATCTCCGGCGGAACACTGGAGCAGCGCTTGCGCGATGCTGCCGCGCGGTTCGGCGCGGCGCGTATCGCACTTGACGCACAACGCGTCCGCATGGATTTTCTTCTTCCCTCCCCCAGCGGCGAAGGACGTCCGGTTGATAAAAAGACGATGACTGCCATCCTGCAGGAATATTCTCCACAAGTCTTCTTCTCCGAAGCGCTCTGCGCGCGCTATTTTACCTATACAAAGAGCGGGCGCACACACTTCTTTCTTTTCGACGATGCGCAGACGATGCACAAAAAACTCACCGCCGCCGAAAAGCTCGGCATCACCACAGCGTTTGTGATGTACCCCGAGGTGGAGGATATTCTGCCGAAACTCTTTTGAATCTTTTTCTTTTTCGTTGACGCAATGCCTACCGGTGGGGGATATTCCGCTCCCGCAGGAGTGGAATATCCCCCTTTGCAGTACCTGTCAAAAAACAACAGAACAAAGAAAAAATGCTCCGCTTTATAAAAAGCGGAGCATTTTTTACGACTTAATAATAACGCTTGTTGCGATTCTTACGAGCCGCCTCAGACTTCTTGCGGCGCTTGACACTGGGGCTTTCGTAGCACTCTCTCTTACGGACCTCAGCGAGGACGCCTGCCTTGGCGCAGCTTCTCTTGAATCTCTTCAGAGCGCTGTCCAGGGACTCGCCTTCCTTGACGTGAACTTCGGACATCTATTGTTTCCCTCCCTCCGATACATCCGGCTTCATCCAGGATGCTCTTTAAGAGCCATTGACATGACTAACAGTGGCATTTTACAGTACAGAACAAAAAATGTCAACTGTTTTTTGAATATTTTTTGAAATTTTCCTGTCTCGTCACAGCAAAGCGTTACTTCGCAGGCTTTACGATGAGATTGACAAGCTTGTTGCGGACAAGGATGACCTTGACGATCTCCATCCCTTCAAGCGCCTTTGCGACCTTTTCGACCGCGCGCGCCGCCTCGACGACGGCATCCTGCTCGCTGTCGACAGGAACGACGACCGTGCCTTTGAGCTTACCCTGGATCTGCACCGCCATCTCGACCGTTGAATCGACCGTCTTGCTCTCGTCATACACGGGCCAATCCATCTGCATGGCAAGCTTGCCAGACTTTTCTGCCCAGCCCATCAGCTCCCACATCTCCTCGACCATGTGCGGCGCGAAGGGGGAGAGCAGCAGCAGCAGCGTCTTGAGATCGCCGCGGGAAAGACCATTCGCGTAAAGCTCATTTACAAGGCTCATCATCGCGGCGATCGCCGTGTTCATCTTGAGATTGTCAATATCGTCCGTGACCTTCTTGATGGTCTTGTGGATGGCGCTTTCATTCGCTGCGGAGATCTCCTCGCTCTCCGTCGCAATGTCCATCAGGTTCCAGCAGCGGTCAAGGAAGCGCTTGGAGCCCTTCACCGCCTCGTTCGACCACGAAA
>JAFQUN010000075.1 GCA_017408525.1 Oscillospiraceae bacterium
TGTCAAAAAGAGGTGGCTGTAATCCTTGATGCCGACCTCGCGCTTGATAAAGGACATTGAAAGATCTCCAAGCTGACCGAAGAGGTTCGCCCCCCAGCCGACAAACACAAGCGCTGCGTAATTTGGCGCATAGTCAAACGCTGCCGTGCCGATCAAGCCGAGAAGCAGCATCGCAAGCGCGCTTCCGACCGGTCCCGCGATGCCGCCCGCCCACGTTTTTTTCGGGCTGACGTGCGGCGCCATCTTCCGCTTTCCAAAAAGCATTCCGCCGAACATCGAAAGCGTATCACCGGCAAATGCGATGAAAAACGGCGCAAGGACATACACACGCCCATACTCCGCATCAGCGCGAAGAAGGAAGATCGCGCTGTACATCGTCGAAAAGACGATGCCGCCCATCACCGCCGCGCAAAGGTCGCTAAATGGCATGGTGTCCTTCCCATAGCGCACCACGGCGACGAGGAACAAAAACACCACGAACGCAAAACGAAGGACCGTCAGCAGCATCTGCGGCGCAAAGAAAATGAGCAGCTCGTGCGCAACGGCGACGAGGATGGTGACAACGTACACCAAAGTGCCGACATTTTTCCCGACCGTATGCAAAAGCTCATACGCTGCGATACCCGCAATGGCGCACACGAGCAGCATCGTCGCCCACGCGGGGCAGACGAGCAAAACCGCCAGCAAAAGCGGCAGTCCGACAAAGGCGACAAGAAGTCTTTGTTTCATTTTGCTCCTCCCTACTTCACGCCGCCAAAACGGCGGTCACGCCTGGAATACACTTCCAGCGCACGGTCAGACTCCTTGCGGTCGAAATCCGGCCACAAAACGTCCGTAAAATAAAACTCGGCATAGGCGCACTGCCAAAGAAGGAAGTTTGAAAGGCGCTGCTCGCCGCTTGTGCGGATCATCAGCTCCGGATCGGGGATACCGTCAGAGTAGAGATAGCGCGAAAACGTTTCTTCTGTCAGCGTGTTCTCTGCGCCGTTTTGAACGTCCTCGGCATACGCGCGTGCGGCACGCACGATCTCATCGCGCCCGCCGTAGTTGAGGCAGATATTCGCCTGAAAACCATCGATTCCCTCGCTGATGGCATTCGTCTTTTCGATGAGGGCACGAAGCTCCGGTGAGAGAACGGAGGTATCGCCCAAAAAGCGAAGACGGATATTCTCGCGCGCCATCGTTTCGATCGACTCATGGAGATACTTTTCCAAAAGCTGCATGATGGTCGAAACCTCGTCTTTCGGACGCTTCCAGTTTTCTGTCGAGAAAGCATACACGGTAAGATATTCAATGCCAAGCTCTTTGCAGTATGTTGCGATATTACGAAAATTTTCCGCCCCCGCCTTGTGTCCCGCGCTTCGCGGCAGCGCGCGCCGCTTTGCCCAGCGACCGTTACCGTCGAGGATAATAGCAACGTGACGAGGCAGGTTTTCTACCTGCCTCGTCGCACGTTGGTGTTTTTTTGAAAACAGCTTCATCAGACCGCCATCAATTCCTTTTCCTTCTTTTCGAGAAGTGCGTCGATCTCCTTGCAGTTGTCATCGGTGATCTTCTGCAGGTCTTTTTCGACCATCTTCATCTCGTCCTCGGTGATCTCGGATGCTTTGAGCTGCTTTTTGAAGTTATCCATCGCATCGCGGCGGATATTGCGAAGCGCCACCTTGCCACCCTCGGCGTACTTGTTGATGAGCTTGACAAGCTCCTTGCGGCGCTCCTCGGTCAGCTGCGGGAAGTTCAGGCGGATCGCCTTGCCGTCGTTTTGCGGATTGATGCCAAGGTCGGACTCCTGGATCGCCTTTTCGATCATCTTCAGCGCAGAAGCATCCCACGGCTGGATCAAAAGCTGACGCGGGTCGGGCGAGCCGATGGACGCGATCTGCTGGATGGGGGTGGGGCTTCCGTAATAGTCGACCATGATACGGTCAAGCACAGCGGCGTTCGCGCGGCCGGCGCGGACGGCAGCGAAATCGGCAGCGACGGAGTCGATGCTCTTTTTAATTTTTTCTTCATAAACTTTGTATTCGTCCTTTAAAATGGGTATTCCTCCTGTTAAGTATTTCTGGATCATATTTGAAAGTCGGCTTTATTCACCGACGATCGTACCGATTTTTTCACCTTGCAGCACACGCACGATATTGTGCGGATCTTTGAGTGCAAAAACAAGAACGGGGATATGATTGTCCATCGCAAGCGAAGTCGCCGTGGAGTCCATCACCTGCAAACGCTTCGCAAGGACCTCATCATAGCTGATCGCGTCGTACTTGACGGCATCTTTGACCTTTGCGGGGTCGGCACTGTAAACACCGTCGATATTCTTCGCAAGAAGGATGACATCGGCGCCGATCTCCGCCGCGCGGAGGACAGCTGCCGTGTCGGTCGAAAAATACGGACTTCCCACGCCGCAGCCAAAAATGACCACGCGCCCTTTTTCAAGGTGATGCACCGCGCGCGCGCGAACGAAAGGTTCCGCAACCTCCCGAATTTCGAGCGCGGTCTGGATACGGACGTCCACGCCCTTCTGCTCCAGTACATCGGCAAGCGCCATGCAGTTCATCGCTGTTGCAAGCATACCCATATGGTCGGCGCGGCTGCGCTCGATATGACCTTCGCCGTTTTTAACGCCGCGCCAGAAGTTGCCGCCGCCGATAACGATGCCGACTTCGACCCCCATCGCCGCGCATTCTTTCACGACATCCGCAACGTCGGAGAGGACAGAAAAATCGAGTCCGAAATGCTGATCTCCCGCAAGCGCCTCGCCGCTGATCTTGAGCAGTACGCGCTTGTATTTCAACTGCTGCATCGCATGTTCACCTCTTGCTGCACATAGTGCCTATATTTTAGCGCATTTTCCTTCATTTGCATAGGGGGTAATCGAAAAAAATTTAAGATTCGAGAAGGCGGTTTACCGCCTCCTCGAATCTTAATGAAACGTTTATTCAACGGCGTGTGAGAGAAGCGAAATGAGCTCCTCCTTCCCTGTTCCCTTTTCGGCGGAAAACGGAACGAGGATATCGTTTTCGGTCAGCGACAGCACCTCGCGAATACGGGCAAGGTTCGGCTCGACCTCGCGCGCTTTGAGCTTGTCGAGCTTGTTTGCAACGACGACCATCGGACAGCCGCTCTCGCGAAACCATCCGCACATCGTCACATCGTCCGCCGTCGGCGCGTGGCGCGAATCGACGATCAAAACACCGCGTGAGATAAGTCCGCTTGCGAAATACTCCTCCATCAACGCACCCCAGCGGTCACGCTCCGCTTTGGAAACGCGGGCATAGCCGTACCCGGGAAGGTCGACAAGGTATGCGCGCGCGTCGATCTTGAAATAATTGATCTGTGTCGTCTTGCCCGGCGCAGCACCGACGCGCGCGAAGTTTTTCCGTCCAAGCAGACGGTTGATGACGGAGGATTTTCCCACATTCGACCGTCCCGCAAAGGCGATCTGCGGCAGTCCGTCGCGCACGAACTGACGCGGCACAGTCGCAGAGAGGATAAACTCCGCTTTGTTGAAATTCATACCAATTCTCCTCGCTGATACACGGTCCGCTCCGCTGCGGCGATGGGAAGCTCGCTCAAAAACGTACTCTCCCCTTCCTGCACGCGCTGCGCTTCATCCAAAATGGCAAGCGCAAAGACAGCATCCGCTGTCTCGACCGTCTCAAATTGCAGCCTTTCGCGCACCGTTTGGTCGATGTCGGCAAGATCCTTTTCGTTTTCCTTCGGGATGATGACCGTATGTATGCCGGATCGGAGTGCTGCCATCGTCTTTTCCTTCAGTCCCCCGATCGGCAGCACACGCCCGCGCAGCGTGATCTCACCCGTCATGGCAATATCACGGCGCACGCGCCGTCCGGTCAGTGCAGAGAGCATCGCCGTTGCGACGGCAACACCGGCGGAAGGTCCGTCCTTCGGCACAGCGCCCTCAGGGAAGTGGACATGGACGTCCTTATCCTTATAAAACTCGCGCACGATGCCAAGCTCTGCCGCGCGGCTGCGAAGGAAAGAATACGCCGCCTTTGCCGACTCCTGCATAACCTCGCCGAGGTTGCCCGTCAGTTCCAGCTTGCCCGTACCCTCCATCACATTCACTTCGACAGGCAGCAGCTCGCCGCCCATTTCCGTCCACGCAAGACCGTTCACAAGTCCGACTTCGTCGCGCTTCATAGCTTCATCTTTCGTATAGCGCGGCGTGCCAAGGAAGTCCGGGAGGTTTTCTTCTGTAATGTTAACTCGCTTTACACCATCACTTACAAAGCGCATTGCGCACTTTCGGCACAGCTTTCCAAGCTGGCGTTCCAGCTTGCGGACACCGGACTCCTTCGTATACTGCGCGATCATGCGGCGCAGCGCATCATCCGAAATGCGAACGGCGGACTTTGCGATGCCATGCTCTTTGAGCTGCTTTGGAAGCAAGTGGCGCTTTGCGATGGCGAGTTTTTCCTCGTCCGTGTAGCTTGTCAGCTCGATGACCTCCATACGGTCAAGGAGCGGACGCGGGATGGTGTCGGTCGTATTGGCAGTAGTGATAAAGACAACTTGTGAAAGATCAACGGGAAGCTCCATAAAATGGTCACGGAAGGCATGGTTCTGCTCGCTGTCGAGCACCTCCAAAAGCGCGGAGGCGGGGTCGCCGCGGTGGTCGCTTCCAAGCTTGTCGATCTCGTCGAGTACCATGAGCGGGTTCATTGACCCGCAGCGGATCAGCGCCTCGATCACACGCCCGGGCATTGCCCCAACGTAGGTTTTGCGGTGACCTCGGATGTCTGCTTCGTCACGCACACCGCCAAGAGAAAGCCGCGCGAGCTTGCGGTTCATCGCACCGGCGACGGAAACGGCGATGGAGGTCTTTCCAACACCCGGAGGTCCAACAAGGCAGAGGATCTGCCCGCGCATTTCACTGTTCATTTGGCGCACGGCGACAAATTCAAGGATGCGCTCTTTCACCTTTTCAAGTCCGTAATGGTCACGGTCGAGCGCCTTACGCGTCGCGTCGATGCTGATGCGCTCGCGCGTCGTCACGTTCCACGGCATCTCAAGGCAGGTATCAAGGTAGTTGCGAAGGACGGATGCCTCGGCGCTGCTGTAAGGCTGCTTAGAAAGGCGGATGACTTCGCGCGAGAGTTTTTCGGAGACTTCCTCCGGAAGGTTCGCTTTTTCGATCGCCTCACGATATTCAGCGATCTCGTCGTCATCATCCTCACCAAGCTCGCTTTGCAGCACCTTGATCTGCTCACGCAGGATGTTGTTTTTCTGCACCTGTCCGATACGCGCGCGGATCTTGCTCTCGATGTCCATTTCAAGGTTGATCACGTCGATCTCGCGGGCGAGTATCTCATTCATGCGGCGAAGACGGATGAGCGGGCGCAGCTCTTCAAGGATCACCTGCTTATCCTGGTGACGGAGATTGACGCTCTGGGCGATAAAGTCGGCAAGATAGCCCGGGTCGCGCGCATCCATCACGGTAGACAGGATATCCTCCGACATGTGCGACACAAGCTCGGCATATTCGCCGAAGATAGAATACGTCTGGCGCAGCATTGCCTCTGCCTTGTCGCTGATGCGCGTGGTCTGCTTTTCTTCGATCAGCTCGACCTGCCCTTGCAAATACGGTTCCGTCTGCCATACTCTGCGAAGACGCGCACGGCTTTCACCATCTGCCATAACGCGCACAGTCTTATCGCTCACACGCAAAAGCTGACAAATACGCGCGACTGTTCCGATCTCGTAAAGATCGTCCTGCTCAGGCAGATTAACGCCGATCTCACGCTGGGACACGAGGAAAATGTGCTGGTCGCTTTCCATCGCACGCTCAAGTGCGCGCACGGAGATCCCACGCTCAACGTCAAAGCTCGTAATGATATTGGGAAACACCGTCAGTCCACGCAGGGCAAGGATCGGCAGATTCAAAGTCTCATTTATATTGGGTTCCATAGGACTCCTTTCGCGCCCGGGGCGCACAGTGGGAATAAAAACGATAAAAGGAGGAGCGTCAGGACGACGCCCCTCTTTTTATCATACTTATTGTTATCAGCTTTGTCAAGAAGCCGACGCTGAATTATCGTTCTGCTTTCTTTTGGAGTGGTCTGCCTTTGCCGCTTCCTCATGGCGCACAGCGCGATTTTCATTGTGTGTAAGGCGCGGCTCTTCCTCCCCAAGAACGCATTTTTTTGTAATGGTGACCTTTTCGATGGTGCGGTCGGAGGGGACATCGTACATGACCTTTGTCAAAAGCTCCTCCATCACAGCACGAAGACCGCGCGCACCGATGTTGCGCTCGATCGCGCGCTCCGCGATGGCGGAAAGTGCATCTTCTTCAAAAATAAGCGCCGCATCATCGTATTCAAGCAGCTTTTGATACTGCTTGACAAGGGCATTTTTCGGCTCAGTGAGGATGCGGATAAGCTCCTCCTTGCCGAGCGCTTCGAGCGCGGTGATGACCGGCATACGACCGACAAGCTCGGGGATCAAGCCGAACTTGAGGATATCGTGCGGCTGCACCTCACGGAAAAGGCGTCCTTCCACGCGCTCGCGCTTACTTTCGACCACTGCATCAAAGCCAATGCCCTTGCGGTCGATGCGCTTTTCAATGATCTTATCAAGCCCCTCAAACGCGCCGCCGCAGATGAATAGGATGTTGTGCGTATCGATCTGGATGAATTCCTGATGCGGATGCTTGCGTCCGCCCTGCGGCGGAACATTTGCGACCGTACCCTCGATGATTTTCAAAAGCGCCTGCTGTACGCCCTCGCCGGAGACATCGCGCGTGATGGAAGTGTTTTCACTCTTACGCGCGATCTTGTCGATCTCGTCGACATAGATGATGCCGTGTTCGGCAAGCTCCACGTCGTAGTCCGCCGCCTGCAAAAGGCGCAGGAGAATATTTTCAACGTCGTCACCGACATAGCCGGCTTCTGTCAGCGTTGTCGCATCGGCGATAGCGAACGGCACCTTCAAAATACGCGCGAGCGTCTGCGCAAAAAGCGTCTTTCCTGAGCCGGTCGGTCCGATAAGCAGGATATTGCTTTTTTGCAGCTCGACCTCCTCATCGCCGCCAAAGAAGATACGTTTATAGTGGTTGTAGACGGAAACGGAAAGAGCGATCTTCGCCTCTTCCTGTCCTATAACGTACTGGTCAAGGATCTCCTTAATCTCGCGCGGCGTAGGGATCGGCTCCCCCTCGCGCAGCGGCGCACCTTCATGCATCTCGCCGCCGTCAAGAAGGTTCACACAAAGGGCGATACATTCGTCACAGATACGCACACCGACGGGACCTTGTATCATGCGGTGGATCTGCTGCTCGCTCTTTCCGCAAAAAGAGCAGCGCAGCGTCTTTTTATTTTCCTCACCCATAAAAGCTTTCCTTACCTTTTGTAGATCACGCGGTCGATAAGACCATACTCTTTCGCCTGCTCGGCAGTCATAAAGTTGTCGCGTTCGCAGTCAGCACGGACGATATCATACGGCTTGCCGCAATTTTCCGCCATGATGGTCGTGAGCTTGTCCTTGATCTGGAGCATACGCTCGGCGTGGATCTGGATATCGGTCGCCTGACCGCGGAAGCCGCCAAGCGGCTGATGGATCATGATCTCGGCGTTTGGCAGCGCGATGCGCTTGCCCTTCGTGCCGGACGAGAGCAAAAATGCACCCATGCTCGCCGCAAGACCGACGCAGATGGTAGATACCGGCGCTTTGATATACTGGATCGTATCATAGATGGCAAGACCTGCCGTGACACTGCCGCCGGGGCTATTGATGTAGATCTGGATATCCTTGTCGGGGTCCTGTGCTTCCAGATACAGAAGCTGCGCCACAACGACGGAAGCCGTGCTGTCAGAGATCTCTTCACCGAGGAAGATGATACGGTCATTGAGAAGCCGCGAGAAAATGTCATATGACCGCTCACCGCGGTTGGTTTGTTCAACGACATAAGGAATCAAACTCATAAGTTACCTCCTAAGTGGGAAAAGTGTCGCATTTTGAAAAATGCCCCATGTAACTTGTAAACCACAAATGTGTATCCATTTGTGGTTTACAAGCATTATTTTCCATTATACCCGCGCTTACTCGTTTTCAGCAGTCTTTTTCGCGGTTTTCTTGGCGGCGGACTTCTTCTCGCCCTCTTCGCCTTCTGCTTTTTTCGCAGTCTTCTTGGCGGCAGGCTTCTTCTCGCCCTCCTCGCCTTCTGCCTTCTTGGTGCTCTTTTTGGCAGCGCTCTTCTTCTCGCCCTCTTCGCCTTCCGCCTTCTTGGCAGCGGGCTTGGTCGCCTTGGCGTTGTCAACGACGACAGCGATCGCCTTGTCGTTGGTAAGCTGTCCGCGGATCGCCTCGACCTCGACGTACTTTTTGACGTCTTCGACCGACATACCAAACTTTTCGGAAAGCGTTGTGTATTCGGCTTCGATCTCCTCGTCGGACACTTCGATATTTTCGACCTTGACGATCTCTGCCATCGCGAGGTTCAGGCGGACTTGACGCTCGGCAGGCTCACCGGCCTGCTTCAAAAGCTCGGCTTCGGTGGTGTTGGTCATCTTGAGGTACTGGTCGAACGGAATACCGGCGTTTGCGATCTGCGCTTTAAGGTTTTCAACAAAACGCGCCGCCTGCTCGTCGATCATCGCCTGGGGAACATCGGCTTCGATGCCCTCGGCGACCTTCGCCATCAGCGCATCCTCAAAGGCGCGCTTGGCACCCTCTTCACGCTCGGCGGTAAGCTTCGCCTTGATATCATCCTTGAGTTCCTTGATGGTATCAAACTCGGAAACATCCTTTGCAAACTCATCGTCAAGCTCAGGCAATTCCTTGACCTTGACCTCGTTGACCTTGACATGGAAAACGACCTTCTTACCGGCAAGCTCGGCATGATAGTCCTCGGGGAAGGTGATGTCGATATCCTTCTCCTCGCCGGTCTTCATACCGATGATCTGATCTTCAAAGCCGGGTACAAAGCTGCCGGAGCCGAGCTCCAACTCGTGGTTCGTGCCCTCGCCGCCTTCGAATGCAACGCCGTCATCAAAGCCCTTGAAGTCAATAACGGTGATATCGCCCTTTTTCGCCTTACGGTCAACAGAAACGAGGCGCGCATTGCGCTCCGCCATTTCATTCAAGCGCTGCTTAACATCGTCAGCGCTGACCTTGACCTCTGCCTTGGGAGCGGAGATGCCCTTATACTTACCAAGCTTGACCTCGGGATAAACGGCAACGAGTGCCTTGAAGGTGAAGCCGTCCTTGCCGACCTCTTCAAGCGACAGCTCAGGATAGCCGACGACCTCAAGCTTATTTTCCACGACAGCGTTCATATATGCCTCGGGCAGCGCCTCGTCAACGGCTTCGTTGTAGAAAACTTCAGCGCCGTACATGCTTTCGATCATCTTACGGGGCGCCTTGCCGGGACGGAAACCGGGAACGTTGATCTTGCTGCGCATCTTGCGGTACGCCTTCTCAACGGCGGCTTCAAATGCTTCTGCCTCGACGGTGATCGTCAAAGCGACCATGCTCTTTTCCAGTTTTTCAATGCTTTTTACACTCATTATGTAGTTTCCTCCGTTCATGATGGGTCCAATGCCCATACAACTTCGTATATTATCACACTGTTTGAAAGATTTCCACAGTTTTTTTCAATTTTCTCATTTTTTTCTTCATTCGCAGACGATCTGCGGTGTGAAGTTTACATAATCCGCCGCAATCAGGTGGTATTGGGTTTGATTCCGCTTCCCTTCAAAGGCGCGTTTGTGCGTCACACCGTGCAAATGCCCGAAATAGCAGTGCTCCGCGCCATAGCGGTCGAGCAGCTGCAGGATCTCAGGACACTGGTAGCCGTGGTAGATGGGCGGATAGTGCAAAAAGCAGAGGATCGGTCTCCCCTGCGCAAGACGCAGCGACGCGTCCAACCGCCCGACCTCGCGGTTGAGTACCTTCTCGTCGTGCGTTCCTTCAAAGTCCTCTTCAAAAAACCAGCCGCGCGTACCGCAAATGGCATACTCACCGTAAAAAAAGCAATTATTGTGGAGAATATCGATCGTTTTGATGTCATTGTCCGCGAAAAAGCGGCGCATTTTCGCAGCGGTGCTCCACCAGTAGTCGTGGTTGCCCTTGAGAATGTACTTGCGCCCCGGCAGCGCATCAATAAATTGAAAGTCGGCAAGCGCCTCGTTGAGCGACATCCCCCAAGAGGTATCACCGCACAAAACGGTCACATCGTCATTCGTAAGGTGTGAAAAACCCTCGCGCAGGCGCTCGGTATGGTTTGCCCACCTGTCGCCGAAAATATCCATTGGCTTGTTCGCCGTGAGCGACAGATGGAGGTCGCCGATCGTATAAAGTGCCATGCTGTACGCTCCTTATTCTCGTATTTCATCTCGCAAGGTGTCGACGCAATGCCTGCAAAGGTGTTTGTTTCGCCGCTCCGGCGGCGAGCTTCTTTCTATTTCAGCTTTGCGCGTTGACGGAGTGCCTGCAATGGGGTTATTCCGCGTTCCGACGCGGAGTTCCTTTTTCCCGCCGAGGAAAAGGGAACCAAAAAGTCGGCTTAAAAACCTACGGTTTTTAAGAATTTCCCCTCATTCTATTGGTTGTGCTTTTGTAAACCTCGGCGTATGGAAAATGAATCGACTATGCTCTTTTTCTCGGGCGTTACGCCCTACATGGTGGTCAATAGCAGCAGGTGCGATTCAAGTACCGCGCCTACTGCGGTTTAGTCTCGATGGTCTGAGGCTGTTCAGCCTTCGGCTGCGTGCGTTGCAGACGAAGGCTCCCCTGTGCAA
>JAFQUN010000010.1 GCA_017408525.1 Oscillospiraceae bacterium
CGAGCGAGCGGAGCTTCGGCGAAACGCTGAGCATCACATACGGGATGCAGAACATGATATGCGCAAGCAGCAGCGTCACAAACCCTTTTTTGACCGTGAGCGCACTGAAAAGCATCAAAAGTCCGATGGCGGTCACGATGTCGGGGTTCATCACGGGGAGATTATTGACCTGCTCGACAAGCTGCTGTACGACGCGGCGGGACTTGGAAAGTCCGATCGCCGTGATCGTGCCGACAACAGTCGAGATAACGGTCGCCAAAAGCGCGATGATGACCGTGTAGACGACCGCCTCCATCATCGTGGAGTCTGCAAACATCTTCTCGTACCAGCGCAGGCTGAAGCCGGAAAAATTCGTCAGTGAACGGCTGGAGTTGAACGAAAAGAGAATGATGTAGAGGATCGGAAGGTAGAAAAAGAGGAGCGTGAGCGCAAGGAGCACCTTCGATCCGACAGATTGTTTTTTCTGCATGCGGCTCACTCCCTTCCCGCAGAGGCAGGCTCCGCGTCGACCTTATGGGCAAGCCACATCGAAAGCATGATGATGACCGCCATGATAAGTGAGATAGCGCTTCCGAAGTTCCAGTCGCCGGTCGTGAGGAACTGCGTTTCGATGATATTTCCGACAAGCACAAACTGTCCGCCGCCGAGAAGCTTGGGGATAAAGAAGCTCGAAACGGCAGGAAGGAAAACGAGCGTGATGCCGGAGATGACGCCCGGGAGCGACAGCGGCAGCGTCACGCGCAGAAACTGCTGCACGCGGTCGGCGCCAAGGTCGTTCGCCGCGTCAAGAAGGCTCGTGTCCATCTTGGCAAGGGAGGTATGGATCTGCAAGATCATAAACGGGATGAAGTTATAGACCATACCGAGGATGACGGCAAAATCCGTGTGCAGGAGCGAGACAGGTCCGATGCCGAGGAAAGAGAGAATAGCATTGAAGATGCCCTCATCCTGCAAAATACCCATCCAAGCGTAGGTGCGAACGAGCATATTGATCCACGTCGGCATGGTGATGAGCAGGATCATGATGAGGTTCCCGCGCTCTGTCATGTTGGCGATGATGTAGGCGATGGGATACCCCACGACCACGCAGATGACGGTCGTAATGAGCGCGATGTAGAGCGAGCGTCCCAGCACCTCCATAAAAACGGAGTCTGTGATAAAGCGCGAGAAGTTTTCAAGCGTAAATCGGAAGGAGATGACCTCGTTGCCGTCCTTCGTGAATGCGTAGAGTACGATCAAAAGCATCGGCGCGACGATCATCGCAAGGATCCACCCCATATAGGGATAGCTCATGGAACGGAAATTTTTCAACTTACCGCGCCTCCCTTCGCATGATGTGGATATCCTCGGGACGGAAGCTCAGACCCACCTCGCTTCCGATCTCAAACTTGTGCGTGGTGGAGACAAGATACTCATAGCCCTCGGTCGCAAAGGTGATGTCGTACACGCCCGGGGTAATGTTTTCGGGGTCGAAGTCGTACTTGACCTCGGTGATCTCGACCTGCTCGCCGTCTTCGAGACTCCACGCCGAGGCGGACGCCCAAACTTCAAGGTCGGTATCGAGCGCCATGCTCTCTTGAATATCTTCGACCTTCTTGAAGAAGTTCATGGCGTAGATCTCTTCCTGATAGACTTTGCTCACGACGCGGTTTTCCGCCATGACAGCCGCCTTGACGGTGATGGAGGTACCGGCAGCCGTGGAGAAGGTAACGGTATAGTCCCCCGTTTCGCCGCGGATGTCATGCTCGATGCTCTTGATGGAGATGGGCTCGTCCGTCTCAGCGTCCCACGCCTCGGCGGAAGCGAGCGTAACGATGGTCGCATCGTCGAGCGTCTGCACATCCTCGATATCGAGCAAAAACGCGTTCGCGGAGATCTTCTCGCCTGCCGCCTCGTTGAAAACGGGGCGATCCTGCGAGACCTGCATCTTGACGGTGATCGACGTACCAACGCGCGTTTCGACGACCGTTTCATAGTGTACGCCCTTGAAAAGCTGCGACTTGACAGTGCCTTTGAGCATCCCCTCGCCACGCGGCACGACGTCGAGATGCTCCGGACGGATGACAACATCCACCGGCTCGTTCTTTTCAAATCCGGCGGCGCTGCACGGGAATTTCTTATCTTCGAACATCACAAGGTCATCATCGACCATCACGCCGTCGATGATATTCGTCTCACCGATGAAGTTTGCAACATACTCATTGACAGGTGTGTTGTAGATCTCGGTAGGCGTACCGATCTGCTGGATCTCGCCCTCTTTCATCACGACGATCTTGTCGGACATCGTAAGCGCCTCTTCCTGGTCGTGGGTGACGAAAACGAAGGTGATGCCGACCTCCTCCTGGATCTGCTTGAGCTCGTGCTGCATCTCCTTGCGCAGCTTCAGATCGAGCGCGCCAAGCGGCTCGTCAAGAAGCAGAACGCTCGGCTCATTCACAAGCGCGCGGGCGATGGCGACGCGCTGCTGCTGTCCGCCGGACATTTCGGTAACGTTGCGCGCTGCATAGTCTTCAAGATTCACAAGGCGCAGCATACGCATGACCTTCTGCTCGATAACGTCCTTGGGTTCCTTTTTGATCTTCAGACCAAAGGCGATGTTGTCGAACACGTTCATGTGCGGGAAAAGAGCGTATTTCTGGAAAACGGTATTGATCTCGCGCTTGTAGGGCGGGACATTGACGATATCTTCGCCGTCAAAGAGGACTTTACCTTCGTTCGGCTTCAAAAAGCCGCCGAGGATGCGCAAAAGCGTCGTCTTACCGCAGCCGGAGGGACCGAGCAGCGTGACAAATTCGTTTTCATAAATGTCAAAGGAAACGCCTTTGAGAACGACCTGTCCATCCTCAAAGCTTTTGACGATATTTTTGAACTGTATAAGTTTCTTTTTCTCTTCCATTTTTTCTCTCCTTCTCAAAATAGAGGCGGTGTCGAGACCCACAGGACACGCGCAGTTGTCTTTTTTTCATTTATCAGCCGATGGAACGTTCTTCCCGTAAGGTAGAACGTTTCGCCGCGGCGGACAGTGTGGCGTTTTTCGTCGCACACGAGCACAACGCTCCCTTCCAGCACATAGCCGAATTCCTCGCCGCTGTGCGGGGCAAGCTCAAACGACTCGCCGCCGGACGCAAGCTCAAGTAAAATTGGCTCCATCTGGTTTTTCTGCGTGTTGGGAACGATCCAGTGGATCGTGTGGTCTTCTTTTTCACTCACGAAAAAATCAGACTTTCCGAAAACGATCTGGTCGTTTTTATACACACGGAAAAACTCGGAAAGGCTGCTGCCGAGCGCCTCCAGTATATCGTCGAGCGAATCGATGGACGGCGATGTAAGGTTATTTTCAAGCTGGGACAAAAACCCCTTCGTAAGCTCGCTTCGGCTGGCAAGCTCCTCCAAGGTCAGTCCCTTCTGTCTTCGCAGCTTTTTGATCTTGCTTCCGATATCCACAAAGCACCCTCCCTCAAAAGAAAGTTCAGTTTTGCTAAACTTTTAGATTTCAGCGGCTAAACCGACGGTAATATAAAATAGCACAAGCTTTTCCAAAATGCAATAGCAAATTAAAAATTAAATTTAGTTTTGCTAAACTTTTTCACTCTGCCTGTCCTCCTTCTTTCCGCCCTTCCTGCAAAGAAGTCATATTTTGCGCCGGCGGCGGGATTCTCTCCTGCTTCCATGCGGACCTGCACCGCAGGTGCAGCTTTTGAAAAAAGCAGTGGCTCAAAGAGATTTCTCCGAAAAAATGGCAGTTACCACACCAGCCACAAGGAGAAACCTCAATGAGCCACCACTATCGTTTTAGTCATAGAAGGTCAAAAAAGCATATGAAATTTTCACTGCACCGCCTTGCACTCGAACACAGCGCATTCGCCGTGTTCTTCCAAACAGTCCGCCGTGTTCCCGCCTGCTGCCGTATAGCGTCAAATCGTCAGCAAAGCTCCCAAAGCAAAAAGCTGTGTCAAAAGCAGCTTTTTAATCCGAGGGCGGTGTCCACGGAAGCATCGTCGCCACGAGTCGATTGATGTGCTGACCCATCTCATAGAATTTTGCCTCATAATCGGTCATCACGCCGCACGGACCATCCCTATGCAGATCACGCGTGACCTCAGAGAGGGTGAAGCCGAACTGCGGGATCTCTTCGAGCGAAAATTCAAACAGGGGATCGTTGTCACTTTTGAAATGGATCTCACCGCTCTCGCGCAGCACTGCGCGGTAGAGTTTGAGGAAATTGCCGTGTGTCAGGCGGCGCTTTGCCTGATGGCTCTTTTTCCACGGATCGCAGAAGTTGATGTAAATGCGGTCGACCTCGCCGCCTGCAAACATTTCCGGCACGCGCGCGGCATCACCGTCGATGAAAAAGACATTGCGAAGACCGAGCGCCTGCGCCCGCTCGAGCGCGACGACCATCGCATCGGGAACGCGCTCAAGTGCAATAAAAAGAACATCCGGCTCATTTTGCGCCGTTTCCGCCGTGAACCTACCCTTGCCGCAGCCAAGCTCCAACCGCAGCTCGCGGCACTCCGGCATCAAGCCGCGCCAGCTCCCACGGAGGGAAAACGGGTCTTTTACGATGTATTCGCTGCACCGCTCCATTCGCGGCAGCAGATTTTTCTTTTTTCGCATACGCATGGGAATATCCTCCGTAAACGCGGCAGCGCGCGGTATTTGCTCACGCGGAGACCATTATATATCAGCTTCTTAAAAGGTGCAAGAAAAAAAGAATGCAAGAACTCATGCAGTTTTACTTGCAAAAATCATTTCTATTGATTATAATTGAACGTGATAATGCGTAAATGCAAATTGAAAGGAGAATCGCCTCTATGTCCCTTGTACTTTACGAGCAGAAGGAAGCCATCGGATACATCACCATCAACCGCCCCGAGGCGCTCAACGCGCTCAACAGCGGCGTCCTTGAGGAATTGGACAAAGTTCTTGACGCGATCGATCTTGAAAGCGTCCGCTGCGTCATCGTGCGCGGCGCGGGGGAAAAGTCCTTCGTCGCCGGCGCCGATATCGCGCAGATGAAGGGTCTTACAAAAGCGGAGGGCGAAGCGTTCGGCAAGCGTGGAAACGATGTGTTCCGCAAGCTTGAAACACTGCCCATCCCCACCATCGCGGCTGTCGGCGGCTACGCCCTCGGCGGCGGCTGTGAGCTTGCGATGGCGTGTGACATCCGCATCGCATCCGACACCGCCGTTTTCGGTCAGCCGGAGGTCGGTCTTGGCATCACGCCCGGCTTTGGCGGCACGCAGCGCCTTGCGCGCCTTGTCAGCCCCGGCATGGCAAAGCAGCTCATCTACACCGCCCGCAACATCAAAGCGGACGAGGCGCTGCGCATCGGCCTTGTCAATGCGCTTTATCCGCTTGACGAGCTCTACGCCGCGGCGGATAAGCTCGCCTCCACCATCGCCGCAAATGCTCCTATCGCTGTCCGCGCATCCAAAAAGGCGATCAACGACGGTTTGCAGCTTTCCATCGACGAGGCGATCGTGGTTGAGGAGAAGGCGTTTGGCTCCTGCTTTGAAACGGCAGACCAGCAGGAGGGAATGGGCGCGTTCCTTGAAAAGCGCAAGCACGCCCCCTTCGCAAACAAGTAAGCGCGCGGCTTTTGCCGCTTAAACCCCTATAACGAACAAAATTACAGGAGGAACAACAATTATGAAAGTAGCAATTTTTGGCGCCGGCACGATGGGCAGCGGTATCGCACAGGTATTCGCAGCCAAGGGTCACACCGCTCTGATGTACGCCAGCAGCGTCGAGAGTGCAAAGCGCCATAAGGAAAAGCTCTCCAAGTCCCTCGCCAAGCGCGTGGAAAAAGGCAAGATGACCCAGGAAGCGATGGACGCTCTGCTCGCGCTCGTTCTGACCGAGGAGTTTGAAGCTGCCGCCGACGCTGACCTCGTTATCGAGTGCGTCAAGGAAGATATGGCTACCAAGCGTGAGCTGCTTGGTCGTCTCGACGCCATCTGCAAGGAAAGCGCCGTCTTCGCGACCAACACCTCCTCTCTCTCCGTCACCGAGATCGGCAATGGTCTCAAGCATCCCGTCATCGGCATGCACTTCTTCAATCCCGTTCCCAGCATGAAGCTCATCGAGGTCATTCGCGGCGCGAACACCTCGCAGGAGACCTTCGATTTCATCTACAATCTCTCCAAGGAGATCGGCAAGGATCCCATCGAGGTCGCCGAGGCTCCCGGCTTTGTTGTCAACAAGGTCCTCATCCCCATGATCAACGAGGCGATCGGTCTTGTTGAGACAGGCGTTGCCTCCGTCGAGGATATCGACAAGGCGATGCAGCTCGGCGCAAATCACCCGATGGGTCCCCTCGCCCTCGGCGACTTCATCGGTCTTGATGTCTGCCTTGCCATCATGGATACGCTTTACAGCGAGACCGGCGACGGCAAGTACCGTGCATCCCTCCTGCTTCGCAAGATGGTCCGCGGCGGCATCCTCGGCAAGAAGAGCGGCAAGGGCTTCTACGATTACAGCAAGTAAGCATCAGATCCTATTCTTTGCAGTAAACATAAAAAAGCAGGTGTGTTCATTGTGAACACGCCTGCTTTTTTATGTTTCTTCCTTTTCTTCCGGCGTTGCCTGCTGCACACGGTCGACCCAAAGATCTCGCCCGTCGCGTTTTTTTACAAGAAGCTGATAGACAAGCATCGCACCTCCAAAAACAGCAAGCACGAGCGAAAGCGCTTGCGATACGTATAGGGGACGCCCGAAAAGCGTCCAGCCGAAAAGCTCCAGCGCATCCGAGCCGATGCGAAGCTCCTCGATCCAAAAGCGCCCCAACCCGTACCAGAAGCAGTAAAAGCAGAAATTCTCACCATCGAACTTGCGCGCCTTTCCGATCACAAACAGCACAAACAAAAGCCCCGCAAGATTCCACAGGCTCTCATACAGAAACGTCGGGTGTACTTCGATATACTCCTTCGCCGTGACCCAAACACGCATCCGCCACGGAAGCGTTGTTTCGCGTCCGAACACCTCGCGGTTGAAGAAATTCCCCCAGCGCCCGATACACTGTCCGATGAAAAAACCGATCACCATGAGGTCAGCGACAGCTGCGGCGCGGAGCTTACGTCTTCGGCAGAAGAAATATGCCGCCGCAAACGCCGCGATCGCCCCGCCGTAGATAGCAAGCCCGCCATCGCGCACATTGAGCATCGCCGAAAGCGACAGCGTACCGTCGCCCTTCCTGAAGTAGGAGAGATTGAACAGGATATAGTAAAGCCGCGCGCCAATGAGCGCGATCGGTGTCACGATGAGCACACCGTCGAGGATGTCATCCTCGCGGATACCATAGCGTTTGGAGATCTTCATGCAGACATACACGCCGAGGAAAAGCCCAAACGTGATACACACAGCGTACCAGTAGACACCGCTCTCGCCAAAGGGAATAGCGATAGGGTCCGGATCAAACTCCAGCCCGCCGAAAAGCCCCGGAAAACCGATGGGCATGGTCGAAAGCCCTCTCATTCCCCGTCCTCCTTCGGCTCAATAACGGAAAGGACCGCGCGTTCCGCCACGATGTTCTCACGGATAAACGCCTCAATATCAGCTTTTTCAATACTGTCGTAAAGCTCAGGGAAGCGGTTCGGGTCAAAGCCGCGGAACGTCCCCTCGGCAAGTGAGACAGCAATGCTTTCAAACGAATTGAGCGCGCGAAGACTCTGTCCAAAGCCCGCACGGCGCGTCTGCTGGTAAAGCGTCTCGTCCACGCCTTCGCGCGCGATACGCGCAGCCTCCGCCAAAATCTCATCGTGTACGCGCTGCGGATCGTTGCTGTCGCCGCCCGCGTAAAGGTACGCCGCGCCGGAGAGAACATCAAAGCTCGCGCCGAAGCTTCCATTGATGAGCTGCGCATCGTAGAGCCGCTGGTACAGCGCGCTCGAATCGCCAAGCAGCACGTCGCACGCCATATCGCCGATGAGAACGGCACGCATCATCTCCTCCCCCTTGCACGGTGCTTCGCACTTAAATCCGGAGAGGAACTGCGGCATGGACACTTCCATCCGGCGGCTTTGCGCCGCCTGTGCCGCTTCCGCTGTCTCACCCACACCATGCTCACGTTCGATCGACGCCCCCTGCTCACGCGGCAGAATTTCCATCGCGATCTCGCGCACGCGGTCAGCGTTCACATCGCCGACAACGCAAAGCACCATATTGCCCGGCGCGTAGAACGCCTTGTGGCAGGCATAGAGCAGCTCCGGCGTAATGTCTGCAATGCTTTCGACCGACCCCGCAACAGGGATGCGCGCAGGATGCTCCTTATAAAGAAGCTGCATCATCTGCTCATAGACCTGCCACTCGGGATTATCCTCGACCATGCGGATCTCCTGTCCGATGATGCCGCGCTCTTTTTCCACACTCTCCGCCGTAAAATACGGGACAGAGACAAACGAGAGCAGAATGCGCAGATTCTCCTCAAAATGCTCGGTGCAGTCAAAGTAGTAAGCCGTGATCTCGTTAGAGGTGAAGGCGTTCGGCTCAGCGCCGTTTTTGGCAAGCTCCTGCAGCGCGTTGCCCTCCTCCGTGTCGAACATCTTGTGCTCGAGATAGTGCGCGATGCCGGCGGGCGTATCGAACTTTTCACCGTCAAGAGAAAAGCGCACATCCATCCCGCCGTAATGCGCTGCAAAGAAAGCGTATTTTTTAACGTGCTGCGGCTTGGGAACGATGCAAAGGCGCAGACCGTTTGGAAGCGTCTCACGCAGAACTGTCTCGTCAAGGCGCGGGTAATACGTCTTATTCATCTGCACCCTCCTTCCCTGTAAGGAAATAGACACTGTCAAGCTGTATAGACTCCGCCGCTGCGCGGATGCGCTCGGGCGTGACCTCCGCGATCTTCCGCATCAGCTCATCCGGCGTATCGGGGAGATCGGTCGCCACCGCGCCGAGGTGAAATTCCTCTGTGCGCGAAATAGAATCGTCCATCGTCTTATAGGCAGTCATGATGGTGCTGCGTGCGCCGTCAAGCTCCCAATCCTCCCACTCGCCGCGGCGCATAGCGCCAAGCTGCTCCATGATCTCGTCAAAGGCGAGCTGATAGTTTTCAAATTCGATGCCCGAGGAAAGCGTCACGATATTTTTTGCACGGTGATAGATGCTGCTTGCAAAATAGCAAAGCGACAGCTTTTCGCGCACATTCAAAAAGAGCTTCGAGTTCGATGAGCCGCCGAACATCGTGTTGCAAAGCGTCATCGCCGCCGTATCTTCCGATGTGCAGCGAAAACCCATCGAGAGCTTCCCCTGCGTGACGTCCATCGCTTCCGTGACATGAAGCGGCGTCTCCCGTACCGCACGGCGCACAGCCACCGCCGGCGCGATCACGCTGCCGCGCGGAAGACCTGAAAGCGCCGCTTCAAGCGCATCCTCCACGCGTGAAATATCCGCGCTTCCGCAATAGAACACCTCCACGCGCGCGCTTGCGATCGCCTTTTGATAGTGCGCGTACAGTGTCCGCGCGTCAAGGCGGGAGAGGCTCTCCTCGTCGCCGAGGCGGTCGACGGCGTAGCGCTCGCCCTTGCACATCTCCTGCAAAAGGCGCATATCGGCGTACTCTCGCTTGTCGTTGATGACGCTGCGGATGGCATCGGCAAGGTTTTCCTTCTCACCTGCCGCGTATTCACTTAAAAAGCAGCCCTCACGCACAACGGGATCGAGCAGGATCTCCCCCATGAGCTTCGCGACCGGCTCCAAAAGCCGCTCGCCGCCGAGTGTAAACGCGTCGTCGATAAAGCTGCCAACAAAGCCGACGCACTGGTTCTCTCCTTTTTTCCGCACCGTGTAGGCGATCGATGCACCGTAGAGCGCGTCAAGCGCGCTGCTGATTGAGCGCATATCGGTGTAGCGCGCCGTACCGCGCCGCAGCACAGCCGGAAAAAGCGCATTTGCTGAGGCAAACGCCGCGTCGAGAGGAAAGACAAGCTGGATGCTTAAAAGACTGTTTTTGAATTTCGTCGCCGGATAGTGCGTCAAAAAAACATCCGGCAGGATCTTCTTTCGTATGGACTGCATTATGATTCTCCTTTAGTCACTTACTTCCGCCGATTAGAATACCACATTTCCGTTTATTTTACCATACCTTTCATCTATTTACAGAATTTCTTGCGCTACTCGGCGTTTTTCACGCAAATTTTCCTTGACTTTTGTGCTAAACTCGTGTAGACTAATTCTTGTTGTAAAGCGTTATAACTTTACAGAAGGAGGTATCCCCGTGAAGAACCAGACCTTTCGCATGACGATGCTCTATGATTTTTACGGCGAGCTCCTCACCGACCGGCAGAAGGAATTCTACGATCTCTATTACAATGAGGACCTTTCCCTCTCCGAGATCGCCGAAAACTACGGCATTTCCCGTCAGGGCGTGCGCGACGTGATCGTCCGTGCCGAGGGCATTATGACCGACATCGAGGACAAAACGGGTCTTGTCAAGCGCTTTATGCAGCTGCAGGGTCATGTGACGCAGATCACTTCCGCTGCGGAGGAGATCGAGCGCATCAATTCCCGCCGCTACGAAGACGCGCGTGTGAGCGAGCTCACGAAGGACATCCTCGCCGCAGCAAGCGCATTGCAGGAATGATACATAGCTCTTTGAAAGGGATTTTTTCATGGCATTTGAAGGTCTTACAGAAAAATTAGAAGCCACGTTCAAACGCCTGCGCGGCAAGGGACGCCTTACGGAGGCGGACGTCAAAGAAGCGATGCGCGAGGTGCGTCTTGCCCTTTTGGAAGCGGACGTGAGCTATAAGGTCGTCAAAGACTTTGTCGCAGCCGTCACCGCCCGCGCGGTCGGCTCAGACGTTTTAGACAGCCTCACCCCCGCCCAGCAGGTCATCAAGATCGTCAACGAAGAGCTGACTTCCCTCATGGGCGGCGCGAACGCGAAGCTGACCTTTGCCCCGCACCCGCCGACGGTCGTGATGATGGTCGGTCTTCAGGGCGCCGGTAAAACAACGAACGTTGCAAAGCTCGCCGCCTATATGCGAAAGCAGGGCAAGCGCCCTCTTCTTGCCGCGTGTGACGTGTACCGTCCCGCCGCGATCGAGCAGCTCAAAGTCGTCGGAAAGCAGGTCGACATCCCCGTTTTTGAAATGGGACAGGGCGACCCCGTCAAGATCGCACAGGAAGCCATCCGTTTTGCCAAAGACCACGGAAACGATCTCGTCTTCCTCGATACGGCAGGTCGTCTGCACATCGACGAAGCGCTCATGGACGAACTCAAGCGCATCAAGTCGACCGTTCACCCGAACGAAATTTTGCTCGTTGTCGACGCAATGACCGGTCAGGATGCCGTGAACGCCGCCTCCGCTTTCGACGAAGCGCTCGGCATCGACGGTACGCTCCTCACCAAGCTCGACGGCGATGCGCGCGGCGGCGCTGCCCTCTCTATCCGCGCGGCGACCGGAAAACCGATCAAATTCATCGGCACGGGCGAAAAGCTCGATATGCTCGAGCCATTCCACCCCGAGCGCATGGCGTCGCGGATCCTCGGCATGGGCGATATGCTCTCTTTCATCGAAAAGGCGGAGCAGGCGTTTGACGAAGAAAAGGCGCGCAAGCTTGAAGCGCGCATCCGCAAAAACCGCTTCACGCTCACCGATTACCTCGAGCAGCTCCACCAGGTGCGCGGTATGGGCGACCTTTCCCAGATCGCCGGCATGATGCCCGGTCAAATGGGCCGCCAGTTCGACGCCTCGGCACTTGATGAGAAAATGTTCAACCGCATGGAGGCGATCATCCTCTCCATGACACCGCTTGAGCGCGAAAATCCCCAGATCCTCAACGCCAGCCGCAAGCGCCGCATCGCCGCCGGCTGCGGACAGGAGGTCATGGAGATCAACCGTCTTTTGAAGCAATACGAAACGATGCAGCAGCTTGCAAAGCAGCTGACAAGCGGCAAGATGCCGACTGCCCTTCGCGGGATGCCCGGCATCGGCGGCATGGGCGGCGGTCGTATGCATGGCTTCGGGCGCAAAAAGCGCTTTAAATAATCTTTGTTTGATAAGTGCCTTCGCATTTATTGATAAATCAATTCATATTATTTTTTTACTGGAGGAACAAAAATCATGGTTAAGATCCGTCTTAGAAGAATGGGCGCCAAGAAGGCTCCTTTCTACCGCGTTGTCGTCGCTGATTCCCGCTATCCCCGCGATGGTCGTTTCATCGAGGAGATCGGCACCTACGATCCCTGCCAGTCCCCCGCCGCCATTAAGATCGACGCCGAGCGCGCCCGTGAGTGGATCAAGACCGGCGCTCAGCCCACCGATACCGTCCGTGCCCTGCTTAAGAAGGTCGACGTTCTGTAAGGTCGGAGGTCGGTATGAAAGACTTGCTGCTCTACATCGCCAGAAATCTCGTCAGTGATCCCGATGCCGTTTCCGTCACCGAGGTCACGCGCGAAGGCGAGCTGACGTTGGAGCTGCGCGTCGCCCCCGACGATATGGGTAAGGTGATCGGTCGTCAGGGCCGCATTGCCAAGGAGATCCGTACCGTTGTGCGCTCTTACGCGCAGCGTACCGGCGTCAAGGTTTCCATTGATATTGTTGACTGAAATTTCCCTCGAAGTGTCTTTGGCGCTTCGAGGGAAATTTCTTTTTACACGGCAAACGGTTGCGCAGCGGCAAAAAATCGGCTATACTCTGCTTTAGGCACATCTATAATATGTAAGGAGACCCACCAGGCTCAACCCGTTTAAGAAACACGAATCTGAAGGCGGTGCGGCGCACGTCCGCCCCGATTTTATCGAGGTTGGACAGATCGTCAACACCCACGGCGTGCGCGGCGAGATGAAGCTTTTGCCGCTCGGCTTC
>JAFQUN010000076.1 GCA_017408525.1 Oscillospiraceae bacterium
AATGAGGTGGGTACTTTTTCGTATTCGCTCAAAAACTCTGATTTAATGACATTGTGCAGCCGGATCCCCTTTTTTGCTCGCTTTTATTCGTGTCCTGTGCCGCCGCCGAAATTTTCTGCAAGCGCCTCTGCACCGAAAGAAATAGAACCCTTCCCGTACTTTTTGCGGATGGCATCCATTGCACGCTCGACCTTTTCCTGGCGCTCGTTTTCCGGCGTACCCGCCGAGAGCAGATCGAGCTGACAGTAGGCATCCTTTTCGGCGGTCAGATGGATCGCTGTGACAGTCAGCATTCGGATCGGCTCGCCCTCGCGCCACGCACTTTTCAAAAGGTCGACGGCTGCCGCCGCGATCTCGCGCGTCAGGTGCGTCGTAAAACCGAGCTGCTTTTGGCGCGAAATATTCTTAAACTGTGCGTTTCGGATCGTGAGCTGTACGCCGCCGCAGTACATCCCGTGCCGCCGCAGGCGCATCGCAACGCTGTCGGCAAGGACAGTGATGGCAGTGCGCGCATCAGCAAGTCGTGTGATATCACGGCTGTACGTCGTTCTGTTTCCGACGGATTTGACCGCCTCACGACCGTCTGCGCCGATAACAGGGGCGTCATCCAGCCCGTTTGCATAAGCGTGAAGCTGCAAGCCGAGCTTTCCCAAAAGCGTTTCAAGCATCTCCGCGCGGCACGCGGCAAGCTGCCCGACAGTGTGTACACCGTATTGTGCAAGGACGTCCGCAGCGGCACGCCCGACAAAAAGGAGGTCGGTCACAGGGAGCGGAAAAACGATCTTCTGCCAGTTTTCTTTGGAGATGAGCGTCGTCGCGTCCGGCTTACGATAGTCGCTGCCGAGCTTTGCAAACACCTTGTTGAACGAAACACCGACAGAAAGTGTCAGCCCCAGTTCCTCGCGCACGCGTGTACGCAGCTCGTCTGCGATCTTCACGGCATCGCCGCCAAAAAGATGACAACTTCCTGTAATATCGAGCCAGCTCTCGTCGATGCCAAACGGCTCAACAAGGTCAGTATACTGCGCATAGATGGCGTTGACACGACGAGAATACTCTTCGTATAACGCATGGTGCGGCGGCAGCAGCACAAGCTCGGGACACTTTCGCCGCGCCTGATAGATCGTCTCGGCGGTCACAACGCCGCAGCGCTTTGCCGCTTCGTTTTTGGCAAGGATGATGCCGTGGCGCGCGCTTGCATCGCCGCTCACGGCAACAGGTTTGTCGCGAAGCTCCGGATACGATAAAAGCTCCACCGAGGCAAAAAAACTATTGAGGTCACAGTGTAAGATCGTGCGTGTCACACGCTCACCACCTTTTCGTTCTGTTTTTGCCTTCTTTTTATTCTCTTTCCCTTTTTTCTTGGTGGGAAAAAGGAAACTCCGCGCTCGGAAGCGCGGAATAACTCCCCTTGGCAGAGACTGTGTCAACAAAAAGACAAGAATAAAAGAAGAAGTCAGTAAGACCCAATGGGGATCGAGCCATCGTCGCTCGACTTCGTGATGGAAACGATGGTGAGCCCATAGCTTCGGTTCGCGTCGAGTACAACGGTCACGCGCTCACCCGCGCGCCGCCCCATAATGGCTCGCCCGACAGGCGATTCCTTGCTGATGATGCCTTGCAGCGGGTCGGTGCGAAGCGTCGTGACGATGCGCACCGTTTTGCTTTGTGCTGCGCCGTCGGGCAGGATCTCCACAAGGTCGAAAAGCCCGACTTCGTTTTCAGCGGACGCATCGGAGATGACCTTCGCCGTTTTGATCATGTTTTCAAGATAACGGATGCGGCTGTCGTTCCTGTTTTTGGCGCGCTTCGCTTCCTTGTATTCGAAATTTTCGCTCAAATCGCCGAACGCGCGTGTCCGCTTGACCTCTTCCAAAAGCTCGGGGCGCAGCTTGCACCGCCGCTCATCAAGCTCCTCGCGCATCTTCTGGATATCGCCTGCTGTCAGTTCATCGTACATAGTATTCCCTCAAATCTTCGGAAACTCTTTTTCCTTATCAAAATAATACTTCTTAAACCCGCCGTACTGGGCGAGGTACTGCTTCCCAACGCGGAGCAGCCGCCTGAACGAAAGGTCCCCTTTGCAAAAGAGCGTCCGTGTCACAGGAAGCGAATCGATCTCGTGCAAAAGTGCCTCGTTTTTGACGTAGCGGCGCAAAATGCCCATCGGCACATTGCTCCAAAGCGAGACGGTCTTGTTGCAAACATACTCCGGTGCGCAGCGGTAGACTACGTCATCGACAAGAAGACGCATCATGTTGTGCCCGGCTGCCCGCACATAAAAGCTGCTGCGTCCAAGGCGCGGATTGATCTCAAACATCACATACCGCCCCGTTTTGCGGTCAAACTTCATGTCAAAATTGGCAAACCCGACATAGCCGATCTCCTGCAAAAAGCTGCGCACGCGCGCGTAAAGCGCATCGTCGCCGCGGGAGATGATGGCGGCATAGTTGCCGGCGGTCGCGGGGTCGTAATACTCCAGAACAGGCTGCCCAAGGCAGAGCATACGAACATTGCCGCTGTTGTCACAGTAGCAGTTCATCACGCGCATGGCGTCATCTCCGCCCTCGATAAACTCCTGAATGATGAGCTTTCCGCGATAATCGGAGGTATTCATCGCGCGTACCATTGCAAGATACTCCTCGCGGTCGGAGAAGAAGTACACCTTTTTCTTTCCTTCGAATTCGCAATGCAGATATTCGTGCGCGTTGCTGTTTTCCGGCTTTACGACGATGGGGAAGGAAAACGGCAGCTCATCAATGACGCGCTCGCGCTCGTCCGGTGTACAAACGACCGTTTTCGGAAAGTCCAGCCCATGCTTCTCGCAAAGTGCATAGAACTTGTCCTTCGTGTCGAGCGTGGAGAGAAGCTCCGGCGAGACAAAGCGGTTTGCGATGCGCCCGTCAAACCGGTCGTAATGCCGCACGAGCAGTGCTGTATAGTAATCCGAACAGGGGACAACGAGAAGGTGCTCGTATTCTTCGGCGCAGCGGCACAGGATCGTGTCGAGCGCATCGGGGAAAACCGCCTCATCGTCAAAATTTTCGACGATCGAAAGGTCGAAAAGGCGGCTGTACGACGTTGCGATCAGTTGATGCGCGCAAACGAGCAGCGGGCGCACATCGTACGCCTCCGCGAAAAGACGAACGGTACCATACGCGTTTTCGTCACTTCCGAGAATGATGGGAAGAAAATCCTTTTTCATGTTTTGTCCTCTTTGTTGTCGTAAGATAAAAGATGCCGCTGCGCGCTTTGGGCATCGGACAGGCATGTCACCATGCCGCCCGCCCGTTTTTGACACGTTTCCGCGCCCTTTCCCGCGAGCAGCACGACGCACGGCGTCGGTGTTTCAAAGATCGCGCGGCGCACACATTCGTCGCGGTCCTCCAAAATAACGTGCGGACAGGCGACATACTGTGCGATGTCTGCGGCAATGTCGGAAAAAGCTTCATTTGCAGGGTCGTCCTCTGTGATATAGACGAAATCGGCGTTCTGCCCCGCGACCTCTCCGAGATCGCGCCGCCGCTGCAAAGCCTTTCCGCCGGGGCAGCCAAAAACAGCCGCGATGTGACGGCTTGGAAATTCTGCGCGGACGGAGGCGAAAAGCGCCTCGAAGCTCATGCGGTTGTGCGCGTAATCGACAATGACGCACACCTGCCGGTCGCGGCTTTCGAAAATCTGCATCCGTCCATTGACAACGGCGCGGCGCAGTCCACTTCGGATATGCTCCTGCGGTATGCCGAGCGCCGTCGCCGCAGCGATGGCACAAAGCGCGTTTGAAACATTGAAAAGCCCGGGCATGGAAATGGAGAACTCACCTTCAAATTCGCGTGTGCGCACAGTGAAGAAGATGCCGTCATCACGTTTTTCGACGTTCTTACAGAAAACATCGTCGCCCTCGTGGGTTCCGAACGTGATGACCCGTTCGCACCGCTCCCGCGCATAGTCGAGGATGCGCGCGGCGTGGTCGCTGTCGCTGTTTACGCACGCTGTGCGGCAGTGGTCAAAAATGCGCAGCTTGGCGGTAAGATAATCCTCGAAATCGTTGTGTTCGATGGGGCTGATGTGGTCAAGTCCGATGTTCAGAAAGCAGCCAACATCAAACCGCATGCCTCCCACACGCCCGTACTTGAGAGCCTGGCTCGAAACCTCCATCACAAAGTGGGATACGCCGGCGTCGTGCGCTGTCCGGAACGTGCGCGCGATGACGAGCGACTCCGGTGTTGTCAGATGTGCCTCCTCGCTGTGAATTCCGTCGTAGTTTTCGATGGATGAGAGTATGCCGCAGCACGGCATGCCCCGCGAGGAAAGACAGTCATCGACAATGGCACGCAGATAAAAGGCGGTCGTGCTTTTGCCCTTCGTTCCTGTGATGCCGACCGAGGTGAGAAGGTCAACGGAATCGTTGTAGAAAAGCCGCCCCAGCCACACCATCGCCTCGCGTACATCGCTCACGAGGATCGCCGGAATATCGGCAGTATAGTGCAGCTCGGAAACATAAGCGCACGCGCCGAGTGACGCTGCCTGCGACAAATACTCCTCACGGAAGCCTGCACCCTTACAGATAAAGAGAGATTTCCCTGAAACCTCGCGTGTATCATAGGTGAGTGTTTCGATGGAATTGCGCAGATCGTCTTCTGAAAGTGTATGGGAGAGAAGGAGGTCATGCGCACGCAGAACATCAAGATATTCCATGAGAGAGTGTAAAGCGTTCATAAACGATGCCCTTTCGCTTTGTACATATAATATGTATACTATACCATTCGCTGCAAACCTTTGCAAGCCGCGTGTATGTACAAAATAGTAAGCGCAGCAGATGGTGAAAAGATGCATGGTGCGCGCTGCAAAATGAGCTTTTTATGAGGTTTTGCACAAAAAGAGGAAAAAAGGAAAAATAACACGAAAAACAGCTTGACAAGGGGGAAAGTGTTTGGTATAGTAAGCAAGCTGTTTGCGAAGAGGCGGCGTGGCTGGGGCAAAAGTTCCGGCGGAGGGGCGCAGCGGAGCATGGGGGCGCAAGCCCCCGAAAACAGCAAAAAGGTCAAGGGCGGCGCGTTTTTCGCAAGGAAAACGCAAAAGAGGGAAGCGGAAAGAAATTTCCGCAAAACTTGAAAAAAGTGCTTGACAAAGCGGCATAGCTGTGGTAACATAGCAAATGTTCCGCCGATGAGGCGTGTACCTTGTAAATT
>JAFQUN010000077.1 GCA_017408525.1 Oscillospiraceae bacterium
ACAATTTTCTGGGAGGATAATATGAACTGGAACGCTGAATATCAAAAGAAGCTCACCACCGCCGAAAACGCGGTCAAGGCCGTCAAAAGCGGCGACTGGGTCGATTACGGCTGGTGCTGCTGCCATCCCGTTGCGCTCGACCGCGCCCTTGCCGCGCGTGGGAGCGAGCTGCGCGATGTGAAGGTGCGCGGCGGCGTCACTATGTGGATGCCCGAGATCTGCAAGGCGGATGACGCGCCGGAGCATTTTACATGGCACTCCTGGCACATGAGCGGAATCGACCGCAAGGTCGTTTCCAAGGGCATGGGCTACTTTAGCCCCATGCGCTATTCGGAACTGCCGCGTTTTTACCGCGAAAATATCTCTGTTGACGTCGCCATGATCCAGGTGACGCCGATGAATGAGCACGGCTATTTCTCGTTTTCTGTCAGCCCCTCACACCTTGCCGATATGCTCGAGCGCGCAAAGACCATCATCGTCGAGGTCAATAAGAGCCTCCCGTGGGTCTATGGTCTCACCGGCACGGAAATACATATTTCCGATGTCGATATGATCGTCGAGGGTGACGATCCCGCCGTTGCGGAGCTTGGCGCGGGCGCGCCGGCGACCGAGGTCGATAAGGCGGTCGCAAACCTTATCGTTCCCGAGATCCCGAACGGCGCGTGCCTGCAGCTTGGTATCGGCGGTATGCCCAACACCGTCGGTGCCCTGATCGCACAGTCCGATCTCAAGGACCTCGGCGTTCACACCGAGATGTATGTTGATGGCTTTGTCGATATCGCGCTTGCAGGCAAGATCACCGGTAAAAACAAGGCGCTCGACAAGGGCAGACAGGTATTCGCTTTCGCCGCCGGCACGAAGAAGCTCTATGATTATGTAAACTGCAACCCCGATGTCATGGGCGCGCCGGTGGACTACACAAATGATGTTCACATCATCTCTCAGCTTGATAACTTCATCTCCATCAACAACGCCATCGACTGCGACCTCTTCGGTCAGGTGAACGCGGAGTCTGCCGGTACGAAGCATATCTCCGGCACGGGCGGACAGCTCGACTTTGTCATGGGCGCGTACCTCTCCCGCGGCGGCAAGAGCTTTATCTGCATGTCCTCGACCGTGACAGGGAAGGATGGGAGCGTCAAAAGCCGCATCGTGCCGACGCTTACGAACGGCTCGATCGCGACCGACCCGCGCAGCGCTGTGCAGTATCTTGTCACCGAATACGGTATGGTCAACCTCAAGGGCAAGAGCACTTGGGAGCGCGCTGAGGCGATCATCTCCATCGCGCACCCAGATTTCCGCGAACAGCTCATCGCCGACGCGGAGAAGATGGGTATTTGGAGACGGACAAATCGGTGAAAAACGCAGCTGATTTTGCATAATATGTCAATTTGAAAATGCGCGGGCAACCGCGCATTTTTCTTTTCCGCAAACCGCGCAAACTCTTTGATATAGGCGTGTCACACCGTCAAAGATAGAAAATAAAAATAAATAAATTTCTCGACGCAACTTGCGAAAAAGAAAAAAAGACTGTATAATATGCATGGGAGATTGTTAATTTTTGGGGAGTAAGACAAATTCAAAAATTTTCATGATAAGGAAATTATTTTAAGGGAGGTGGGCATATTGTATTGCGTCGGCGATAAGATCGTTCATCCGATGCATGGAGCGGGCGTGATCGAGTGCATTGTCGAAGAAAAGATCGACGGTGAGCTTATGGAGTTTTATGTATTCAGAATGCCACTTTCCGGACTTGTTCTTAAAATTCCAACGCATAATTGTGCAGCGATCGGGATCCGTCCCATCCGCTCCGCGTCGGAGATCGAGGATGTGATGTGCAGCATCCCCGATATTGACGCAACGATGACGGTAAATTGGAACCACCGTTATCAGGAAAATATGCAGCGCCTCAAAACCGGCAACCTTCTTGATGTCGCACTTGTCATCAAAGGGCTCACACTGCGCGATAGAGAGCGTGGACTTTCGACCGGTGAGCGCAAAATGCTGCACAGTGCAAAGCAGGTCCTCCTTTCGGAGGTCGTTCTTGCACAGAATGTCGCCTATCAGGACGCAGAGTTGCGCCTCAATTCCATTATGTCAAACAGGGAGTAGATATGGCAGGTATTTTCAAAAAGATCCTCAACGCTTCAAAACCGCGTAAATTCTGCTCAGTGATCGTTGCTGCTGCCGGTTCTTCGGCTCGTATGGGAGGGGAAGATAAACTTCTTAAGGAGATCCACGGCATTCCTGTTCTTGCGCGCACGCTCCGGACGCTGGAGGATTCGACCCGTGTGGACGAGATCATCGTTGCCGTGCGGCAGGATTCGCTCGTGACGATCGCCGATCTCTGCAAGCGCTATGTCCTCACAAAGCGCGTCAAGCTTGTCACCGGCGGCGCGACGCGCGCCGAGTCGGTGCTGCGTGCAACGATGGAGGTCGATGCGCGCGCGGAGCTTATCGCCGTGCAGGACGGCGCGCGTCCGTTTGCGTCGATCGAGCTGGTCGACCGTGTTATCGAGGCGGCACAGCGGTTCGATGCTGCTGCACCTGCACTGCCCGTAAAGGATACCATCAAGGTTGCAGAGGGCAATGTTGTCCGTCAGACGCCAGATCGAAAGACACTTTTCGCTGTGCAGACGCCGCAGGCGTTCAACGCTGATATTCTCAAAGCTGCGCTGCAATCCGCTGTTAATGATGGCGTGGAAGTAACGGACGATTGTGCTGCTGTGGAGCGGCTTGGCAAGCAAATATACTTGACAGATGGTGCGGAGGAGAATATCAAGATAACAACGCCGTTCGACCTTGTCGTGGCAGACGCGATCATCAGCGGAGGTCTTGCGATATGACAAAGCTTCGCATCGGACAAGGCTACGATGTACACCGCCTTTGCCAGGAGCGTGCGCTTATCCTCGGCGGGGTGAATGTTCCGTATAATCGCGGATTGCTCGGTCATTCCGACGCGGATGTGCTCACACACGCAATTATCGACGCACTGCTCGGTGCGGCAGGGCTTGGTGATATCGGAACGCTTTTCCCCGATACGGATGATGCCTACAAGAATGCGGACAGCCTCATGCTTTTGCGTCGTGCGTTGAAAGCGGTCGAAGCCGCAGGCTTTGTTGTGGTCAACGTTGATGCAACGCTCGTTGCGCAGGCACCGAAGATCGCGCCGTATAAAGAGCAGATGCGTCAGAACATTGCCGCCGCGATCGGTGTTGATGCTTCGCGCGTGAATGTGAAGGCAACGACGGAAGAGAAGCTTGGCTTCACGGGTGATGGGTCGGGTATGTCAGCGTACGCTGTTGCGCTTGTCGAATCTGTACAATAAAACCAAAAAGCTGAAGGAGTGGTTTTCCCGCTCCTTCAGCTTTTTGGTTCTCATTAACCATTTATGCTTTTTTGCATACAATGGGCATGAGAAAGGGAGGCGGGAGCATGGCGTACTACCACATCGTCGCACGATCCATCACACAGGCGCAGCAGATGACAAAGCTGCTTGAGAAAAAGGGGATCGGCGTGAAGCTTGCCCGCGCGAAGGCGAGCCTGACAGGGAAGGGCTGCGGATACACGCTCCGTGTTCCGGAGCGGCGTTTTGTCACAGCAATGCAGACACTGTCACAAAAGGGGCTTCGCCCACAACGCGTGTTTTTCGAGGATGAAACAGGGCTGCGTGAGGTGATCGTATGATCTATTTTGACAGTGCCGCAACAACGCTCCAAAAACCGGAGAGCGTTCGCCGTGCCGTGCTGCGCGCGCTCACGGTGATGAGTTCGCCCGGCCGCGGAAATCACGCTGCCTCGCGCGAAGCGGCAGAGACAGCGTTCTCCTGCCGCTCACTTGCAGCCGAAATGTTCGGCGCGGAAGGTCCCGAAAATGTTGTCTTCACGATGAATGCAACACATGCGCTCAACCTCGCCATCAAAAGTCTCGTAAGGGAGGGGAGCCGCGTTGTCATTTCCGGTTATGAGCACAACGCTGTGACAAGACCGCTCTATTCCATGCGCGGTGTGGAAACGATCGTCGCGGAAAGTCCGCTCTTTGATGCCGATGCTGCTGTGAGGGCATTTGAAACGGTACTTGCACAAGGCGTCGATGTGGCTGTGTGTACACATGTTTCCAACGTTTTTGGCTATGTCCTTCCTGTTGAACGCATCGCCGCGCGCTGTCGGGCATACGGTGTGCCGCTGATCGTTGATGCGTCGCAGTCGGCAGGCGTGGAAGCGGTCGATATGGCAGCATGGGGTGCTGCGTTTGCTGCAATGCCGGGTCACAAAGGACTATACGGACCGCAGGGGACAGGTCTTTTGCTTTGTGCGCACGAAACGGTGCCGCTTATTGAGGGCGGCACAGGGAGTGACTCGCTTTTGCAGCAAATGCCCGACTATCTTCCCGACAGGCTTGAAGCAGGGACGCACAATATGCCGGGCATTGCCGGTCTCCTTGCAGGTCTGCGCTTTGTGGAAAGCCGCACACAAGAGCATATCCTTGCCTATGAGCGCGCGCTTACCGAAAAGGTCATTGAGGGGCTGATGCAGCTTCACGGTGTTTCTGCCTTTGCCGCGCGCGAGCGCGCCCTGCAAGCCGGTGTTGTGTCATTTACGGTACAGGGGTTCGACGCAGAAGAGCTTGCCGAGCTGCTTGGCGCGAGAGGGATCTCGGTGCGCGGCGGACTGCACTGCGCACCGACGGCACATCGTACAGCGGGAACGGTCGACAGCGGAACGGTGCGCGTAAGTATGTCGGTTTTTAACAAAGCGTCGGAGGTCGAGCGATTTTTGTGCGAACTTCGTCGAATCATTTACAGAAAAAGCGTATTTTAACGACGCACGACAGTTGCATTTTTCCTGCGGTTATATTAGAATAGGAGTAACTATTCGCCTGCGAGGGATTTACTATGGAGATCATTACTCAAATCATGGCAAAAGGCGGCAGATTTCTTCTTACTTTGAAATTCTCTGACTTTGTCGATATGGCGATCATGGCAGTCGTGATCTACTATCTTTTCAAGCTTATAAAAAGCTCAAAGACAGGGAATCTTTTCAAAGGGGTCGTTATTTTCCTCCTTGCGCTCTGGGCATCCAATACATTTGAACTCCACAGCATTTATTTTATTCTCAGTCATGCGTTTGAGTGGGGCGTTCTTGCACTCATCATTCTTTTCCAGCCGGAGATCCGCCGTATTTTGGAGGAGATGGGGAGCCGCCAGTTTCGTGTAT
>JAFQUN010000078.1 GCA_017408525.1 Oscillospiraceae bacterium
GAGGCGCGCTCCACCTCACTTGAGCAATGCATCGACCAGACGGTTCTCGCTTGTGCGGAGATGTCAAAAAGCAAGACGGGCGTTCTCATTGTTTTTGAACGAAGCATTTCGCTCGATGACATTGCCCGCAGCGGAACGGTGCTTGATGCGAGCGTTTCGAGCGAGCTTTTGAAAAACATCTTTTTTGTCAAGGCGCCCATGCACGACGGTGCTGTGATCGTACGTCAGGGAAGGGTGTTTTCTGCCGGCTGTATGCTGCCGCTTTCCAAAAACGTCAACTTGAGCCGTGACCTCGGCATGCGCCACCGTGCAGGCATCGGCATGAGTGAAAATTCCGATGCGGTCGTTGTCATCGTCTCGGAGGAGACGGGATCCATCTCCGTCGCCATTGGCGGCATGCTCAAACGGCACCTTATGCCCGAAACATTGGACAAGCTGCTTCGCAATGAGCTGATCCCCAGAGAAGATGTCGAAATACCGGAGAAAAAGCGTGGCATCAACCTCAAGACATTGCGCCGCAAATCGGAGGAGAAGAACGATGGAAAATAGAAGCAGGGTTTTTTATGTCATTCTCTCCGTCCTTGCCTCTGCAATGATCTGGCTCTATGTGGACGCGAAGAATGCAACACAGGTAACGGTCGATGTGGACAATGTTCCCGTTGTCTTTCTTTACGAAGATTCTACCCTCGCCGACCGCGGACTTATGCTTTTGCAGGGGAAGGACACGACGATCTCTCTTCGCCTTCGTGCAAGCCGTTCGGTCATCTCAAATCTCGATACATCCGCCATCACCGCCAATGTTGATATGAGCAGCATTATGACCAGCGGTTTCCACTCTATGAACTATACCGTCGCTTATCCGGAAAATATTGCGCCGGGCGATGTCACGACCGACAGTGCCTCGGTATACAGCATTCTTGTACGGGTCGGTGAGCTTTTCCGCCGCGAGGTAGAGATACGCGCCGAGATCGATGGCGAGGTCGCCGATGGCTATACTGCCGGTACACTCTCGCTCTACCCGTCCACGCTTGAGGTTCGCGGACAGCAGGCAGACGTTTTGAAGGTTGCATACGCAAAGGTCATTTTACCTCTTGACAAGCCGAGCGATTCCGTGCGCGAGATGCTCTCTTACGAACTGTACGATAAAAACGGCAACGTTGTCGAAGGTGTGAACCTCCGTGCCGACCGTACGCAGGTCGAGGCGCATCTGCCTGTTCTTCTGACCAAGCGGGTACCGCTTTCTGTTACGTTTATCGAAAGTGACGGTGCGCATCTCGATAATGTTGACTACACGATCTTGCCCCAAAGCATCTCCGTTACGGGCGAAGCGGCGGCAGTTCGTGCGATCGACAGCATCGACCTTGGAACGATCTCGCTGGAAGATGTTGTCACATCAGGCACCTACACATACGATATCAAAACACCTGCCGGTGTTTCAAATATCAGCAGCTCTGCGCAGGCAAAGGTCACTGTTGTATTTAAGGACATGGTCAGCCGCAGTGTTGTTGTATCAGACTTTGTGTGCGAAAATGTGCCCGAGGGCTGTGCCGCAGCTGTGCGCAATGGCAGCGTCGTGGTGACACTTCGCGGAACATCGGAAGATCTTGCCCTTCTCCAAAGCGACGAAGTTTCCATTGTACTCGACCTGAGTGATATTCCTGCGGCACGCGGTACCTATACGGTCGACGCGGCGGTGCGCATTGAAAGCGCAGAGGATATCGACCTCGGTGTTGTCGGAACGTATCCGGTCATCGTTCAAATCGAGGAGACACCTGCTGCCGCAGACGAAAATGCGGCATGATGAAATCAACTTATTTCTGCGGGAGGAATGGTAAAAATGACGCAGATCGCTACTGTTGAGAGGCTCCTGCCCTCCGGCAATGCGGAGATATCCGTTCCGCGCAAGTCCGCCTGCGGACACGACTGCGAGGAGTGTGCCGGCTGCGGTGTAAGCGGTGCGGCAGTACACGCTGTTGCTAAAAACCCCATTGGAGCGGCAGTTGGGCAAAAGGTCGTGGTGGAGAGCAGTACAAAGCGTCTGCTGGGCATCATGGTGGTCGTGTATGTTTTGCCGTTTCTCCTCTTTTTTGCCGGTTATTTTGCAACCCCTATGCTTGCGGAGGGTGCGCGCTATGCTGTTGCTATCGCACTTTTTGTTCTCGGTGTTGCACCTGCCGTTCTTTATGACAGACATCTTAAAAAAAGCGGCGAGCTGTCGTTTGTCATTGTCCGTCCGCTGTGAGGGACGGGGAATATGTTTGGCTATGTCCGACCTTCGTTTGACCGCTTGAATGAGGCGGAGCGTGCGCGCTTTCGTGCGGTCTACTGCGGGCTTTGCACCACGCTCGGAAAGCGTTACGGGTTTGCCGCGCGCTTCATTCTAAACTACGATTTTACGCTCCTTGCCATGCTTCTTTCCACAGGGGAGGATGACCGCTGCAAAGAGTGCCGCTGCGCCGTGCATCCGCTCAAGCCATGCACCGTGCTGTGCGAAAACGACGCGCTTGTGCTCGCCGCAGATGAGAGCGTCATCCTCGCTTGGTGGCAGATACAGGATGCCATCGCGGACAGCACGCTTCTGCGTGCCATCCCGTACCGTACTGCCGCGTTTTTTCTGCGCCGTGCGTACAAAAAGGCGCGGGTACTTCGAAGTGCGTTTGACGCGCATACAAAGGCGCAGCTTGCAATGCTTTCCGCGCTTGAACGGGAAAAATGCCCCTCGCTTGACCGCGCGGCGGATACGTTTGCGACCCTTCTTCGCGGCACGGCGATGCACCTTGCGGACGAGACACAGCGCCGCGTCATGGGGGAGCTTTTCTATCATCTTGGGCGCTGGGTCTATATTGTTGACGCGGCGGACGACCTTGCGCGTGATGTGAAAAGCGGCAGTTACAACCCACTCATTTACCGGTATAACATTCAAGGAAATACACTTGACAGCGATTCTCGCACAATGCTTTGTGCAACACTTGACCATTCTGTCCACTGCATGGCAGCGGCGTACGAGCTGTGCGGCAGGACACATTACCATGCCATACTTGACAGCGTCTTTTACGAAGGATTATACGCCGTCGGCAGCGCGGTCCTTGCGGGAACATTTCGCAAAGCGCCGCGTTCCAGACGTGAGCATCACAGAAAAAACGGCAAAGAGGAAACAAGATGAACGATCCCTATAAGATACTCAACGTATCGCCCGATGCCTCTGATGAGGAAGTAAAAAAAGCATACCGGACGCTTGCGCGCAAGTATCATCCCGATAATTACGCCGACAACCCCCTTGCCGACCTCGCACAGGAGAAGATGAAAGAGGTCAACGAGGCGTACGAGCTTATTCAGAAGCAGCGCCGCAGCAGCGCATCTTCGTCTTACACTGGCGGTTATGGCACTGCGCAGGCGTCGTACACAAAGCGATCCTCTTCGCCGCTTTTGCAGCAGGTGCGCGCCGCACTCGACCGAGGTGATGTTGCCGCGGCGGAGAGTCTTCTCTCCCAGCCGCAGGAGCATACCGCCGAATGGCACTTCCTTATGGGGAAGGTCAGCCAGCGGCGCGGCTGGATGGACGAGGCGCTGCGCTATTATGCCGCTGCCTGCCGTATGGAGCCGGGCGACGGGGAATACCGCGCTGCGCTCGAATATATGCAAAGCGGCGGAGCCGGCGGCTTCCGCCCACAGGGATACAGTGTTTTTACAACAGGCACTGACGACTGCACGCGCATTTGTATGTGCCTTGCGTGTACGAATCTGCTCGGCGGCGGGTGGTGCTTCTGCCCGATCTACTATTGAGAAAAGTTCCATCGAAGAGGAAAGAGGAGGAATATAACGTGGTCAAAAGCATGACAGGCTACGGAAGAGCCAGGCAAACGCGCGACCGCCGCGACATCACGGTGGAGGTGCGCTCGGTCAATAACCGCTATCTCGACTGCACGGTGAAGCTGCCGCGCGCCTACATTTTCGCTGAGGAGTCGATCAAATCTCTTGTTCAGAAGTCGATCTCGCGTGGGAAAGTGGACGTTTTTGTTACCATTGATACAACGGCTGCCGATGAAACGGTCGTTGCTGTCAACCGTCCGCTTGCGGAGGGGTATCACAAGGCGCTTTCCGAGCTTTGCGAAATTTTCTCTTTGCCCGATAACATCACAGCAACGGCACTTGCCCGCTTTCCCGATGTTTTGACTGTCACAAAGGCGGAGGAAGATATTGAGAGCATCGCAAATGATATCCGCGCCGTCGCCGAGGAAGCGCTTGCTGCGCATCGAAATATGCGATCTGTCGAGGGAGAAAAGCTTGCCGAAGATATCTCCGGAAGGCTTGACACCATCGAGCGCATCACCGGCATCGTGGAGCAGCGCTCACCCCAGACGGTTGCCGAATACCGCGAAAAGCTGGGATCGCGTATGCGCGAGGTGCTGCAAAGCACGACCATCGACGAATCCCGCATCTTGACTGAGGCTGCGATTTTTGCCGATAAGGTCGCCGTGGATGAAGAGACTGTCCGCCTTCGAAGCCACCTCTCCCAGCTCCGCCAGATGCTTGCATCCGACGAACCGATGGGGCGCAAGATGGACTTCTTGATCCAGGAGGTCAACCGCGAATCAAACACTATCGGCTCCAAGTGCAGCGACATCGCCATCGCGAAGGAAGTTGTCAACCTCAAAGCGGAAGTCGAAAAGATCCGCGAGCAGGTGCAGAACATTGAATAGGGGGGGCGAGCATGGAACTTGTCAGCATTGGCTTTGGTGCGATGGTCTCACTCGAGCGGCTCGTCAGTGTCGTAAGCCCGGAATCCGCCCCCGTCAAGCGTCTGGTGCAGGAAGCGCGCGAGCGCGGGATGCTCATTGATGCGACCTACGGGCGAAAGACAGCGTCTGTTTTTATTATGGACAGTGACCATGTGGTTCTCTCCGCGATCGCGACCGACAAGATCGCCGCGCGACTCGGCGTGCAGGTCGAGCTGGCGGAGAAAGAGGAGGAATAGAAATGGAAAAAGGGAGAGCTTTTATCATCTCGGGTCCTTCCGGCGTCGGAAAAAGCACGGTTTTGAACGCACTGCTCGCAGGGCGCGATGACCTTTATTTTTCCATCTCCGCAACTACCCGCGCCCCGCGCGAGGGGGAGGTCGACGGTGTACATTACCATTTTATCGACACCGATGATTTTCGCGCGATGATCCAGGAGGATAAATTCCTCGAATATGCGGAGTATGTCGGAAACTTTTACGGCACACCGAAAAAATATGTCGATGAAGCGATGGAGTCGGGAAAGGACGTCATCCTCGACATTGAGGTGCAGGGCGCGCTGCAGGTCCACTCCAAGCGGCCCGACACCGTGCGTATCTTCATCGCCCCACCTTCGTGGGCGGAGCTGGAGCGCCGGCTTACAAGCCGCGGAACGGACACACCCGAAAAGGTGCAGCAGCGTCTGATCCGCGCGAAGGTCGAGTTTCAGACCGCGCACACATATGATTACTTTGTCATCAACGACACGGTTGAAAATGCCGTGCGTGAGATCAATGCCATTATGCTTGCCGAACACTGCAAGCCTTCGGTGCGCATGGCAATTTTGAGCGAATGATCCACAAAAGCGTACAAATGCGGCAATGTGCCGTAATTTGACAAATAAAACAGCCGCACTGCGGCAGAATGGAAGTATAAAATTATGATGCTTTATCCTGCAATGTCCAAGCTCAACGAACACGTTCCCAACCGCTACCTTCTCGTCAACGTCGTTGCCCGCCGTGCGCGCCAGCTCTCGCTTCTTGCTGAGCGCAATGGTGAACGCATGACTGCAAAGCCGGTCACGCTTGCCATCGACGAGGTTGCTGAGGGCAAAGTTGACGTTTCGGCTATCGATACCGGTATTTCCGCGAAATCACTTGTGCAGTGACAGACGGATGAAACATTGAGGGGAGGGTCTTCTATGGCGGAATGCCGAATTGCGCAGGTTGCCGTTTCCGGCGTTCCGTATGCTGTTGACAAGCCCTATTCCTACCTCATACCTGAAGAGCTTGCTGCGGAGCTTTGTGTCGGGACACGCGTTATGGTCCCGTTTGGACGGGCGAATAAACCAACTGAAGCAATGGTCCTGTCCCTCCGGCAGGGGGAACGCACCGCACAGCTAAAACGCATTACCGCCGCCCTTGATAACGCGCCGCTTCTTGATGATGCGGCGCTCTCGCTTGCGCAATGGATGAAGGCGCGCTATTTCTGTACGCTATATGACGCCTTTCGCACGATCCTGCCGTCTGGTATTTGGTACGAGTTTTCGCGCATCTGCTCGCTTACCGAAAAGGCTGACTGTGCACGCATGGATGATGCACAGTTTACTGAAATTGTCGCAGCGCTTCGTGCATCAGGCGGGTCGATGGACTGCCGCGCACTGCTCTCTTCGTGCAAAGCGCTTACGGAAGCCCGTCTTCGGCAGTTTGAGGAAGAGGGACTTTTGCGGATCGAAACAACGGCTCGGCGAAGCGTTGGTGATAAGACGATCCGTCTTGTATCGCTTGCCATGACCGGTGAGGACGCAATGGCGATGGTTGAGCCAAAGCGAAAAAGTGCGCCCGTCCGCTATGAAGTGGTGCGTCTTCTGTGTGCGGAGGGGACACTCTCCTCGGCGGAGCTTTCCTACTACACCGGTGCGGCAATGACGACACTCCGCGCGTTGGAGCGCGCCGGTATCGTCACGATCTGCGAACAAGAGAAGCTGCGGATCAAAAAGCACAAAGCTGCAGCAGCTGCCGTACCTGTCGTCCTCAACGATGAACAGACTGCTGCGCTTGACGCGATATCGCAGCATCTTGCACAGGAGCAGCCCTCCGTTATGCTGCTGCAAGGCGTCACCGCAAGCGGGAAAACACAGGTCTATCTTCGCGCGATCGAAAAAGCACTCGCTCTTGGAAAGTCCGCACTCATGCTCGTACCGGAGATCGCACTTACACCGCAGATGCTTGAAAAATTCACCGCACACTTCGGCGATCAGGTCGCCATGCTGCATAGCTCCCTGCGCCTTACGGAGCGCTATGACCAGTGGAAACGCATCCGCCGCGGCGATGTGCGCGTCGTACTCGGCACGCGCTCGGCAGTTTTTGCACCGCTGCAGAATATTGGGCTGATCGTCATGGATGAAGAGCAGGAGACGACCTATCAATCGGAAAATGCACCGCGCTACCATACACGCGACGTTGCAAAATACCGCTGCGCACAAGATCGCGCTCTGCTGCTGCTCGGCTCGGCAACGCCATCGGTCGAAAGCGCATATCACGCTGAAAACGGAAGGTATGAGCGTGTATATCTCCGTCGGCGATATAACGAGACAGACCTGCCGCGTGTGCTCATAGCCGATCTTCGAGAAGAGCTTCGTGCGGGGAACGATGGGTGCATCAGCGCTGTTTTGAAAGAAGAGCTTTCCCAAAATATCGCGCGCGGCGAGCAGAGCATCCTCTTTTTGAACCGCCGCGGCAACAGCCGTATGCTCGTTTGCGGCGAATGCGGCGCTGTACCGGAATGCCCGCGCTGCAGTGTTGCGATGACGTACCATTCGGCAAATGGACGCATGATGTGCCACTACTGCGGCCACTCCGAGCCGATGCGTGAAACGTGTCCTGCCTGCGGCGGGATCATGAAGCGCGTCGGCATCGGTACACAGAAAGCGGAAGATGAGCTTCGTGCCATCTTTCCCGATACGCCCATCCTGCGTATGGACACCGATACAGTAGGTCTTGCGCAGGGACATGAGGCGATCCTCTCGAAATTTGAGCGTGAAAATGTTCCCATCCTTCTTGGCACGCAAATGGTCGCCAAGGGACTTGATTTTGAAAATGTCACGCTTGTCGGCGCACTTTCCGCCGACCATGCGCTGTATGTTGAAAACTACCATGCCGCCGAGCGCACGTTCAGCCTGCTTGCGCAGGTCGTCGGGCGTGCAGGACGCGGCGGGAAAAAGGGAAGGGCGGTCATTCAGACCTTTACCCCCGAAAACGATGTTATCCGCGCAGCTGCGGCGCAGGATTATGAGGCATTTTACGAGGGCGAGATCCGTATGCGCCGCGTGCGCCGCTATCCGCCTTTTGCCGACATTTTTACGCTTACCGTCACAGGAGCGGACGAGGGGAGGGTGCTTCGCGCTGCGACACACCTGCGCGATGGGCTTCGCGCCATCGTGGGTCAGCTCCCACAGCTTCGGCAAAATGATACCGATATTCTCGGTCCCTCTGCCGCGCCTGTTGCAAGGGTCAATAACCAATACCGCTACCGCGTGTTTCTCGTCGGTCAAAATGACGCGATCACACGGCGTGTGGTCGCACACATCATCACTACATTTTATGCGCAAAAGGAAAACCGCGGTCTTTCCATGTTTGCAGACTGCAATTCTCTCGATTAAAAAAGGAGACGATTTTATGGCTATCCGCAATATTTTTACCCAGGGCGACGAATGCCTGACCAAAGTTTGCCGTCCCGTGACCGAATTTAACGAGCGGCTGCACACACTGCTCGATGACATGAAAGAAACGCTCGCTGAGGCGAATGGCGTTGGTCTTGCCGCACCGCAGGTCGGTGTTTTGCGCCGTGTATGCATCGTTGAAAACTACGAGGGCGAGATCATCGAACTCATCAACCCCGAGATCGTCTACACCGAGGGCGAGCAGGAGGGGATCGAGGGCTGTCTGAGCGTCCCGGGGGAGTACGGCATCGTCAAGCGCCCGCTCGTTGTGCGTGTGCGCGCACAGGACCGCTTTGGCAATACCTTTGAGGTCGAAGACGAGGATCTGACCGCCCGCTGCTTCTGCCATGAGATCGACCACCTGGATGGGCACCTGTATGTTGAAAAGGTCGACCACCTGCTCACGCCCGAGGAGCTTGAAGCATACATTGCCGAAAACCAGGATGAATTTGAGATCGTAGAGGTCGAAGCGGACGAGGAGGCTGTCGATAAAGCATGAGGATTTTTTTCATGGGCACGCCTGAATTTGCCGTCGCGTCGCTGCAAAGACTTGTTGAAGACGGACACGAGATATGCGGTGTCTTTACGCAGCCGGATAAGCCCAAAAACAGGGGAATGAAGCTCACCTTCTCACCTGTAAAGGAATATGCATTAACACAGAATATTGCCGTTTACCAACCTGCAACCATGCGCGACGGGGAAGCGCTCTCGATTTTGCAGCGCTGCGCACCGGAGCTTGTGGTCGTTGCCGCATATGGCAAGATCCTGCCTGACGATATCCTTGCCGTTGCGCCGCGCGGATCGATCAACGTCCATTCATCGATTTTACCAAAATACCGCGGTGCCGCGCCGATCAACCACGCGATCTTGAACGGCGAAACGGAAACAGGCGTGACCATTATGCACATGGCGCACGACCTCGATGCGGGCGACATCATCCACATTCTCAAAACGCCCATTGACCCGACGGAGGATGCCGCGCAGCTCACCGCGCGCCTTGCGACCCTTGGCGCACAGGCACTTTCCGAAGCCGTCTGCGCTATCGAAAACGGTACCGCAACGCGTACACCGCAAGATCACAGCAAGCAGACATATGCAAGCATGCTCAGCCGCGAAATGTCGCCTGTTGACTGGAATAGCGGCGCACAGCACATAATAAACCAGATCCGCGGACTCATCCCGTGGCCGTGCGCCACGGCATCGCTTGGCGGCACGAATTTCAAGCTTTTTGCCGCAAAGTGCGCCGGTGCGGCAGATGCTCTGCCGGGCACGATCCTCTCTGCCGGGAAGGACGGCATTCGCGTTGCCTGCGGTGCGGGGGAGAGTATTATTATCACCGAGCTTCAGGCAGAGGGCGGCAAACGCATGGCTGCTGCTGATTATCTGCGGGGGCATCCTATGAAAATTTGATTTTTTAGGAGAAATAATGTACGATTATACCTATTTTTTTGCAAACAACCTCTATGCTCTGATCCTTGTCCCTGTCCTACTGCTTTCTTTTTGGGCGCAAGCGCAGGTGAGCGGAAATTTCAAACGCTATTCGAAGGTCACGAACCGTCGGGGACTGACCGGCGCGCAGGCGGCACAGGCAGTTTTGCGCGCGCATGGCGTGACGAACGTGGGCATTTCTCACACACCCGGTACGCTCAGTGACCACTACGATCCGCGAGACAACACCATCTATCTCTCCGATGCCGTTTACTCCGCAGCAACTGTTGCGGCGGTCGGCGTCGCCTGCCATGAAGCGGGGCATGCTGTGCAGTACGCTGTGGGTTACAGCCCTGTGCGTCTGCGCCAGAGTATCGTTCCGCTCACGCAGTTTGGTGCAAAATTTTCCGTGATCCTGCTTATGATCGGACTTGTTCTATACAGTCAGGGACTTTTTGCCGTTGGCATCGTTCTCTTTTCGCTCACCACTTTTTTCCAGCTTGTGACGCTTCCGGTGGAATTCAACGCCTCCGCACGCGCGATCGAGACGATCGAAGGGCAGGATCTCCTCGATGAAGATGAGGTACGCGGCGCAAAGAAGGTGCTGCGTGCCGCCGCACTGACCTATGTTGCCGCGCTTTTGATGTCCATTGTCCAGCTTTTGCGCTATGTCCTTGTGTTTATCTCGCGAAGCAGCAGGAGGGATGACCGCTGATGGGTAAAAGTGCGCGCCAAACGGCGCTTTCGGTGCTTGTTGCGTGCCGTCAAAACGGCGCGTGGTCGGACGGCACGCTCAAAGCTGCCCTTCGCCGCGACGCTCTCGAGCCGCGCGATGCGGCGCTTGCCACGCGCATTTGCTACGGTGTTTTACAAAACCGCGCGCTGCTCGACTTCTATATCGGCGCGCACTGCTCGCAGCGTACCGATAGACTGGAGCCGATCATCCTTGAGATATTGCGCATCGGCGCATATCAAATCGTTTTCATGGATAAGATCCCGCCAAGCGCTGCCGTAAATGAGGCAGTTGAAATGACAAAACGCCACAAACGCAGTAAAGCATCCGGACTTGTCAATGCAGTCCTTCGAAGCCTTGCGCGAAACAAAGACGCATTGCCGCAGCCGGATAGGACTGACATGGCAGCATACCTCTCGCTCCTGTACAGCCATCCGCGCTGGCTCGTCGATCGACTTCTTCCGATCCTCGGCGCGCAGGAAACGGAGGCTTTTCTGCGCGCGAATAACGACGCGGTCCCCACGACCGTGCAGATCAATACGCTGAAAACGACACCCGACGCGCTCACAGCGGAGCTTTCCGCCGAGGGTGTCGGAGCGTGCGTCCACCCGCTTGTTGAGGGCTGCTTCACGCTCACAGGTGCCGGAAACATCGAATCGCTCGCCGCCTTTTCCGACGGGCGCATCATGGTTCAGGATGCCGCCGCAAAGCTTGCCGTCCTCGCCGCCGCACCGCGCGTGGGCAGCCGTGTGCTGGACGTTTGCGCCGCGCCGGGCGGGAAGTCGTTTGCTGCCGCCATCGCGATGGAAAACAGCGGCGAGATCATCTCCTGCGATATCCACGCGCACAAGCTCCGCCTGATCGAGTCCGGCGCGGCGCGTCTTGGCATCTCCTGCATCAAAACGGAGCTTGCCGACGGTCGCACGCCGCGCACAGAGTGGATCGGCGCGTTCGACACCGTTATCTGTGACGTTCCGTGCTCGGGACTTGGCATCATCCGTAAAAAGCCGGATATCCGCTACAAGGATGAAGCCGAACTTTCCAAACTTCCCGCCGTACAGCGCGCGATTCTCGAAAACGCCTGTACCTATGTGCGCGAGGGCGGCGTGCTGCTCTACGCGACGTGTACCATTCTGCCGGAAGAGAACGAGTGCATCACAGATGATTTTCTGCGCGCGCATCCGGAGTTTTCTGCCGAAACCTATGACCTGCCCTCGCTCGGCACTGTCACGGGCGGCATAACGCTTTGGCCGCAGCGCCACGGGACGGACGGTTTTTACATCTGCAAGCTTCGCAAAAAGGCAAAGGAAGAAGTATGAAAGATATCAAATGCATGACGCTTGAGGAGATCAGCAGCGCATTACGGGAGATGGGTGAGCCGGCTTTCCGCGCAAAGCAGGTCTTCACATGGCTCCACAGGGGGGTGACCTCCTTTGACGAGATGAGCAACCTTTCAAAGCCGCTGCGCGCAAAGCTCGCCGGGGAATTTCTCATCACCGTTCCGCGCGTTGCCCGCTGCCAACGCTCACAGCTTGACGGTACGGTCAAATACCTCTGGGAGCTTGCCGACGGAAATTGTATTGAAAGCGTACTTATGCGCTATCACCACGGAAATACCATCTGCATCTCCTCGCAGGTCGGCTGCCGCATGGGCTGCGCGTTCTGCGCTTCGACCGTCGCCGGACGCGTGCGCGACCTTGCCGCATCGGAGATGCTTGACCAGGTTATCTTCTCACAGCTTGACGCCGGAATTCCCATCTCAAATATCGTACTTATGGGCATTGGTGAGCCGCTCGATAATTTTGATACCGTCATGCGTTTTTTGGAGCTTGTCAACCACCCTGACGGGTTGAATATCGGGATGCGCCACATCTCACTTTCGACCTGCGGCATCGTGCCGATGATCGACGCGCTTGCCGAGCGCAATTTGCAGCTCACGCTTTCCGTTTCGCTCCACGCACCGGACAGTCAAACGCGTTCGCAGATCATGCCGGTCAACCGCGCATACGATGTCGATACGCTTTTTGCCGCCTGCCACCGGTATTTCAAAAAGACGGGGCGACGCATCTCGTTTGAGTACGCGATGATCGACGGCGTAAACGACTCCGATGCACAGGCGGATCTTATCGCAAAGAAAATTCGCGGAATGCCGGGTCACGTCAACCTCATTCCGCTCAACGACGTGGTAGAAAGCCCGCTCAAACCGAGCCGGCGCATCGACGCATTTGCGCGGCGGCTGGAATCGCATGGGATCACTGCCACGGTGCGGCGAAGCCTTGGAGGAGATATTGACGCCTCCTGCGGGCAGCTTCGCCGAAAGGAAATGGAAGAAAAGAAGGGGGCCGATACGCTATGAAAGCATGGGGGATCACGGACGCAGGTCTGGTGCGTCCGGAAAATCAGGATTGCTTTGCGATCGAGCAGATCGAACAAACAGGACATCTTGTCGCTGTCGTGTGTGACGGCATGGGCGGCGTGAGCGGGGGACTTCTCGCAAGCACCACCGCCGTCGACGCGTACATGACTGCGATGCGCGCGATGCTTCGCGCTGATATGACGCCGGAGCAGGTATTGCAGGCGTCATCCTACTGCGTGGCGCAGGCAAACCGCGCCGTCTACACTGCTGCCAAAAATGATGCACATTATGCCGGCATGGGTACAACGCTCGTTGCCGCGATCGCGAAGGACGGCTGTGTCATCATCAGCAACGTCGGTGACAGCCGCGCCTATCATGTCACGCAAGAGGGCATCAGCCGCGTGAGCAAGGACCATTCCTTCGTCGAGGGTCTTGTCGACCGGGGTGACATCACAGAGGAGCAGGCACGAACGCACCCTAAGCGCAATTATATCACCCGCGCACTTGGACCGGAGGAATCCGCCCTTTGTGACGGGTACACCGTCGAGCTTGCCGAGGGGGACTTTATCCTTCTTTGCTCCGACGGACTTGTCAACACCGTTACAAGTCCGGAAATGCACGAGATCATCCGAAACGGCGCGGACGAGGAAGCGTCGCTTGCACAGCTGCTTGCTTTGAGCAAGCAGCGCGGCGCACCCGACAACGTCACTGCCGTTCTTGTCCATAAAGCGTAAGGAAGGGGGGATCGGTCTTGGATCAGTACATTGGAAAACTCCTTGATAACCGCTACGAGATACTCGAACGCGTCGGAACGGGCGGCATGGCAACGGTCTACAAGGCGAAGTGCCACCGCTTAAACCGTCTTGTCGCCGTGAAGATCCTCAAAAGCGACCTTGCCGAAAGTCCCGATTTTCGCCGCCGCTTTCAGGATGAGTCGCACGCCGTCGCCATGCTCTCGCATCCAAACATCGTGTCTGTTTACGACGTTTCGCGCGGCGACCCCGAATATATCGTGATGGAGATGATCGACGGCATCACGCTCAAGCAGTATATGGAGCGGCGCGGTCAGCTCAACTGGCGCGAGGCACTGCACTTCATCACACAGATCATGAAAGGACTCAGCCATGCGCACAGCCGCGGCATCGTTCACCGTGACATCAAGCCGCAGAATATCATGGTCCTGCGCGATGGCAGCGTGAAGGTCACCGATTTTGGCATCGCCTGCCTTTCCGACGCAGGACAGACGCTCACGCAGGAAGCGCTTGGCTCCGTCCACTATATCTCTCCCGAGCAGGCAAAGGGCAACCGCGCCGACGCGCGCTCGGATATCTACTCGTCCGGCATCGTTCTTTACGAGATGCTTACAAACCGCCTCCCCTTTGAGGGGGACTCCGCCGTTTCCGTCGCTATCCAGCATTTGAGTTCCGTCCCGCTCGCACCGCGCGACATCAACAAAGATGTCCCCGAAGCGCTGGAGCTGATCTGCATGAAGGCGATGGCAAACGACATCGAAAGCCGCTACACGACGGCAGAGGCGATGCTTGCCGATCTTGAAGAGTTTCGCAAAAACCCCGATGTCAGTTTGCCTTTCACGCTTGAAGACATCAAGCCGGAGGAGGTCGACGAGCCGACGATGTACTTCAAACGTGAGGATCTTGCCGCATCCGAACCGCACGGCAGCTCATATGCGCAGCATTCCTCGCGCGGGGAGTATATCGAAGCGGAGTACGAGGAATATGAGCCGCGCGGCGGCGGGTGGAAAAAGGCGCTTATCGCCGTATTGCTTTTCTTTGCGGCAGCGGGTGTTATCTTCGGACTTTGGCGCATTATCGATGCAAGCTTTGATACGCAGAATGTCGTCACGGAGTTTTCCGTTCCATCTGTCGTTGGCATGACGGTAGAGGAAGCGCGCGCACATGAAGATGTCAAAGACATCTTTGAGATCGAGGAAGTCGGCTTCAAGAGCAGCTCCGAATATCCCGCAGGTCAGATCGTCGAACAAGATCCAATCGGCGGAAAGATGAAAAAGAGCGACTTTGTCATCCGCGTCTATGTCAGTGCCGGCGTCAATTCCGGCGTCATGATCGACGTTACCGGCGA
>JAFQUN010000011.1 GCA_017408525.1 Oscillospiraceae bacterium
CTTCCGCGCCGATGCGGATGATACCGCGCGCATCGAGATCGCGCAGGGCATCTTCGCCGACGTTGGGGATATCGCGCGTGATCTCCTCAGGTCCGAGCTTCGTATCGCGCGCGTCGATCTCATACTCCTCGATATGGATGGAGGTATAGACATCCTCGCGGATCAGACGTTCGTTCAAAGAACGGCGTCTTCGTAGTTGTAGCCTTCCCACGTCATAAAGCCGACGAGGATATTGCGTCCGAGCGCGATCTCGCCCTGATCGGTCGCAGGACCGTCGGCAAGAACGGTCGGCTCATCGCCGCCGCACACACGCTCGCCCACTTCGACGATGGGATGCTGGTTGATGCAGGTGCCGTGGTTGGAACGCAGGAATTTGACAAGCTTATATTCCTTCGTCTCGCCGCTGTCGTATGCAACGGTGACATGGCGCGCGTCAACGGAGGTGACAACGCCGTCACCCTCGGCAAGAAGCGCAACCTCGGAGTCGAGGCAGATCTTGTGCTCCATACCCGTGCCGACGATGGGCGCTTCAGGGCGGAGCAGCGGCACCGCCTGACGCTGCATGTTCGCACCCATGAGGGCGCGGTTTGCGTCGTCGTTGGGAAGGAACGGGATCATCGCCGTTGCGATGGAGACCATCATACGCGGAGAAACGTCAATATAGTCGACGCGGTCGCGGTCGACCTCAACGATCTCGTCGCGGTGGCGGCAGGTAATACGGGCATTGGCAAGGCAGCCGTTCTCATCAAGCGGCTCGGCAGCCTGCGCAACGATGCAGTTGTCCTCTTCGTCGGCAGTCATATAGGTGACCGTGTCGGAGACCTTGCATGTTCCCTTTTCAACGGCACGGTACGGCGCTTCGATAAAGCCGTACTCATTGATGCGCGCATAGGTGGAAAGGTAAGAGATCAAGCCGATGTTCGGACCTTCCGGCGTTTCGATCGGGCACATACGGCCGTAGTGGCTGTAGTGGACGTCGCGCACTTCCATGTTGGCGCGCTCGCGGGAAAGACCGCCGGGACCCAGCGCGGAAAGACGGCGCTTGTGCGTAAGCTCGGCAAGGGGGTTGGTCTGGTCCATGAACTGCGAGAGGGGGCTCGAACCAAAGAACTCCTTGATCGCAGCGGTCACGGGGCGGATGTTGATAAGGCTCTGCGGCGTGACGCCGTCGAGATCCTGGATCGTCATGCGCTCGCGGATAACGCGCTCCATGCGCGAAAAGCCGATGCGGAACTGATTTTGCAGCAGCTCACCGACGCTGCGAAGGCGGCGGTTGCCGAGGTGGTCGATATCGTCCTTGCTGATAAAGGGATGGGCAAGGGCGTTCATATAGTTGATGGAAGCGAAAATATCGCTTGTGATGATATGCTTGGGGACAAGACGCTCCGCGTTCGCGCGCAGCGCCTCTTTGAGTTCCTCGCCCGTGTGCTTTGCAAGAAGCTCCTGCAAAACGTCGTAACGCACGCGCTCTTTGATGCCGCACTCGGCAACGGGGTCGAAGTCGACAAAACGCGCGAGGTCGCACATACCGTTGGAAAACACCCTGAGCGTCGAGCCTTCGAGATCGAGCGTCAGCTCGTTCACGCCGATCGCGTCAAGCTCACGCACCTCATCGGAGGTGAGGATATGTCCCGCCTCGTGCAAGATCTCGCCCGTTGCGGGATCTGCAACAGGGAAAGCCAGCTTCTGTCCGCGCGCACGCGTCCAGAGAGAGAGCTTTTTATTGAATTTATAACGACCCACCATGGACAGGTCATAACGGCGCGGGTCGAAAAAGAGTCCGTTGATAAGCGTTTCGGCAGAGTCGACCGTGGGCGGCTCACCGGGGCGCAGCTTGCGGTAGATCTCAAGCAGCGCCTCTTCATACGACTTGCACGCATCTTTTTCAAGCGTAGCGACGATGCGCGGATCGTCGCCGAACATATCGAGGATCTCCGCGTCGGTGCGAAGCCCCAATGCGCGCAGAAGGCAGGTAATGGGGATCTTGCGGTTTTTATCGATGCGGACATAGAAGATCTCCGATGTGTCCGTCTCATACTCCAGCCATGCGCCGCGGTACGGGATGACAGTGGACGTGAGCAGCGGAAGGTCGGTCGTCAGATCGATCTCCTTGCCGTAGTAGATGCCCGGGGAGCGCACGATCTGCGAGACAACGACACGCTCGGCACCATTGATGACAAAGGTGCCGGACTGGGTCATCATGGGGAAATCGCCCATGAAGATCTCCTGCTCCTTGATCTCGCCGGTCTCCTTGTTGTGCAGGCGCACGCGCACCTTCAAAGGTGCCGCATACGTTGCGTCACGCGCCTTGCACTCCTCCACATCGTACTTGGGCTTTTCGTCCATGCTGTAATCGATGAACGTCAGCTTGAGGTTTCCGGCATAGTCCGTGATCGCAGCAACATCCGCGAACACTTCGCGCAGTCCCGTCTCCAAAAACCACCGGTAAGAGCTTTTCTGGATCTCGAGGAGATTGGGCATCTCCATGATCTCCTCGTGGCGGGCAAAGTTTTTGCGCAGTGTCTTGCCGTAATACTTGTCCTTGGCCATCTCAAAATCACGCCTTTCTTTCGGGCGGGAGCTGTCCTCCCCCGCCGCATAGGATCCTCATCGAGGTATGTTCGCCATCGGGCGTTTTCTATGACAGGCAGCGGCGTGTGTTTTGATACACACGGCTTTGTTGTAACTTTCCGAAGATTCACACTTGCCAACGCGCCACACTTGTGTTACACTGCATTTGTGGGAAGTTCGGACACCGCTCCATCATGAAACAATCATCTTATTTTACACTTGCACCTTTTGGGTGTCAAGTGTTTTTTTGTTTTTTGCCTGCATTTTTCCGCTTTTTCCCGTCTTTTGCAAGACACCTTTCAAAAAAGGGGGATTATTCCGCGCTCCGGCGCGGGTTACTTTGCCGTCAGGCAAAGTAACCAAAACTGATTTAGAAACCTACGGTTTCTAAAAATTTCCCTCAGACCGCTTGATGGTGCGAAGATTTTCCTCGGCGCGCGGTGAACGAATCGACTACGCTCTTTTCCACGCGCGTTACGCGCTCGATTGAGTGCGTGGCGATGGCACTTGCGTTTTAAGAACCGCGCCTACTGCCAATCAGCCCCGATGGTTTTGGGGTTGACCGCCCCCGTCCACGCAATACCATCTTTACTCAAACCGCAGTAGGCGCACTCGGCAAAACGAAAGTATTACCGACAACCAAACCGCCAGCGCGTAACGCGCGGAATAAACCGCAGAGGCAAGTCCGTTTCCCATGCGCCGCGGCTTACCACGGCAGTTGCAGTATAGCGAAAAGGAAATTCTCAAAAACCTTGGTTTTTAAGCCGCATTTTTTGGCTTCTTTTTTGGGCGGGAGCAAAAAAGAAGCTCGCGCTCGGAAGCGCGAAACCTCCCCCGCCGCCGGCAGGCAGCAGAAAAACCAATTTCAAAAATATTTTATTTTCCAATGTTCAAACACGAAAATATATGGTATATTGAAAAAGCAGTCCATTCCCCATATTTCGCGCAAAAAGGAGAAAAGATATGCGCTACGACGTTATCATCATCGGTGCCGGTCCCGGCGGCATCTTTACCGCTTACGAGCTTGCAAAGCGCGACCCAAAGCTCTCGGTCGCCGTTTTCGAGTGCGGAAATCCTCTTGAAAAACGCAAGTGCCCCATCGACGGCAAGAAGATCACAAGCTGTGTCCACTGCCCCACCTGCGCCATCATGAACGGTTTTGGCGGCGCGGGTGCGTTTTCTGACGGCAAGTACAATATCACAAACGCCTTCGGCGGGACGCTCTATGAGTACATCGGCAAGGAAGAGGCGCTTGACCTCATGCGCTATGTTGACGATATCAATGTGCGCTACGGCGGCGAGGGTACGAAGCTCTATTCGACGGCGAAGAGCGATTTTAAGACCAAGTGCCTGCAAAACGACCTGCACCTGCTCGACGCATCGGTGCGCCACCTTGGTACGGACATCAATTACAAGGTCCTCGGCAACCTCTACGCCGACCTCTCGCAGAAGGTCAAATTCTACTTCCGCACGCCCGTCAAGACAGTGCAGATCATCGACGGCGGCTACGCGGTCGTGACAGATGAGGAAACGTTCGAGTGCGAAAAGTGCGTTATCTCCGTCGGACGCAGCGGCAGCAAGTGGATGGAGGGCGTTTGCAAAGAGCTTGAGATCCCCACCCTCTCAAACCGCGTCGACATCGGCGTGCGTGTAGAGATCCCCGCCGACATCTTCCGCCACATCACCGACGAGCTGTACGAGAGCAAGATCGTCTATAAGACGCAGAAATATCAGGACCTCGTGCGCACATTCTGCATGAATCCCAAGGGTGCGGTCGTGAGCGAAAATAC
>JAFQUN010000079.1 GCA_017408525.1 Oscillospiraceae bacterium
CGCTGATCATCATGGCGATGGGCGTTGTGGCGTTCGGCTGCGGCACCGCGGGCGGCGTTCTGCTTGCCAAGCTCATGAACCTGTTCCTGAAGGAAAAGATCAATCCGCTGATCGGTTCTGCGGGCGTTTCCGCCGTTCCGATGGCAGCGCGCGTTTCGCAGATGGTGGGACAGAAGGAGAACCCCTCCAACTTCCTGCTCATGCACGCGATGGGTCCGAACGTCGCCGGCGTTATCGGCTCCGCTATCGCCGCCGGCGTCCTTATGGCGCTGTTCGGTTGATCAAATTACATCAGTGAAGCAAAGGAGACCGTACAATGGAATTTTTATCGAAAAAGCCTCTGCTTATCACCGACACCATTCTTCGTGACGCGCATCAGTCGCAGGCTGCGACGCGCATGACTATCGAGGATATGCTCCCTGCGTGCGAGATCCTCGATTCCATCGGCTATTACTCTTTGGAGTGCTGGGGCGGTGCGACGTTTGACAGCTGCATGCGCTTTTTGAACGAAGACCCGTGGGAGCGCCTTCGCAAGCTGCGCAAGGCACTGCCCAAGACCAAGCTCCAAATGCTCTTCCGCGGTCAGAATATCCTCGGCTACAAGCACTATGCCGATGATGTCGTCGACGCGTTCTGTCGCAAGTCCATCGAAAACGGCATCGACATTATCCGCATTTTCGACGCACTCAACGATGTCCGTAACCTTGAACAGGCGATCAAGTCCACAAAGAAGTACGGCGGTCAGGTCGAGGCGACCCTCTCCTACACCATCTCCCCCATCCATAACGAGGATTACTTCGTGAAGATGGCGAAGGAGCTTGAGCAGATGGGTGCCGACACGCTGTGCATCAAGGACATGGCAAATCTCCTGCTCCCGATGGACGCGTATTCGCTCGTCAAGCGCTTGAAGGAAACGGTCAAAATGCCCATCCACCTGCATACGCACAACACGACCGGTACGGGTGACATGGTGCTTTTGATGGCGGCTTTCGCCGGCGTTGATATTGTCGACACCTCCCTCTCCCCGCTTGCCAACGGCACGGCGCAGCCGGCGACCGAGTCGCTCGTTGCGACGCTGCAGGGTACGGTGCGCGATACCGGTCTTGATCTCAACAAGATGTCCGATGCCGCCGTCCACTTCCGCAAGGTCGCCCAGCGTCTGAAAGAAGCCGGTTCGCTCGACCCGAAGGTGCTCAATGTCGACACCAACACGCTTTTGTACCAGGTTCCCGGTGGTATGCTCTCGAACCTTATCTCCCAGCTCAAACAGGCGGGTAAGGAAGATAAGTATTATGAAGTCCTCGCCGAGATCCCCCGCGTGCGTAAGGACTTCGGCTATCCGCCGCTGGTCACGCCGACCTCCCAGATCGTCGGCACGCAGGCGGTCATGAATGTCGTCGTCGGCAAGTATAAGACCTTCCCCAAGGAGTCGAAGGCGCTGCTCAAAGGCGAGTACGGCGCCGTTCCCGGCGAGGTAAACGAGGAAGTCCGCGCGCTCGCGCACATCAAGAGCGACGAGGTCATCACCTGCCGTCCTGCCGATCTTCTTGAGCCGGAGCTTGAAAAGTACAAGACCGAGTTCAAGGATGTCGCAAAGAGCGACGAGGATGTTTTGAGCCTCGCCCTCTTCCCGCAGGTCGCGCCTAAGTTCCTCGACCGTCGCGACCATCCCGAAAAGTACGTCGAAGAAGCAGCTCCCGCAGCTCCTGCGGCTGCTCCCGCTCCTGCGGCTGCACCTGCTGTTCCGGCATCAGCTCCCGTTGCCGCACCGGCTGCCGTCCCCGCTTTCGCAGCTGCGCCCAGCGGTGCGATCCGTCCGTTCTCCGTTGTGAATAGCGGAAAGGATGCCGCCGGCGTCACCTGTCTGACGGTAAACTACCTGTAAGCAATACATAAAAAGGACGCTCCGATTTTATCGGAGCGTCCTTTTTATGTAACTATTTTATGGAATTGATCTCTTTTTGCAGATTTTCCAGAAACCTTCCCGCGTGCGCACCATCCATCTGCGTGTGGTGAAACTGAAACGAAATCGGAAGATAGTATTTGAAATATTTTTTGCGATACTTCCCCCAGATGATGAAAGGATTATTGAAAATACCGCTGTTCATACCCACGGCACCGTCAATCTCTGTGTCAACAATCGCAGATGTGCCGATTACCATGCACTCAGCCGAAAGGTCTCTATCCATGCACGTTTGCGCCACCTGCGCCGTAAATTGCAGGTATTCACAGTTGAAGCGGTCAAGATCATCAGTGTAGAGAATATCGCAAGAGGATACCTCGCCGTCTTTGTTTTTCACGATCGTATTGACGGCGATCGCATCATACTGTATGAGCTTTTCTCCGACAGGGAGGATGTAGAACTCTTTGATGCCGCAAGCCGCTTTTCGGATGCAATAGTCAAGGAGCATGTTGAATTTCATATGTTTCTTCCGAGACATTCGAAGAAGCTTCGTCACATCCAACGTCTTGAAAAACGTGACCATTGGGTTTGGCGCCGTCATCCACAGTTCATATGCCGCAGCTCTTGAGGTGTCTTTCGGATCGATTTCTTTTGCCATTGCTGCCTCCATGTGTTGATCGTTTTTGAAAATTCTGTTAGCTATCAGCGAACGATCGTCAAGCAATAGAATGATGGCCTGTTGGGATATATCTTATCAGGGGTGTTCCAAATATCCGCCTTCTCGATCTCTTTGATGTCTTCTACCGTCAGCGCATCAGCAGTGATCGTTTTTCTGTGAACCACAGGGCTGTCCTCATACTCATAATAATCCGCCAGCCACACCCGCCAAAGCTCCAC
>JAFQUN010000080.1 GCA_017408525.1 Oscillospiraceae bacterium
AAAAAGCATTTATTTTCGGCACTTTCACGGTATATTTGCTTTGCTTTGCGGCTTCGTTTGTGATATAATACATAAAAGACGGCTGTCTGCCGCGATCTTAACAAAGGAGGGCGTTTGTTTTGGAAGTTCAATATGCCATTGAGATGCTGAACATCACAAAAAGGTTTCCGGGAATCATCGCCAACGACAAGATCAATTTGCAGCTGAAAAAAGGCGAGATCCACGCCCTGCTCGGTGAAAACGGCGCCGGCAAATCGACGCTGATGAGCGTTTTGTTCGGTCTGTACCAGCCCGAGGAGGGTGAGATACGAAAAGACGGTGTTACCGTTTCCATCAAAGACCCCAATGACGCAAATGCGCTGGGTATCGGCATGGTTCACCAGCACTTCAAGCTTGTCGAGTGCTTTAGCGTGCTCGATAATATCATCATGGGCGTCGAGCCGAACAAATACGGCTTTTTGCAAAAGCGTGAGGCGCGCGAGAAGGTGCTGCACCTTTCCGAAAAATACGGCTTGCGTGTAGATCCCGACGCGCTGATCGAGGATATCACCGTCGGCATGCAGCAGCGCACCGAGATCCTCAAAATGCTCTACCGCGACAACGAGATCCTCATCTTCGACGAGCCGACTGCCGTTTTGACGCCGCAGGAGATCGACGAGCTGATGCAGATCATGAAAAACCTCGCTGCGGAGGGAAAGTCCATCCTCTTCATCTCGCATAAGCTTGCCGAGATCATGGCTGTCGCTGACCGCTGCACCGTCCTCCGCAAGGGCAAGTACATCGGCACGGTCGAAACGGCGAACACGACGATGGAGGAGCTTTCGGCGATGATGGTCGGGCGAAATGTCAATTTCCATGTGGAAAAGGCGGAGTCGACGCCCGGCGAGGCCGTGCTCGAGGTCGAGGGTATGAGCGTTGCCTCAAAGTTACATAAAAACAATGCGGTGAAAAATGTTTCCCTTAAGGTTCGCCGCGGTGAGATCGTCTGCATCGCCGGCATCGACGGCAACGGTCAGACGGAATTTGTCCACGGACTTACGGGGCTTGAACCGCTTACAGGCGGCAAGGTGACGCTCTGCGGACAGGATATCACGAATATGTCCATCCGCCGCCGCTCCATCATGGGAATGAGCCATATTCCCGAAGACCGCCACAAGCACGGTCTTGTGCTTGACTATTCGCTTGAGGACAACCTCGTTCTCCAGCGCTATTTTGAACCGGAGTTTACAAATGCTGCGGGCTTTCTCCGCCGCGACAATATCCGCAGCTACGCCGAGCGGTTGATCGGCGAATACGACGTGCGTTCGGGACAAGGACCCATCACGATGGCGCGCAGTATGTCCGGCGGCAACCAGCAAAAAGCCATCATCGCGCGCGAGATCGATAAATCCCCTGAGCTGCTCGTTGCCGTGCAGCCCACGCGCGGACTTGACGTGGGTGCGATCGAATACATCCACCGCCAGCTCGTCGCCCAGCGCGATGCGGGAAAGGCTGTTTTGCTCGTTTCGCTCGAGCTTGACGAGGTGATGGACGTTCCCGACCGGATTCTCGTCATGTACGAGGGCGAGATCGTCGGCGAGCTTGACCCCAAAACCACCACACAGGAGGAGCTTGGTCTCTACATGGCGGGCGCAAAGAGAGATGAGGTGAGCGCATGAAGAAAAATCTTCTCAAAAACAACGCCGTGCAGTCGCTCATCGCCTCGCTCGTTTGCATCGTGCTGGGTATGCTGATCGGCTACGTCGTGCTTCTTTTCATCAACCCCGACGGCGCGTGGGAGGCGATCGTCACGGTCGGCAAAAACTTCCTTACTTACAAAAAGGCCGATACGCAGATCAAGTACCTCGGCAATACGCTCGTCAAGACTGCACCGCTTCTCATGTGCGCATTGAGTATTCTGTTCGCCTACAAAGTGGGTCTTTTCAACATCGGCGCGGCAGGACAGTATGTCGTCGGTATCTGCGCAAGCCTCTACGCAGCACTCGCGTGGGGCTGGGGCTGGCTTCCGTGTTTGCTCTTCGCTGCGGCGGCGGGTGCGGTTTTCGGCGGCATTGTCGGACTGCTCAAAGCATACTGCAATGTCAACGAGGTCATCTCCGGCATCATGCTCAACTGGATCGGACTATACGCGACGAACATGATCCTCTCCGCCGTGAAAGAGCCGGCAAGCCCCTACACTTTCCAGATCAAAAACGCCGCAAAGCAGGCGCTTCTCCCCTCTTTGGGGCTGGAAGCTCTTTTCAACAACAACCAGTATGTGACCATCGCCATCCCGCTTTCCATCCTCATTGCTGTTGCCATCTGGGTGCTTCTCGAAAAGACGAGGTTTGGCTATGAGCTTAAAGCCACCGGCAGCAACAAACACGCGGCAAAGTACTGCGGCATGGCGGAAAAGCGCAATATCATCCTCACGCTTCTCATCTCCGGTGCGCTTGCCGGTATGGGCGCGGCGTTCCTTTACCTTACCGGTTACGAGCAGTGGCAGTGTACGCACTCTTCTGTTCCCGGCATGGGCTTCAACGGCATCGCAGCGACGTTCCTCGGCGGACTCAATCCCATTGGTACGGTTTTCGCATCGTTCTTTATCCAGCATATCACCGCCGGCGGTGCATATGTCGACAAAACGATGTACTGCTCGCAGATCTCCGATCTTATCTCCTCGTTTATCATTTACCTGTGTGCGTTCGTGCTCTTTATGAAGCACGCGATGAGCGGTGCGATCGCAAAATATGAGGAGAAGAAATCTGCGCGTGCAGCGGAGGCTGCGGGGACTTCCACGGAAGGAGGCGACAAGTAATGCTGCTTCTTGTGCAATATACGTTGATCTTTGCCTCCGTTTTGATCCTTGTCGCGCTCGGCGGCTGCTTTTCGGAGCATTCCGGTGTCATCAACCTCGGTCTTGAAGGTATCATGGTCATCGGTGCGCTCGGCGGTGCGCTGATGATGCGCTATGTTCCCGCAGACATCGGCGCTTTTGCGATGATCCTGCTCGTCATGCTTGGTGCGATCGTCTTCGGTGTGGTGTATTCGTCGCTCCTCGGTGTTGCAAGCATCAACTTCAAAGCCGACCAGACGCTCGTCGGTACGGCGATGAATCTTCTTGGCACGGCGGGCGCGACGGTCATCGTCAAGGCGATCAACACCGCTGCGAACCCCGACGATGTGTCTTCGACCATCCTGTACGTCGACGCGAAAAAGTCGTTTATCGTCAACATCGGTGATTTTGAGTTCAACTGGTTCATGGTCATCACTGTGATCGCCCTGGTCGCGGCGTATGTGACGCTGTACAAAACGAAGTTTGGTCTGCGCCTGATGGCGTGCGGCGAGCATCCGCAGGCGGCGGACAGCGTCGGCATCAACGTTTACAAAATGCGCTGGGCAGGCGTTTTGATCTCCGGTATGCTCGGCGGTCTTGGCGGCATCTGCTACATACTCGCCGGTGTTTCGGAGTGGAAGTTTGAAAATGGTGTCGCGGGCTTCGGCTTCCTCTCGCTCGCGGTCATGATCTTCGGTCAGTGGAAGCCCGGACGCATCGCACTGGCGGCGCTGATCTTCGGCTTTTTCCGCGCGCTTGCAAACGTCTATTTCGGCTTCGATTTCCTTGTTTCGCTCAACATCCCCGGAAGCGTCTACAACATGATGCCCTACATCATCTCGCTCATCGTCCTCGCCTTCACCTCGCGCCACTCGCGCGCGCCGAAGGCGGAGGGTATTCCCTACGACAAGGGACAACGATAACTTGTCAAAAAAAGTCTGCCTTAGGCA
>JAFQUN010000081.1 GCA_017408525.1 Oscillospiraceae bacterium
AAATATACCGTGAAAGTGCCGAAAATAAATGCTTTTTGTTTGTGCATGGCGCTCTGTTTCAAGCAAAAAAACAGGCTCCCGCATGGTTTGCGAAAGCCTGTTCTGTGCATTTTCAAAAAACGGGGGAGCGCAGCTCAGCGCGCGACCTTTTCCTCTCGGGCGATCGCCTCGCGCTGGAGCTTGAGGATAATGGCACACAGCCGGTCCTCTATGACATGGGGCATATGCTCAAAAGAGCAGCCGTATTTATACTCGCCCTTTTTCTCGCCGTCTCTGCTCCAGCGCACCGTACCCGTAAATTCAAATCTGGGCTGCGTGGGGTCCAAAAGCAGATCAAAAAGATGAACACGGTCGCCTTCCAAAAGCTGCATATTCGACGTAAACTGCACGCCGCCAAGACTCACATCCACAGTGGTACACTGCCCGGCAGTGATCCAGTGCTCGTTTGTCACGCCTTTGAAATCCGGCTCATCCTCAAGCGAGACCAGACGCCCCGGCGCGCTCACGCGCTGGCGGAAGGTGCTTCGCATATCGCTTTTGATAATGGGAATGAGCTGGTCGACGCTCCAGTAATCTCTCGTCGTGCCGTAGACACTGCCGCCCCAGATCTGCAGACCGATCTTGGGAACGTGGACAAAAAGACGCAAAGCCGTGTTGTGGAGGGCGATGGGCGTTTCGGAACCGCTGATGGGGAAAATGTGTACGGCAGTATCCGTCATATTCTGGATACGCCCGACAAAAAGATGCTTGCTCGGTTCAAGCAGATGGACCTCGCACAGGCAGTTTAAAAGGTGGTCAAAGCTCTCGCGCTCAAGCTCCCCGATGGTCGGGGACTTCTTTGATCTATTGAAAAATGCCAAAAGCGACACCCCCCATTGACACACATGATGCAGTAATGATACCACATATTATTAATTTTGAAAAGAGTGTTTTTTGCAAAAAGTACGTTTGTCACATCAAAAACAAAAGCTGCTCTTTTTTTATTCTGCCTTGTGTGTTATAATATGCGGTGTTCTGTGCTCCTGGCTGCACAGATACAGCAAGAAGGAGGTGCATCATGCGGCGGGAGCCGGTAAAAATGTTTTTATGCGCGGCGCGTGAGCTGCTGCGCCGCTATTTTGTCCATGATATCGGGCGCGACAGCGCCGCTTTGACGTACTACCTCATCTTTGCACTCTTCCCGCTGCTTGTGTTCATAAGCAGCCTTTTCGGTTTTCTTGATTTTGATGCGCAGGCAGTCCTTGATGGTCTCTCGCGTTTTATGCCGCAGGAAGTGACGGAGCTTTTCGCGCGTTACCTTTCCCACACCGCACAAATGAGCAGCCGCGCACTGCTTGGTGCAAGTCTTGTCTTTTCCATCTACTTTCCCATGCGTGCGACCGAGTGTCTTCTGCGTTCTGTGCGCAAAGCGTATGGTCTGGATACACCCCGGCGCCTGCTGGTGCATCTTTTCAAAACAGCGCTGTTCACGCTCTTTCTTATCATTTTTTTGCCGCTTTCGCTTTTGACCATCACCGTCAGTGGAAGGCTTCTTTCCTTTGTCGGGCGTTTTATTCCGCCCGTAGCGGAGCTTGCGCAGCTTTGGGGCGCATTTCGTTTCATCCTGCTTGGCGCGCTCTTATTCCTCGCACTTTCACTGCTCCACGCCCTCGGGCGTGACGGGAGGCGCGGCTTTGAGATGGCGCGGCTTTTCCCCGGCGTTGCATTTTCGCTGGCAGGCGGGCTGCTTGCCTCAGCAGTCTTTTCGTGGTACGCTGCAAACGCCGGACGCTACTCTCTTTTGTTTGGCTCTATCGGCACGATCGTCGTGCTGTTGCTGTGGATACGCCTCTTCGCGATCGTGACGATACTCGGCGCGGAGTTCAACAGTGTTTTAATGACCCTGCGGGGCAGGGACAGTGATTTTTCCAAAAAAGATTGAGAGGTTTGAGAATATGCGGATCATTATTATCGGTGCCGGAAAGGTCGGCACCGCCATTGCGCGCCAGATGATCTTTGAAGATCACGAGCTTGTCATCGTTGATGCAAACGCAGAATCCATTCGCCGTGCCAAGGCATCACTTGACGTGATGTGGGTGGAAGGCAATGGCGCAAGTGTGAGCGTCCTTTTGCAGGCAGGTGCGCGCGAAGCGGACCTTGTCATCGCGGTGAGCGGATACGACGAGGTGAATCTCATCTGCTGTCTGATGGCAAAAAAGCTCGGCGCACGACACACCATCGCCCGCGTGCGCAATACCGATTATTACAAGGACGCCCCCATTCTCAAGCGTGAGGTCGGGCTTGATCTTGTCATCAATCCCGAATATGCCGCCGCGCAGGAGATATCGCGCATCCTCCGCACGCCGGCGGCTTTCAGTGCAGAAAGCTTTGCCGGCGGCAAGGTGGATCTCATCGGTTTTCGCGTTTTGGACAGCGACGGGCTTGCCGGCATCAGTCTTCTCGAATACAACAAGCGTACTCCAAACGGTTCGCTTGTCTGCGCGGCAAAGCGCGACGAGGAAACCTTTGTGCCCAACGGTTCTTTCGTGCCGCAGGTCGGTGACACGCTCTATGTCATCGGAAGCCACGGAGAGCTGTGGCGTCTTTTCCATGCAATGGGTCGCAGCATGGAGCCCGTGCGCACGGTGAGCATCTTCGGCGGCAGCCGTATCGCCGTTTATCTTGGGTGGGAGCTTGAAAAATATGGTGTAAGGCTTTGCATCGTCGAGCGGGACAGACAGCGCTGTCTTGAGCTTTCCGAAAAGCTCCCCAAGGCGACCATTATCTGCGGTGACGGCACCGACCACGATCTTATCGACAGCGAGGGACTTTTCGACACCGACGGTTTTGTTTCTCTCACCGGACGCGACGAGGAAAATCTTCTGATGGCAATGAGCGCCCGGCGCGAGGGGGTTTCCAAGGTGCTGACCAAGATGACGCACCCGAATTATACGGAGCTTGTTGCCGATACCGGCATTGACAGCATCATCAGTCCCAAGGACATCATCGCAAACCGCATCTCAAGCTATGTGCGCGGCATCGCCAATTCGCAGGGAAGCGCCGTCGAAAGCCTTCACAAGATCCTCGGCGGCAGCGTGGAGGCGGTTGAATTTACAGCCGGAACGAACACCTCGTTCCTTGACACACCGCTTCGCGAGGTACCGATGAAAAAGGGCATTCTTGTTGCCGCCATCGTGCGCGGCGACAAGCGCATCGTGCCTGACGGCAACACGAAGATCCTTGCCGGCGACCGCGTTGTGGTCGTTGCAAGATCGCTCTTTTTGGATGACCTCAACGACATTTTGGAGCGTGCGCTCTGATCGCGGGACTGTCGCAAAAGCGGCAAAGCATCCTTTGCGCGGCACAGCCGCGATACCCGCAAGAGGCACACCGCATCCGCAAGGCGGCAAAGCCGCCGGCGGCTGCGCAAAATTCGGCGAGACCTTTTTGACAGACTCTGTCGGGGGAGAGAAACACTATGAACTACAGGATCATCGGCAAAATGGTGGGAACGGTGCTTTGCATCGAGGGGCTTTGTATGCTTTTCCCGCTTGCCATTGCCGTCGCGGACGGCGGAGACGGCGCACGCGCACTTTTGCTCTCAGCGCTTATTTGTGTGCTTGTCGGCTATCCGATAAGCCGCGTACAGCAAAAAAACAGCAGGATACATAGCCGCGACGGCTTTTGTGCAGCAGCGCTTTGCTGGATCGTCCTCTCACTTTTCGGCGCGATGCCGTATGTGCTCAGCGGCACGGCATCGTTTACAGATGCACTTTTTGAAACGGCGTCCGGCTTTACAACGACCGGTGCAACGATCTTCTCACAGGTCGAGCCGATCCCGCGCGGCATTTTGATGTGGCGCGCGCTCACGCACTGGATGGGCGGCATGGGCGTTCTCGTTTTGGCGCTTGCGCTGCTGCCGCGCCTTGGCGAGGGCGGCTTTAACCTCATGTGCGCTGAAAGCACCGGTCCCATCAAAACGAAGATCAAGCCGCGGCTCAGCGACACGGCAAAGACCATGTATGCCATTTATGTCGCGCTCACCGCGCTGGAGGTCCTCTGCCTGTGCATCGCCGGCATGCCGCTTTATGACAGCGTTGCCGCCGCTTTCGCGACCATATCCACGGGCGGCTTTTTCGTCCACACCGCAAGCATTGCCTATTATGATTCCCTTGTGATCCACTGGATCATCATCATCTTTATGTTCCTCTCCGGCATCAACTTTTCGCTGATTTTTCTTGTTCTTTGCCGCCGCTTTCGCGAGGCGGTGCGCAATGAAGAGCTCTGGTTTTACACCGGCGTGACCGTGACTGCCACCACTCTTATCACGCTCACACTCGTGGCGGCACGCGGGATGCCTTTTTTCCGCGCGCTGACCAATGCCGCGTTTCAAGTGGTCTCCATCATAACGACCACAGGCTTCATCACTGCGGACTACGACCTCTGGCCCAATTTCGCGCGGATGCTGATCCTTTTCCTCATGTTCTTCGGCGGCTGCGCGGGGTCGACTGCGGGCGGCATCAAGCATATCCGCGTTCTGATCCTCTTCAAGGGATTTCGCCGCACACTTCGCGGTATTCTCCATCCGCGCGAGGTCAAACCCGTGTGCATCGACGGTGAGCGTGTGGAGGAGGAGACGGTAACGACCGTATTTTCGTTCTTTTTCTGCTATATCGCTATTTTCCTTGTGAGCGCCGTTCTCTTTTCGCTTTTTGACGGTCTCAGTATCGCCGAAGCCCTCGGTACTGCGCTTACCGCCATCAGCAATGTGGGGCCTGCCTTCGGAGCTGTCGGACCGACGTACAGCTTTGGCTTTTTGTCGGGCGGCAGCAAGCTTCTGATGACGCTTTTGATGCTCATGGGCAGACTGGAGATCATGCCGTTTTTCGTCCTCGCGGCATCTTTTCGTGCAAGACGGCGCGTAAGATAGATCCTTTTGACGGGAGGTGCGTCCTTTGAAGCTCAGGCTGTACCCCGGCACACTGCACGGTCAGGTGTGCGTGCCGCCGTCAAAGAGCGTGCTGCACCGCACCATCATCGCAAACGCCCTGTGCGCTGAAAAGCCGCTTTCAATGGACGAGCTGTGCGACGATGTGCGTATGACGGCGCGTGCGATGCAAATTTTGACCCGGGCGCAAGTGCCGCCGCGCATCGACTGCGGCATGAGCGCTTCAACGCTTCGCTTTTTGCTTCCGCTCTCACAGGTCCTTTGCGGCGGCGCGGACTTTTACGCGGACAGCTCGCTTCTGCGCCGCCCGCTTCCTCCATACGGAAATGTCGAGCGCAAAGACGGTTTTCTGCGTGTACGCGGGGCGCTGAAGGCAGGCATCCGCTGTATGGCGGGCGATGTTTCGTCACAGTTCGTGTCGGGGCTGCTTTTTGCCCTGCCGCTTTTGGACGGAGAAAGCGAGATCAGGTTGACCGTACCGCTGCAATCGGAGGATTATGTCAACTTGACGCGCGATATCCTGCGCCGTTTTTCCATCACATCGGAGGAAACCGCGCACGGCTGGCACATTGGCGGGGGACAATCCTATCGCAGATGCGGCGATGTACCGTGCGAGGGGGATTGGTCGGCTGCCGCGCCGTTTTTTGCCATGAACGCGCTTGGGTGCGGTATTGACATCGGCGGACTTGCGCGCAAGAGTTTACAGCCCGACCGCGTGATCGAGCCGCTTTCAAAAGAATTTCCTGCGCACATCGACGTTTCAAATTGCATCGACCTTGCTCCAACGCTTGCGGCGCTCGCCGCACTCACGCCGCAGCAGGCGACCGTTCTTTGCGGCACGCGGCGGCTGCGGTTTAAGGAAAGCGACCGCGCAGCGGCGATCTTTGACGCACTTACAGCGCTCGGCGGCGAGGTCGAAGCAACAGCGGACACCATCACGATCCGCGGCGTTCGGTCACTTCGCGGCGGCACAGTCGACGCGCGGGGCGACCACCGCATCGCCATGATGGCGGCTGTCCTTGCGCTGCGTGCAGAAGGTCCTGTCACGGTTTTGGATGCGCAGTGCGTTTCAAAATCCTATCCTGCCTTCTGGCGCGATTGCGCGCGCCTGGGGATGCGTATGGAGGAGGTGGACGCGTGATCCGCTATATCGTTTTTGGTGAGTCGCACGGTCCGTGCGTCGGCATCGTGATCGAGGGGCTTCCCGCAGGACTCCCTGCGGACGCGGAAACGCTCCGGCGTGAGCTTTCCCGCCGCGCGGGAGGACACACACTGACAACGGCGCGCCGCGAGCGTGACGAGGTGCGCTTCCTCTCCGGCGTTTATAACGGAAAAACCACGGGAATGCCCGTTTGCGCGGTTATTGAGAATACGGATGTGAAAAGCGCCGATTACGACGCTCTGAAAAATCTCCCCCGCCCCGGGCACGCCGATTATACGGCGTTCATCCAAAGCGGCGGCAATAACGACCCGCGCGGCGGCGGACGCTTTTCGGGCAGACTCACCGCGCCGCTCGTCGCCGCAGGAGCGCTTGCAAAGGAAGTGCTTGCCGCACGCGGCATCGCAGTCACGGCACGGCTCACACACATCGGCGGCGAAAAACTCGAAACCCCTGCCGCGTCGCCGCAGGAGCTGGACGCACAGGCGCAGCGCATCATCGAATCTGCCCGCGCACAGGGCGATTCCGTTGGCGGTGTGATCCGCTGCACCGTGGAGGGAATTGCCGCAGGCTTTGGCGGACCGGAGCATACGCGCAGCGTTGAGGGGATCATCGCACAGCACATTTTCGGCATCGGCGGTGTCAAGGCGATCGGCTTCGGCGCGGGAGCGGCATTTGCCGATATGCACGGGAGCACCGCGAACGACGCATTTTATATGGACGGCGGCGCGGTCAAAACGCGCACCAACCACAATGGCGGTGTAAACGGCGGCATCACAAACGGGATGCCTGTCGTCTTTGATGTGACCGTCAAACCGACGCCATCGATCGCGCGGGAGCAGGAAACGGTCGATCTTTCGACGATGCAAGGTGCGGCAGTTTCCGTCACGGGACGGCACGACCCCTGTATCGCCGCGCGCGCAGTCGTCGCTATTGAAGCGGCAGCAGCACTTGCCGTGTGTGAAATTCTGGAAATTTGAGCGGGAAACCGCCTTGAAACGGAGGATACATCATGAACTTCAAACCCATTCAAACAGACGAAAACATTCTCATCATGCCCGGCGCGCAGGTGCTCGGCGACGTGACGATCGGAAAGGACACCTCGTTCTGGTACAACAGTGTCTGCCGCGCAGAAAAGGTCCCCATCGTGATCGGCGCGCGCTGCAACGTGCAGGACTGCGCCATCATCCACAACCGCTGCACGATCGGTGATGATGTTTCCGTCGGACACGGCGCGATCGTCCACGGCGCAACGATCGGAAACCGCGTGATCGTCGGCATGGGCGCGGTGATTCTCGACGGCGCGGTCATCGGTGATGACTGCATCATCGCCGCCGGCGCTGTCGTGACGGGCAAGACGAACGCGCCCGCCGGCTCCATGCTCATCGGAAGCCCTGCCAAGGTCGCGCGCGAGCTGACGGAAAAGGAGCGCGCGTACATCCTCTCCAACGGAGCGGAATACCTTGAAAAATCCGCCCAATACAGAAAGTATGCAGCTGAAAATTGATGCGCTTCGCGCCGAGCTTGACCTGCTCGACACGCAGCTTGTCCGCCTTTGGGAGCGCCGCACCGCCATCACCGATGAGATCGGTGCGCGCAAAGCGGCGCAGGGCGCAGCTGTGCGTGATGATGCGCGCGAGCGGGAGGTCCTCTCCCGCTGTCAGGAGGCGCTTTGCGACAAGTCGCTTGCGGACGATCTTGCCGCGCTGTACAACGCGATTTTTGCCATCAGCCGCCGCCGGCAGGAGGGAAAACGGTGAAAAACATCGTTCTTGTCGGTCTTTCCGGCAGCGGGAAGTCGACTCTCAGTGAGGCACTTGCAAAAAAGCGCAAAATGCCTTTTTGCGACACCGACGCGCTTGTTGAACGCGCGGCAGGAAAGAGCATCACGCGCATCTTCGACGAGGATGGCGAGAAGCATTTTCGCGACATGGAGGCTCATGCCGCGTGTGAAGCGGCAGCGCTTTGCGGCGCAGTTATTGCAACAGGCGGCGGCATCGTTTTGCGCACGGGGAACGTGCATGCGCTGAAAAAAACAGGTGTTGTTTTTTATCTGCGCAAAACACCGGAGGAGATCCTGCGCGCGGCGGATGTTTCCGACCGTCCCCTTTTGCGGGACGACACGGCGGCAAGGCTCACACAGCAGTTCAAAGCGCGTGATAAGCTCTATCGCCGCGCAGCCGACTTTACCATTGAGTGCGCAGATCCCAGTGAGATGGCGGAGACCATCCAAATGCTATATGAAATGACTGCAGAGGAGTGACGATATGAAAATTCTGGTCATCAACGGCGCGAATATGAACCTGCTCGGTCAGCGCGAACCGGATATCTACGGGCGTGAGGACTATGCGGCGCTCTGCGCGCGCATTTACGACCATGCGAAGCTTCGCGGCATCGCGGTCGAGTGTGTGCAAAGCAACCACGAAGGCGCGATCGTCGATGCGATACAGGAGGCACAGGGGCACTTTGACGGCATCGTCATCAACCCCGGTGCGTACACGCATTACAGCTATGTTATCTACGATGCGCTGCGCGCGGTGAGCGTGCCGGCGGTCGAGGTACATATGTCCGATATCCAAAACCGTGAGGCATTTCGCCGCATCTCCGTCATCGCACCCGCCTGCATCGCGCAGATCCGCGGCCGCGGCATCGAAGGGTATCTGACGGCGATCGACCTTCTTATCAAAAAATGAGCGCGCGCCTTTGCCTGATCGGCGATCCCGTTACCCACAGCCTTTCGCCGCAGCTCCATAATGCGATGCTGCGTGCGCTGGAGATCGAGGGGGCATACGAAGTGTGCCGCGTGCGCGAGGGGGAGCTTGCGGTGTTTTTCGATGCCGCGCGAGCCGGTGCTTACTGCGGCTTCAACGTCACCATGCCGCACAAAAAAGCGGCATTTGACCTTGCCGATGCGCTGACCGATGCGGCGCGCCGCGTGGGCGCGGTCAACACCGTGCGGATTGAAAAGGGACGCACTATCGGTCACAATACAGATGGTGCGGGTTTTCTGCATGCGATCAAACCTCACACTGTAAATGCAAAAGATAAGATCGCCGCTGTGCTTGGTGCGGGCGGCGCGGCACGAAGCGTTGCGCTCGCGCTTGCAGACGCGGGATGGCAGGTGCGTGTTGTAAACCGCACACCATCGCACGCGCAGGCGCTTGCCGAGCTTGCACCGAACATCTGCGCGGTGGAACTTGCGGAGGCGCTGTGTGACTGCGCGCTTTTTGTCAACGCGACGCCGCTTGGAATGGAGGGCGAAAAAGCAGATTTTGAAGATCTCGCCTTTCTTCGGGCGCTACCGAAAAGCGCGCTCGTGTGCGACCTTGTGTACCGCCCTGCGGAAACGGCGCTGCTTCGCGCGGCGAGAGAGCAGGGGCTTGATACGATGAACGGATTTCCCATGCTCTGCCATCAGGCGGTCGACGCGCTGGCGTTTTTCCTCGGCAAGCCGCTTGACCATGATAGGATGATGGCGGTTTTGAAAGACGTTATCACATAAAAAACGCAGCCGGATCAAACCGACTGCGTTTTTTGTTCGGGTGATTTTACGACAGGGATGGAGACGTTACTTTTCCTCATTCTCCTGTGTCGAAGGCTCTTCTTTCTTCTCCTTTTTCCATCCCGGCATCTTCCAGCCGCCCTTTTTGTTGCGGCGCACAACATACACGACAACGCAGATGACGGCAGCGTAGAAGAGGAGCGTGATCCAGCTGTACGCAAGCCACACAGCAAAGCGTTCAAGCGAATCGACGGTATTTTCGACACCGCCGACGAGTGCGTTGCCCATGCGCTCTGCGAAGGTCAGCGGCGGTGTTTCGGTGTTGGAGAGGCGGTAGACCTCTTGCAGCGAAAGGTAGACCGTCGAATACGAAACGCGCGCGTCATAGCCGCGAAGCGTGCCGGAGAGCCGCTCGATCTCAAACTCCGTTTCGCTGATGGCAGACTCGATGGTGATGATATCCTCCATGCTCTCTGCCTGCGAAAGCAGGTGCTGTAAGCGCTCAAGCTTCGTTTCATATGTCGTAAGGCGCGATTCGGTGTCGTAATACACCTCGCTCACGTCCTCAACATAGCGGTTGGCAGAGCGCACATGGCACAGCGTACCGATCTCGCTCATAAAAGCTTCAAAATTTTCGGCAGGCACGCGCACGGTATAGTCGCCAGAGCGATAGTTTGCCGAGTGATTGTAGATGCTGTTTCGCTCATAGTACGCGCCGAGCCGCGCAACGAGTGCGTCAAGCCCCGCAACTGCCGCGTCGAAGTCGGTCGACTCCATTGAGACTTCGGCGGTGTAGATGAGCTTGGCTTCCATCCCTTCGCCGCGAAGAGAGCCCGCGTCCATTTCGCCGCCCTCACCCTTCATGCTGCCGCCGGCAGTCATGGAGTCAGCCATCGGTTCCGACGGTGCGGTTGAAGCGGAGGTGTTGAAAAACTCCATGTCGAACGACTCTTCCATCGCGGTGGAATCGCCCGCCATGCTTCCCGCGCCGCAGGCACAAAGAAGCGAGAGGAGCATGAGCGCCGTGAGCAGGATACTGACTTTTCTTTTCATCTCGATCATCCTTTCTTTTTTCTTTTCTTCCGATCCAATCTTCTCCCCTGTAAAAGAGGTCTTGTTTCTTTGACGGGCGAATGCGGAAAAAGTTCCCTTTTCCTTGAAAAAATTTTTCGTGGGATACATCATGTAAGGGGTGATTCCCTTCCCTTTCTGCCTTTTTTGTTGACGCGATCTGTGCAAAGAGGGCTGCATCGAACAGAAGAAAAGCACAGGCAGATGCGAAAAACCGCATCTGCCTGTGCTCACTTTACCGGATACCGTAATTTTCAATGACATAATCCATGTCCTTATCACCCCTGCCGGAGAGGTTGATGAGGACCGACCCCGTGCCCATGCGCTTTGCAAGCTTCATCGCGTAAGCGACAGCGTGCGCGCTTTCGATGGCAGGGATGATGCCTTCGAGCCGCGCAAGCGTAAAGAACGCATCGATCGTCTCATTGTCATCGACAACATCGTACTTGACACGTCCCGCATCGCGCAGGAAAGCGTGCTCGGGACCCGAGGAGGGGTAGTCAAGCCCGCTTGCGACCGAGTAGACGGGCGCCGGTTCGCCGTTTTCATCCTTGAGCATAATGCTGTTGAACCCATGCATCACGCCCTCCTCACCGTAGGTAAGGCTCGCCGCGTGGTCGCCGAGCGATGCGCCGCGCCCGAGCGGCTCAACGCCGTAGATATCCACAGGGTCAGCCAAAAAGCCCGAGAACATCCCCATCGCGTTCGACCCGCCGCCGACACATGCAACAACAGCGTCGGGCAGCTCGCCCGTCATCTCCACAAACTGCTCGCGCGCTTCGATGCCGATAACGCTTTGGAAATCGCGCACCATCATCGGGAACGGGTGCGGACCAAGCGCCGAGCCGATGCAGTAGAGGATGTCGTCGTGGTTTTTGCTGTACGCCTCAAACGCGGCGTCGACGGCTTCCTTCAGCGTTGCAAGTCCATGTGTGACCTCGATCACGTTCGCGCCGAGGATCTTCATGCGCGCGACATTCGGCGCCTGCTTTTTAATGTCGACCGCGCCCATATAGATGTCGCACGGAAGCCCAAAGTAGGCTGCGGCGGTCGCAAGGGCGACGCCGTGCTGCCCCGCGCCCGTTTCGGCAATGACCTTCTTCTTGCCCATATAGCGCGCAAGCAGCACCTCGCCCATGCAGTGGTTGAGCTTGTGCGCGCCGGAGTGGTTCAAGTCCTCGCGCTTGACATAGAGCTGGACATTGCCGACGGAATTGGAAAGCCGCTCGAGGTGGGAAATGGGCGTCGGACGTCCCTGAAACTCCTTTCGGATGCGGCGCAGCTCATCGATGAACTTGCGCGACTTGCAGATGGTGAAATACGCGTCGGTCACCTCATGCATTGCTTTTTGCAGCTCAGGCGAAACATACGCCC
>JAFQUN010000082.1 GCA_017408525.1 Oscillospiraceae bacterium
CCGCCAGACGCAAGCTGACCGGAGAGTTCCCGGACGGCAAGGTGGATATGAAAAAGCTGACCGAAGAGTATGACGAGCTGGAACAGGCGCACAACACCATTATCTCACTGCTTCTGAAAACGTCAGCCACCTCGCTGATAGTGACAAACGCCTTGGGGTCGATGCTGTGGATGATGGTTTTCATCTTGTAGATCTCAAAGCGGTTAACAACGAAATAGATGATCGTTTTTTCCCTGTTGGAATATCCGCCTGTGACGGCGATCTTTGTCGTGCCGCACTTGAACTCCTCCAAAAGCGCGGCATTGATCTCCTGCGCATGATCGGTGACGATCATCACGGATTTGGAACGGTCAAGACCTTCAACGATAAAGTCGATCGTTTTTAGTCCCGCGCCGTATGTCACGATGGAGTAAAGCGGCAGTATCCAGCTTTGCATGATGATGCCGCAGACGATGTAAAGCAAAACGTTGTAGATCATCACAAAGGTTCCGACGGTGATGTTCAGCCGTTTTGCAAAGATGACCGCCATGACCTCAACGCCGTCGATCGCACCGCCGTTGCGGATGGTAAGACCGCTTCCAACACCCGAAACGATGCCGCCAAAAAGCGCGCACAGCAGAAGATCCTCGCCGGCAAGGGGGGATGCCATGCTCACATCAATGGGAAGGACATCATTGATCATCCAGGATGCCCATGAGTAGACGGCAACGGTGAAAACGGAGTAAACGGTAAATGCCAGACCCTGCTTTTTCAGTCCGAAAAGGAAGAGGGGGATATTCAGAATGAGGAGGAAGACGGAAAGCGTCCATTCCTCCGGCGTGATCTGCGAGAGGAGGATAGAGGTGCCGGATATGCCGCTGTCGTACAGTTTTACCGGCGCAAGGAAGATGTTCACGCCGAACGCGTTGATGCAGCCGGCGGCGAAGAGAAGGAGAAAATTTTTCCAATGGAGTTCGTTGAGCAGTTTTTTCAAAGCAGAGGCTCCTTTCAAAATCGCTTTGGCGTATACTTTACTATATTGCGCGCCGGAAGTCTATCACGGAAAGATGAACGATTTGAAAATAATAGGGACCGATCACTGCCGAAAACTCGAGACAATTTCCCGTTTCTCATCGCTGGGTGTTTGCACTTTCATCTTTGAGATATTGCAGAAACAGGGCGATAGATGCGATGGAAGCGGGCATCATTTTATACTCAAATCCTTCTATCTCAATCTTGTTTATCCCCAGCTTTGCTTTTTTCAGCTGGTCGAGCGAAAAGAAACGAACTATATTGCCATCTGTTTTTGTATCGTCTTTGACATTTTTCTTTGAAATAAACTCACGCAGCTCGCTCTCTGTTATACTCTCCAACTGCAGGTAAAATAAAAACTGCGGTTTTCCGCATTCTGTAAGGTCTCTGTAAAAGCAGAAAATGCCATTTTGCGCTTTCTCTGCGTTGAGCGCGCCGTCTTCACGGATGTCTCTCTTGTCGGAAATCGTTGCTTTTGAGGGAAAGTGCAGCAGCTCATCGTTTATTTCACCAATGATGGCGGCTCCCAACGGATTTTTGGCAAGTGGTGAATTGGTTTCCCTGTTTACCGCATAACTTGTCTTCAAAGACGCGCTGATACTTGTTGACCACAAATTTTTGGCTATGGATAAATTTTTTTTTCGGAGTATGAAGGGGATCGTCTTCTTATCGCTTGTAAGAACAAAGCCGTTGAATCCGAGGTGATTTGACATCTTGGACACAGATAACGGTTTTATAAAAGGACCTGGTTCGTACAACTCACGAACGGTTGTTTTTCTGTCGCTGAAGACGTAGTCACAAGCTCTGTTTGTCAGCAGAGAATCGAAGTACTGTGTACGCGAGGTGTGCAGCACAACCTGGTTTTTATCGGGATCCAATTTGATATCATCCAATCGAATATTGATTTGGTTATAAACAGCAGATGTACTGTGCGCATCCATGATTTCTTTGGAGTTATCAGCAATTTGTTTCGGCAGCTCATAGAATTTTTCGGGTCTGTCTTCAAAAACGATTTTCTCTGAGCCTTTGCGCATCCAAAGACATTCTACTGGATAAACTACGCGGTCATGATCGGAGTTTTCGCCGGTCACGAGATCGGATACGCTGTATTTCCTCACCAATTTTTCGTAATCGTCCGTTACTTTTGCGGAGTCCTCTGTGTTTTCCGAAACTTTGCGCTGAACGAATTTTGCGATCCAATCGCATATGGCAATGAGCATAAATGTTATCAAAATGCCCGAATCAAAAAATGCAGTCCAGTCAAACTGTCCTTCAAGCGCTTGCTGTATCAGCAAAAAAGTCAAAGGCACTGCCAGCACCAACATTTTAATGCTGTCGCTGTTTATATGCTCTCTCGCCCAAAAATAGAACTTCCGCTTCATGTCCGCGTATCTTCCTTCTCTTCCAATTTTTCTGTTCGCTCCAGCCGCACGCAGCTTTCGACATGCACTGTCCTCGGGAACATATCGACAGCTGCGGCGCGCGTGACGGCATAGCCGCGCGCTTTGAAGCGCGCGATGTCGCGCCCGAGGGTGCCGGGGTCGCAGGAGACGTAGACAACGCGCTGCGGCGCCATCTGTGCGATCGCGTCGATCACTTCCGGCGTAAGTCCCTTGCGCGGCGGATCGACGGTAATGACATCGGGGCGCAGCTTTTGCGCTGCAAGACGTGCGGCAATATCGGACGCATCTCCGCAGCAGAACTCCGCATTCTCCACGCCGTTGCGCTGTGCGTTCTCCCGCGCGTCACGAACCGCTTCTCCGACGATCTCTACACCGATGATGTGCTTTGCGTGCGCGGCAAGGGCGAGCGTGATCGTTCCCGCGCCGCAGTAGAGGTCGACAGCAAGCTCGCCGCCTGTGAGCGCGGCAAGCTCGACCGCCTTTGCGTACAGCCGCTCTGTCTGGTCGTGGTTGATCTGGTAAAACGACGGTACGGAGAGCGAAAATTCCGACCCGCACAGTGTGTCCTCCAGCCGTTCCCTGCCCCACAAAACGCGATAGTCTTCCCCGAGGATAACATTGTCCTGCCGTGTGTTTATGCCGAGCAGGACGCCCACCGTGTGCGGACAATACTCGCGCACAAGCGAAACGAGGCGCTGTTCTTTCGGTGTGCGTGTGCCGTTGATGAAAACGCACACAAGGCTCTCCCCCTGCACATTCGAGCGAACGTACACGTGGCGCACAAGCCCATGACCGGTGCGCCCATCGTAACCGGAAACACCGCATTCGCGCATCCAAAGGCGTACCGCATTTGCTGCCTGCGCAGATTCCTCACGCTGCAAGCGGCAGTTTTCGACCTCGACCACCTCATGCGTGCGTGCGCGGTAGAAACCGATTTTTCCGCCGGCGTCGACAGGGAAGACGGCTTTATTGCGGTATGCATCCACCGCCGATGCGCCGAGGATATCTTCTACCTCGATCTGCGCGCCGCCGATGCGCGTGAGCGCGTCCTGTACACGCGCGCGCTTGAAGGAAAGTTCCTCGGTATAGTCCATGTGCCGCAGGTCGCACCCGCCGCAGCGCCCAAAATGCGGGCAGTCCGGCTGTACGCGGTGCGCCGACGGCTCGATAAGCTCCAAAATGCGCGCATAGGCGATGTTTTTGAGCGCTTTCAATATCTGCACGCGGCAGCGCTCGCCCTTTATCGCGCGGTGGACGAACACCACCTGTCCGTCGATGCGCGCAACGCCCATGCCTTCGCTCGAGTAGCCGTCGATCGTAACGTCATATATCCCATTCTTTTTGAGCATATTTCTCTCCAACTTCGAGAAGGATGCTTTGCATCTTTCTCGATTTTTTGTGCCCCACTGCAGCGCACTTGCTTACGCTCGCACGTTTGTGGGGCGAGAAGTATTTTCTCCGACGTACATGCCGCCGTAGAAAATGATTTGATCCTCTTTTGCCGCTTTGCGGCAAAACTCGGTGAGACCCTTTCCAAAATACTCGCTAAAGATGCAAAGCATCTTTAGCGAAGTCTTACATATGGTATCCCGCAAGGTCCTTCTGCGCCCTGACATAGTCCTCCGGCGTACCGATGTCGATAAAAAAGGTGTTGCTGATAAACGCTGCAAGCTTTCTTTTTTTCAGCAGCCTTGGAAAACAGAACTCCTCCATGCTGAAAATGTCCGGATACTTGTCAAGCGCTGTGCGCGCGACGGAATAGACTCCGCCGTTGATGTATCCCCGGCGGCAGGGTTCCTTTTCGAGATACTGTGTGACAATGCCCTCGGCATTGACGACGACCCGCTCATATTTGGAAAAGTTGAACATTTCCTTCACGGCGACGACAACGGGGACATCCTTGGAAACGGCGAACTTGTGCATTTCCTTCAGCGGTACCTTGAAAAGTGTGTTTCCATCGACCACGATCACGCGCTCTTCACTGCAGTGCCAGATCGCGTGCTTGACTGCACCGCCCGTTTTGAGCGGCACATCCTCAACAGAGTACACAACGGGAACGCCGCGAAATACGTCGCCAAAATACTGCATGATCATCTCTTTTTTGTGGTTGACGGCGATCACGATACGGTCGACACCGTTTTCGATCAAGTCGACCAAAACGTATTCCAAAAAGGGCAGCCCATCCACCGGAGCCATTGGTTTTGGCACATCGAAGCCGATGTGCGCAGGTCTTCCGCCGAGATCTCCCGCCAAAACGATCGCTTCCATAGATACGCCTCCCCTGCAGCACAGTTTCTTCTCTATGTTACCCTCCATAACGTTTTCCGTCAAGGTTTCCGTTCAAAGATGGATACTTTTTTGGAAAACGCCTTATATTTACACTCTGTTCACGCTTTTATCTTTGCATTTGCGCGCTTGGCGTGATATACTACCTTATTATCTTATGCATATTTCGTAAAACCCCTTAAACGGTCTCACCGAGTTTCGACGCTTGGCGGCGAAATGAATTGCGATCATCTTTTTCGGCGGCGTGTATGTCGAAAAAAATACTTCTCGCGGTGCAAACGTGCGAGCAGTGCGAGTGCGCAGCAGCACCGCGCAAAAATTCGAAAAAGAGGCGCAGCCTCTTTTTCGAAAGCTACTTTGGAGGTCACGATATGGGTCTTTTGACAAAAATTTTCGGCACTTACAGTGAGCGCGAGCTTAAATCCATCACGCCGCTCGTTGACAAGATCGAAGCGCTTGCGGACGAGTACAAGGCGCTCACTGATGAGCAGCTGCAAGCAAAGACGGCGCAGTTCAAAGCGCGTCTTGCCGAGGGTGAAACGCTCGACGATATCCTTGTCGAGGCATTTGCCACTGTGCGCGAGGCTGCCGACCGCGTGCTGGGGCTTCGCCCCTTCCGCGTGCAGCTGATCGGCGGCATCGTTCTGCATCAGGGGCGTATTGCCGAGATGAAAACGGGCGAAGGCAAAACGCTTGTCGCGACGCTTCCCGCCTACCTCAACGCGCTCAGCGGCAACGGTGTCCACATCGTGACTGTCAATGACTACCTTGCAAAGCGCGACAGCGAATGGATGGGCAAGGTACACCGCTTTCTCGGCTTGACGGTCGGTTTGATCGTCCACGGGCTTAACAACGAACAGCGCCGTGCCGCCTATGCTGCCGATGTGACTTACGGCACAAATAATGAGATGGGCTTTGACTATCTGCGCGACAATATGGCGATTTTTTCAAGTGAGCTTGTCCAGCGCGGGCATAATTTCGCCATCGTCGACGAGGTCGACTCCATTTTGATCGACGAAGCGCGTACACCGCTTATCATCTCCGGTGTCGGCGAAAAGTCGACGCAGCTTTACGACATGGCGGAAACGCTTGTCGCGCGCTTCCGCAAGAAGGTCGTCGCCGAGACGGATGAGAAGGCGGAAGAGGCCGTTGACGAGACGGCAGATTATATCGTCGATGAGAAGGCGCGCAGCGCGTCTCTCACCGCACGCGGCATTGAAAAGGCGGAGGCGTTCTTCCACCTTGATAATCTCTCCGACCCCGAAAACTCCACCATCGCGCACCATATCAATCAGGCGATCAAGGCGCACGGCGTGATGAAGCGCGACATCGACTACGTTATGAAAGACGGCGAGGTCGTCATCGTCGACGAGTTCACGGGCCGTTTGATGTTCGGTCGCCGTTACAGTGAAGGACTGCACCAGGCGATCGAAGCGAAGGAACACGTCACCGTCGCGCGCGAGTCAAAAACGCTTGCGACCATCACGTTCCAGAACTACTTCCGCCTCTACACCAAGCTCTCCGGCATGACCGGTACGGCGCTCACCGAGGAGGAAGAGTTCGGCACGATCTACAACCTCGATATCCTTGAGATCCCGACCAACCGACCCCTTGCGCGTATCGACAATTCCGATGTTGTCTATAAAACGCAAAAGGGCAAGTACCGCGCCGTCATCGAGCAGGTCAAAGAGTGCCACGCAAAGGGACAGCCTGTTCTGATCGGTACGGTGTCGATCGAAAAGAACGAGATCTTGAGCCAGCTCCTCTCGCGCGAGGGTATCCGCCACAACGTCCTCAACGCGAAAAACCATGAAAAGGAAGCCGAGATCGTGGCGCAGGCGGGTAAGTTCGGCGCGATCACCGTTGCCACAAACATGGCGGGCCGCGGTACGGATATCGTCCTCGGCGGCAATGCCGAGTATATGGCGAAAAACGACCTTCGCAAAGCAGGTCTTTCCGACGAGCTGATCGCCGAGGCGACCGGCTACGCCGACACGACCGATCAGACGATCCTTGACGCGCGCGCCATGTTCGCAGACGCTCTTGCCAAGCGCAAGGCGGAGATCGCGGGCGAGACGGAAAAGGTGCGCGAGGCGGGCGGTCTTTTCATCATCGGCACGGAGCGTCACGACTCCCGCCGTATCGACAACCAGCTGCGCGGCCGAAGCGGACGCCAGGGCGACCCCGGCGAGACGCGCTTTTACCTCGCGCTTGACGATGAGCTGATGCGCCTTTTCGGCGGCGAGCGCATCACAAACCTCATGGACCGATTCGACCTTGACGAGGACACGCCCATCGAGACGAAGATGCTCACAAAGTCCATCGAAAGCGCACAGACGGGCGTTGAGTCGCGCAACTTCCAGGCGCGAAAGTCGGTTCTTGAATACGACGATGTAATGAACAAGCAGCGCGAGATCATCTATGGTCAACGCAAGCAGGTGCTCGACGGTCTTGAGGTGCGCGACACCATCCATGGCATGATCCGAAGCGGCATCGCCAATCAGGTGAACATTGCCTTCGGCGAAGGAAAATCGCTCGATGAGGCTGCCTATCGAGATCTTTTGCAGAAGCTCACCGGTATGTACTTCCCCGCCGATGCGGTGACGATGTCCGCTGCCGATGCATGTGCGCTGAACGCTGAGGAGCTGACCGACGCGCTGTATGAGGCTTCTGCGCAGACATACGCGAAAAAGGAAGAAGCCATCACGCCCACGCTTATGCGTGAACTCGAACGCGTCATTCTCCTTCGCGTGGTCGACGAATACTGGATGGACCACATCGACGCCATGCAGGAGCTGCGTCAGGGCGTGCGCCTGCGTGCCTACGCGCAGACCGATCCCATCGTCGCGTACAAAAAAGAGGCGCTTGATATGTTCGATGAGATGATCGCCGCCATTCAGGATGAAACGGTGCGCCGCATCTTCTCCGCCCGTGTCCAGAGCGAGTCGGAGGTCAAGCGTGAGCGCGTTGCCGAGGGC
>JAFQUN010000083.1 GCA_017408525.1 Oscillospiraceae bacterium
CGATCGCAGGATTTATTTCCGTGATAAAGGACATTCCCGAATTATCCGAGCTTAAAGAATTGTCGGGAAAAGCACTTGATGAAAACAAATGGATCATTCATTTTGGTCTATAAGAACAGAAGGGAGATTTTAGTGTGAAAGAATACATGATCGTTGAAACAAGCAGGAAAAAAGCTGAACAGACGATGAACGACATGGCAAAACAAGGCTGGGAGGTCGTTTGCATGACCTATTGGAACGCGTGGAAACTCTGTCTTCTTATTACGTTTTCGAGAGAAAAAGAAACAGGGAAGAATCTATGAGCTTATATATAATTGAACAAAATAAAAATTTTGTTCAATTTAGGGCAGGGAGAAAGCCAATGGATCCACGAAAACCCTCTTTCCGAAGCTCCTTTTCAAATATGAAGAAAAAACTCGCCACAGATGTGACTTTGTCATCTGTGGCGAGTTTTTTACGGCTTCCAGACGCCTACGATATGCAAAAATCGTATTCTCTCATACTCGTAGCTCTTGAGCGGTCTAAAATCCGCATCGTTGCTGTGCGCGGCAACAAGAATGTCACCCTCGTCACGCACGTCGCCGACGTAGACGATGACCGGCGTATGCTCGTATCTGACACCGCCGAACGACAGCTGCACAAGGTCTCCGGGCAACGCACGCTTGAACGATACTTCAACAGCGCTCGGACCGGCAGAATTCTCCTTTCTCAGCAGGAAATCTGAAAAATATTCCACTCCCGTCCACGAGGGTGAACGGTTTTCCGCGGAAATATAATACCAGCCAAATGTCGGCGTAAAGTTCATGATCTGCGAGCCGGCGTAGAGACACTGCGATGCAAAATTCGTACAATCGCCGCCAATACCGTCAAAATTCAAATAGCGCGGATTGCGCATATATGCCCATTCGTGAGCGTACAGCACAGCTGCCGCGCGGTCGTATGGGTGCAGCATGAGTGGCATTTTGATCGACCCCCCATGCCCATACTATGCGCGTCAAGCTCTCGCGGCACGGAGCGCGTTAAGCACGGCAAGAAGACACACGCCAACATCGGCAAAGACCGCCGCCCAAAGCGTCATATCCCCAAAGGCTCCAAGTGTAAGGAATATTACCTTTACACAAATTGAAAAAGCAATATTTTGCTTTGCGATCGAAAGTGTTCTGCGCGAGACCTGCACCGCTTTTGCGATCTTTGACGGCTCATCACCCATAACAACAACATCTGCCGCTTCCATCGCCGCGTCAGTACCGAGCGCACCCATCGCAACGCCAATATCTGCTGCGGCAAGTACAGGTGCATCATTGATACCATCACCGGCGTAAAGCAAAATACCATTACAGTCTTTCTGCAGCGACTCCAGCCGTTCAAGCTTTTCTTCCGGCAAAAGCTGTGCATAAACGGCTTCGATCCCGACTGTGTCTGCAGCCATCTGCACCGCGGCGGTCGTGTCGCCGGATAGTATCACCATTTTTTGCACGCCCAGGCGCCGCAGCGCCGCGACAGCCTCGCGCGCGTCTTCTTTGACCGTATCGCCCAGAACGATCGCACCACAGTACACGCCATCAAATGCAACGTGTATGCAGGTATTATTCTCAACCGCTTCATCGACCACGATACCTTGTCTGCACAGGAAATCTGCCTTTCCTGCAAGTAAAGGCTTTCCGTCGAATACGGCTCTCACACCTCCACCTGCCGTTTCCGACTGTTCGGTGATGCGCGGCAAGTCAAGCGTTCCTTCGTAAGCCGATACGATCGAACGCGCAAGCGGATGCGAGGAATGCTGTTCGGCATACGCCGCAAGCTCCAAAAGCCGCGCCGCATCAATACCCGCCCTCGGATGCAGTGACTGCACGGTAAATTCCCCGCGCGTAAGCGTCCCTGTTTTATCAAACGCGGCTGCTTCCACGCGCGCAAGGCTCTCGAGATAATTCGCGCCCTTGATCAAAACGCCGTTTCGCGACGCGCAGCCAAGTCCCGAAAAGAACGTCAGTGGAACGGAGATCACAAGCGCGCACGGACAGGATATGACGAGAAACGTCAGCGCGCGGTGCAAAAAGACCGACCACGCGCCAAGTCCCAAAAGCGGCGGCAGCACCGCTATCAACACCGCAGCGCAAACGACAGCCGGTGTGTAGATGCGCGCAAAGCGCGTGATAAACCGCTCCGGCTTTGATTTTCGTTCGGCAGCTTCTTCCACAAGACGCAAAATGCGGCTGCTGCTTGACTCGGCAAAGGGCTTGTCGACGCGTACCGTCAAAACGCCGCTCAAATTCACGCAGCCTGCAAGCACTTCCCCACCGACGATGACCTCGCGCGGGAGCGACTCCCCTGTGAGCGCGGACGTGTCGAGCGACGATGTGCCGTCGAGCACTGTGCCGTCGAGTGGGATGCGTTCTCCGACGCGAACCTCGATCACTTCGCCGACTGCGACCGTTTCCGCCTCAACTGTCCGTAAAACACCATCGCGCAGCACATTTGCCTTGTCCGCACGCACATCCATCAGCGCGCGGATCGTACGCCGCGACGCACCGACCGCTCTGCTCTGCAAAAGCTCACCGAGCTGATAAAGAAGCATCACCGCTGCAGCTTCCGAAAACTCACCAAGCACGACCGCACCAATGCTTGCGACCGCCATCAGGAAGTTTTCATCAAAAACCTTGCCATGGCGAATGTTCCGCGCTGCTGTGCAAAGCACGCTCCATCCGGCAAGGAGATACGATGCGAGCAAAAGCGCATCCTGAAGCACTGCCCCGAGCGGTAGAAGCAGTCCTGCAACGAAGAGTACGCCGGCGACGAGGAGAAAAACACCGATCCCCTCCTGCCCACCGTGGTCGTGGTCGTGACAGCAGCAGTGTCCGCCGTGCTCGTGATGGTCATGGTGGTCATGCTCATGGCAGCAGTCACATGCTGCACCGTGTTCGTGCTCATGCGCCATCGCTCGTCCCTCCTTCCCTTTCCATAACGTGCGTGAATGCGAGCGCGAATATCTCACCGATATGCGCGTCGTCGAGCGAATAGTACACAACGCGCCCGACCTTGCGGTATTTTACCATGCGCGCTGTCTTCAGCAGCCGGAGCTGATGCGAAATGGCAGAGTGCGTCATGTTCAAAAGAGCTGCAAGATCGCAAACGCACATCTCCTCGATATGCAGCGCACAGATGATGCGTGCGCGCGTCGAGTCGCCGAACATCTTAAAAAGCTCCGAAACCTCGAAGATCGGCGCTTCCTCCGGCATTCTCTCCCGCACCCGCGCAAGGATGTCCTCGTGTATCACATTGACCTCGCAAAATTCCGCCATCTTATCCCTCCAAAAACAATATATGAGCAAATGTTCATGTATTTATGATAGCGCAGACAGATCCAATTGTCAAGCCTTGTCTGTCAGACTTTGAAATCGTTGCAAAACACTGAAAATTCTCTCTTTTTCGCATTGCATTTCAAGAAAAATTGATTTACACTTATAAGGTATATTTGCCGAAACGGAGGTTCTATCCCATGTCTACAGCACAGCTTGCCGCCACCTGTAAGCAGGTGCGCCGCGATATCATCAACATGACGGCGAACGCGGGCAGCGGTCACCCCGGTGGCTCTCTTTCCGCCGTTGAACTGATGGTCAGCGTTTTTGATCGGATGCGCATCGACGCGAAAAAGCCGCACGACGAAAACCGCGACCGCTTTGTCCTCTCGAAGGGTCATTCCGCGCCCTGCTACTATGCCGTTCTCGCGCATCACGGCTTCATCGACCGTGCGGAATACGCCAATTTCCGCCAGCTGCACAGCATCCTGCAAGGTCACCCCGACGCCAAGAAGATCCCGGGCATCGACGCTTCTACCGGTTCTCTCGGTCAAGGCTGCTCCATCGCTGTCGGCATGGCGCTCGGTGCAAAGCACCGCGGCATGAGCGATGTAAAGGTCTATACCCTTCTCGGTGACGGCGAGATGCAGGAAGGTCAGATCTGGGAGGCGTGCATGGCTGCCGCGCATTATAAGCTCGATAACCTCACCGTTATCGTCGACAACAACGGTCTGCAGATCGACGGCAGAAACGACGAGGTCATGTCGCTTGGCGATCTTGCAGCAAAGATGCGCGCTTTCGGCTTTGAGGTCTTTGAGCTTGCCGATGGTCACGATCTCGACGCCATTGCCGCCGCGCTTGACGCAGCCGTTCCCGCCGGTAAGCCCAAGTGCATCATTGCGCACACGGTCAAGGGCAAGGGCGTTTCCTTCATGGAAAACCAGGTCGGCTGGCACGGAAAGGCGCCCAATGAAGAGCAGCGCGCACAGGCTTTGAAGGAATTGGAGGGTTAAAGTATGGAAAAGATCGCAACTCGTGAAGCCTACGGCAAGGCACTTGTAGAGCTTGGTGCGCAGGATGCGCGCGTTGTCGTGCTTGATGCCGACCTTGCCGGCGCAACGCAGACAAAAATCTTCAAAGCTGCATATCCCGACCGCTTCTATAACGCCGGTATTGCCGAGGCGAATATGGTCAATATGGCAGCCGGTCTTTCCACCATGGGACTTGTTCCCTTCTGCTCCTCCTTTGCGATGTTCGCGGCAGGTCGTGCTTATGAGCAGATCCGCAACTCCGTCGCCTATCCCCGCTTCAACGTGAAGGTCTGTGCGACGCACGCAGGCGTTTCTGTCGGTGAAGACGGCGGCAGTCATCAGTGCATCGAGGATATCGCCCTCATGCGTGCCATCCCCGGCATGACCGTCATCGTTCCTGCCGACGCGAACGAAGCGCGCGCGGCAACGTTTGCGCTTGCGGAATTTGAAGGTCCCGCCTATATGCGCCTTGCGCGCCTTGCAACGCCTGTTTTCGAGGGCGATATGGTCAAACCCTTTGAACTCGGCAAGGCAAACGTCCTTCGCGAGGGCAAGGATGTTGCCGTTTTCGCGTGTGGTTTGATGGTCAGCGAGGCACTTGAAGCGGCGAAGATCCTTGCCGCCGACGGCATCGACGCCGCCGTTATCAACATCCACACCATCAAGCCCATCGACAGCGAGTGCGTGATGAAGTACGCAAAGCAGTGCGGCCACGTTGTCACCGTCGAGGAGCACAGCACCATCGGCGGTCTTGGTGATGCTGTCGCCGATGTCCTCATGGGCAAGGTCAACTGCTCCTTTAAGAAGATCGGCGTTGAGGACCGGTTCGGACAGTCCGGCAAAGCTGCCGATGTTCTGCGTGAGTACGGTCTCACTGCCGACCAGATCGCAGAGAATATCAAGGCTTCCCTTTCTTAAATCCAAAAGATGAAAAACACCTGTGCAGACAGCGTCTGCACAGGTGTTTTACTTTACAGTTTTATCAGATCTTGTTGTTGCTGCCCAGAACATTGACGATCTTGTGGGCGACCATGTCCTTGACCGCCTGACGCGCGGGCTTGAGATACTGGCGCGGATCGAAGTGGTCGGGATGCTCGGCAAAATATTTGCGGATATTGCCGGTCATCGCAAGGCGGATATCGGAGTCGATGTTGATCTTGCAAACCGCCATCTGCGCGGCGCGGCGGAGCTGCTCTTCGGGAATGCCGATCGCACCGGGCATATTGCCGCCGAAATCGTTGACCATCTTGACAAACTCCTGCGGAACAGAAGAAGAACCGTGCAGCACGATCGGGAAACCGGGAAGACGCGAGGCAACATCCTCAAGGATATCAAAGCGCAGCTTCGGATCGGTGCCGGGCTTGAACTTGAACGCGCCGTGGCTCGTGCCGATGGCGATGGCGAGCGAGTCGCAGCCGGTGCGCTCAACGAACTCCTGTACGTCGCTTGCCTGCGTGTAGGAGGACTCTTCCTCGGAAACGTTGACCTCGTCTTCGATGCCTGCGAGCGTACCAAGCTCTGCCTCAACGACAACGCCGTGGTCATGCGCGTACTCGACGACCTTGCGCGTGAGGGCGATATTCTCCTCAAAGGGCTTCGAGGATGCGTCGATCATAACGGAAGTGAAGCCGCCGTCGATGCAGGACTTGCAAAGCTCAAAGCTGTCGCCGTGGTCAAGATGCAGCGCGATGGGAATTTCGGGGCACTCCTGCACCGCCGCCTCGACGAGCTTGATGAGGTAGGTGTGGTTAGCGTAGCTGCGTGCGCCCTTGGAAACCTGCAAAATGACAGGGCTCTTCTGCTCCATGCACGCCTCGGTGATGCCCTGAACGATCTCCATGTTGTTGACATTGAACGCACCGACAGCGTAGCCGCCATCATACGCTTTTTTGAACATTTCCTTCGTGTTGACAAGTGCCATAATAAAAACTCCTTTTTGAAAAAATGAAGTACCGCTGCGCATCATTGTACCACACCGATGCGAAAAATCAAGCACGAGCCGTTGACAAATTGCGAAAATCTGCCATAATTGAGAAGTAGGACAAATTTTTAAGGAGGAACTTTCCATGAATCAACTCAAAGGCGCATGTATCATCGGTCAATCCGGCGGTCCCACTTCCGTCATCAATGCCAGCGCATACGGCGTTATCCGCACCGCGCTCGACAACGACTGCATCACAAATGTTTACGGTGCAGAGCACGGCATCAAGGGCGTTTTGAATGACCGCCTTTTCGACATGAGCAAGGAAGACGCCAAAGAGCTTGACCTTTTGAAGTACACCCCCTCTTCCGCGCTCGGCTCCTGCCGCTATAAGATCGCCGACCCTGACGTGAATGATACCGACTATAAGCGCATCCTCGAAGTTTTCAAAAAGCACGACGTCCGCTATTTCTTCTATAACGGCGGAAACGACTCGATGGATACCTGCAACAAGATCTCCAAGTATATGCAAAAGGTCGGCTATGACTGCCGCGTGATGGGCGTTCCCAAGACCATCGACAACGACCTTTTCGGCACCGACCACTGCCCCGGCTACGCCTCTGCCGCAAAGTATATCGCAACAAGCTGCATGGAGGTTTATCAGGATGCGCGCGTCTATGACACAGGCATGATCTGCATCATCGAAATCATGGGTCGTCATGCCGGCTGGCTGACCGCCGCTGCTGCCCTTGCCACCGAGTACGGTGCAGGTCCCGACCTCATCTACCTCCCCGAGCGCGACTTTGATATGAACAAGTTCCTCGACGATGTCGAGCGTGTCTATGAGCAAAAGGGCAACTGCATGGTCGCCGTTTCCGAGGGCATCCACTATGCCGACGGCTCTTTCGTCTCCGAGGCGAAGACCTCCGCGACCGACGGCTTTGGTCACGCGCAGCTTGGCGGACTTGCCGCAATGCTTGCTGAGATCGTAAAAAAGCGCACCGGCGCAAAGGTTCGCGGCATCGAGCTGAGCCTGCTCCAGCGCTGCGGCGCACACCTTGCCTCCCTCACCGATATCGAAGAATCCTTCATGGCCGGCAAAGCCGCCGTTGAAAATGCTGTCGCAGGTCTCACCGATAAGATGGTCGCCTTCGAACGCGGCACGCATCAGGGTCGCTACGCCTGCCGTACGAAGCTCATCGACCTCACGGACGTTGCAAACGTTGAAAAGAAAGTCCCGCAGGAGTGGATCAACGCCGAAGGCAACGGCATCGAGCATGCGTTCATCGACTATGCCCTCCCCCTCATCCAGGGCGAGCCGGATCTCCCGAAGGAAGACTCCCTCCCCCGCTTTGCAAAGCTGAAGAAGGTCATCGCAAAGTAAAGAAATGCAAAGAGGACTGCTGCAAATTTGCGGCAGTCCTTTTTTGTGCTCTTTTTTTCCGTGTCTCTTGAAAACGTGATAAGAAGACACAGCTTCCACGCGTTCCAATAAGTCATGCAGACGACCTGCCAGCCC
>JAFQUN010000084.1 GCA_017408525.1 Oscillospiraceae bacterium
ATGATCCTTCGCACCGGCAAGCATTGTGGAGTAAACACTTTTGAAATTTCCGTATTGCGAATATCTCTCACGATGCTTGAATACATGATAAAATATTGCCGCGGTATACATTTTGGGCAATATGGCATGAAACAAAGCCCCTTTGTCGTAAACATATTTACGGGTGATCCCATTGTACCATGTCGATTCTTTATGAATCACTTCACCAAGCGTCTCGCTTGACAGATAAACGTTCAGACCTTTCCGGCAACAGTCCGTTAAAAATATCGTATCTTCTCCGCAGCCGTATCTTGTCCCTCCGCCAAAGAGGAGCGAAAAGCTAATCCTTTTTTTCAGAACACTGCTTCTTTTCACACTGACTGCCCATGTCCCGAATTTGGTAACGTCCCTCAACACGGCCTTCTTATCCTTGCGGTTTATATCGTGCAGTGGCTCATCGCCTCGCGCTTCTTGGAAATTAAAGATCACCACGTCCGCATCGGGATGCGATGCGTAGAAACCTTCAATCTTTGACGCATAGCCTTCATAGTACCTTACATCGTTGTCGGCAAAAAGCACAACATCCGCCCCGGAGTAAAATAGGCATGTATTACGATTCCTACCAACCCCTCGTTCGTTTCTCGACAGCACCGTAACATTGCAGCCATCATGCTGAAAGTGCTCATTTTTGTTCTCGTCGCATTGATTTCCCACAATAATATCAGTTTCGATATTCATTTTTTCGAGGAGTTCCTCTTTTTCTGACTCAAAAAACATCGTCGCAAGCAGCACTTCGATTTTCACAGTTCTCTTCCCCCTCTCCTCCGCAGGCGATCCGCACTATCCAAAATATCTCCTGAATCCGTGCAGCGCGTATGCCGCAAAGCAAATCATTCGTTTTATGAACGGTACGCCCATGTATTTATAGACCCCATAGGTCATTTTCGCAGATTTCAGCTTGCTTCTGGATTTCGAGTTAGCGGTAAGGCGGTAAAAAACCAAGGGTTCCTGGAGCCCAAATGCTTTACAGCCCGCTTTCAAAAGAGACAGCCAGCAGATATAGTCCTCATGCAGGTCACTGCGCTGCATGGGAAAGCGGCGCATAAGCTCCGCCTTCACCAAAACCGACGAGCATATAATGTCGTTTCCCAGAAGAAGCGCAGAATAATCGACCTTCGAGGGGACCTTGAAATACTTATCAAGCATTTTTCCCTGATCGTCAATGCATCTTGCCGCCGTATACACGAGGTCTGCATCCGTTTGCTCGAGATGTGTCAGCTGCGCTTCAAGCTTTTCCGGATGCCACAGGTCGTCGCTGTCGAGAAATGCGATATACTTCCCGCCTGCCCGTTTCACACCCTCATTCCGAGCCACCGCAACACCGCTGTTTTTCTCCAGCAGGAAATAACGTATGTTGGGGTGCTTTTCAAGGTACGGCTGCACCAGCGCGGAGGTATCATCGCTGCTGTGATCGTCTATAATGATCAGTTCCCAGTCGGTAAATTTCTGCGCAAGCACAGTCTCAACCGACTTTAGGATATATCTGCTGCTGTTGTAGGCAGGCATCACTACACTTACTAAAGCCATAGCATTTCTTCCTTCCGGCAAGGCAGAGCGCTGCTTTCAGAACTTCTCGATGCACGCATCCTCGCCTTGATAGATCAGCGTCCCGAAGGCTTTTCTCCCCTTGCTCGTAAACCTTTTCAATATCCACACAACAGGATTCAAAAGCGGCGTGAGCCAAAGCTTCTTCCCGCTGCATTTTGCAATTTCGCGTATCACATGGCAGGTCGACGCATACTGCGCATCCTGCGGGAAATACACACCGCGCATATCTTCGTCGACCACCCTGCAGATAAATGCCGTCAGCCGGTCAATATGGATCGTGCTGCGTTGATTTTGATACGATGCAAAGCAGGGCATCACACGCGCGATCTTCACCAGCGCACGGTAATTCCCCTTGCAGCCATCCCCATAAACCATGGGCGGGCGAAGAATGGCAACCCCGAACCGCGTACTGTTCATTTCCCGAAGCGCACACTCCGCTGCAAATTTTGCCTTGGCATAGCTGCTGCGCGGGTCAGGTCGGGTTTCCTTCGTAATGACCCCCTCATCGACCCCGTAAACGGCTGCCGTGCTTAAAAAAATAAAGTGTGAAACCCCCTCGGCGCGCGCCTTTTCCGCAAGCTCCACCGTTAAATCGCGGTTGACCTTGAAAAACTGCTGCGCGTTGCCGGATGTCTCCCGGATATGTGCAAGACCCGCCGTATGCACGATCACATCAAAACGCGAAAGATCTGCCGCTTTCCACTGCGTACCGCGCAGACTGATCTGCTCGGTCTCGTACTGCTGCTCCTTCATGCGCCGACAGAGCGCCGAGGCGATATAGCCGCTCTCGCCGGTTATCAAAACACGCTTCATCTCCCGACTCGCTCCTCCGGCTCACCCGTTTTCGTCTCAACGCAGCCCTCCACGATGCCCTCACGGCGGAACACCTTGATGATCGTTCCAAGAAAGCACTTACAGTCGAAAAGAAAGCTCATGTTTTTTACATATTCCCCGTCATAAGCTGCCTTTACAGCAATCTCCAGCTCATCACGCCCATTGATCTGTGCCCAGCCGGTAAGACCCGGGAGAACGTCGTTTGCACCGTTTTCATCCCGCAGCGCGATCAGGTCATATTGATTCCAAAGCGCCGGACGCGGACCGACAATGCTCATCTTTCCCGTCCATATCTGTGCGATCTGCGGAAGCTCGTCGAGCGATGTTTTCCGCAGGATGCGCCCCACCCGCGTGATATACCGCTGCGGGTCTTTGAGCAGATGCGTTGGGGTGTCGTGCGGCGTTTCCATCTTCATTGTGCGGAATTTCACAATATTGAAATAGTCTTTATGTAAACCAACCCTTTTTTGCCGAAAGAACACCGGACCCGGATCATCGACCACGATCGCCAGCGCGATCAGCAGATAAAGCGGCGAGAGGATCACCAGTCCAAGTGTCGAAAGCAAAAAATCGATACATCTTTTCACAAAATACCGGTACACATTGTCCTCCTGCGATTCAATCCATTATGCCAGATTTCGTTTTTTCGGTCAATCCGAGTCCATTATAATTTGCGCCGTCTTCCTTTGCAAGACCTCCCGTCTATTTTCCCCGATTTAATATTTTGTTTTTTCAGGAATATCTTTCCTGTCACTTTCCCAACTTTTTATGTCTATTTTTCTTTTCCTGCACATAGGCTTTAGCAAAAAGGGAGGATTTTACCGTGATGCGTTTTTTTGACATTATTTTGCAGTTTTTAGAAAAGCAGGGAACGATCGGAGAGGAACGCCCAAAGCGGCACGGCGCGCGCATTTTTATTCTGCGCCGGCGCACACTTGTCCTCTGCGGTGCGCTTGTGTGCGCCTGTGCCATTTTTGCCGCCGTGCAGTACCCCGCAGCCGTGACGACCTACGCCGCGCAGCGTCAGCTTCCCATTTATTCCGTCGCGCGTGACCAAAAGGTTTGCAGTATCAGCTTTGACGCAGCGTGGGGCGCTGACCTCACGGGTGAGATATTGGATATTCTCGACCGCTACAAGGTAAAAACGACGTTTTTCGTCGTTGGAAACTGGGCATCACAGTATCCCGAAACAGTCAAGGCGATCGCAGAGCGCGGGCACGAGGTGATGAACCACTCCAACGCACACGACCACTACAATTCCCTCTCCCGCGAGGAGATCATCGCCGATGTAACAGCGTGCAACGAAGTGATCGCGGAGCTGACCGGTGTAACGCCGACGCTCATCCGCTGCCCGTTCGGTGAGTACGACGACCATGTAGTTACCGCGATCCGCTCAATGGACATGGAGGTCGTGCAGTGGTCGCTCGACAGCATCGACTGGAAAAACATCTCCGCAGACGATATCTGCCGCCGCATTGTCGGAAAGGTCTCACCCGGGGAGATCATTCTCTTCCACAATGCCGCCGAACACACACCCGAGGCGCTGCCGACGGTTTTGGAGCATCTTCTCTCCGAGGGATATGAGGTCGTGCCGATCTCAAAGCTCCTGCTTTCCGGCGAGTACACACTTGACCACACAGGGCGCCAGCACCCTGCAAAAGGCGAATGATATCAAAAAGGAAGCGTCCGGCGAAACACAGGACGCTTCCTTTTCTATTTTTGCAAAAAATTTCATAATAAAGGCTCGCTTTTTCCCCAATTTATGCTACAATGCTATTCGGAATATTTTCGCTTCTCTAAAGGGGTGCCGTGTGTATGACCAAAAGTGAAAATGCGCGTCTTGTCACACTGCTTGGCACGCCGCTTTCCCAATCGTTTGCACCGAAAATGCACAACGCGGCGTACCGTGCGATGGGGCTCGATCTGCACTACTTCTGCACCGAAACGGACGAATCTTCACTCGCGGAAACGCTGCACACCATCCGCCGCGGCGATTTCGCGGGCTTTGCCGTGACAAAGCCGCTCAAGGTCGCGATCTTGCCGCATCTCGACGCACTTGCCCCACTCTGCCGCGCCATCGGCGCGTGCAACACTGTCGTCAAAGCGGCGGATGGACGGCTCGTCGGCTATAACACCGACGCAGTCGGCTTTTCGCGCGCGCTTACCGAGAGCGGTTTCGATATGCGCGGCGCATCGATTTTCTGCATCGGTGCGGGCGGCGCGGGGCGCGCGATCTGTTTTTCGCTTGCCGCTGACGGCGCCGCACGCATTTTCGTCACCGATGTTGTTTCCGGCCGCGCTGCCGCGCTTGCGCGTGAGATCAACGCGTATGCCTCGCGTGATGTCGCCACCGCAGTCGAAGCGGGCGACTTCACAGCGCTCGAAGTCTGCGGTGCGGTCATAAACGCAAGCGGCATCGGCATGGGTGAAACGCAGGGCAAAAGCCCCCTTCCCTCGCCGAAGCTCCTTCGCGGGCAGTTTTGCTTTGACGCGTGCTACAACCCCGCGCACACACGCTTTTTGCAGGATGCGGCAGCGGTGGGCTGCCGCACGATGAATGGACTTTCAATGTCGCTCCACCAGGGTGCGGCGCAGATAAATCTTTGGACAGGGCGCGAGCCGCCGATGGATGTGATGCGCCGCGCGATCGGCTTGGACTGATTTTACACGGGAGATGAAACGGTGAAAAGGACTTTTGCTTGGCTTGGCATACATTTTGAAGAGGCTCTGCTCGCAGCGCTTCTTGTCTGCATTGCCTGTGTGGAGCTTTTGCAGGTCATTTTTAGAAACCTCCCGTTTGTGGATGCGCTTACCTGGGCGGAGGAATTTTGCCGCTTTTGCTGGGTGGCAACCGTCTTTTTTTCGCTGCCCTATACCATCGCAAACGGCTCGATGCTGCGCGTTGGCATTTTGCAGGACATCCTGCCGCCGCGCGCGAGGAAAGCGCTTTCTTATCTTTGCGACGGCGCAACGTTCCTTGCCTGCGTGCTTTTGAGCTGCGGCGCGATGCGTGCGCTTTTGCGCATTTTTGAAAGCGGCGAGCTTTCAAGCGCGATGCTCCTTCCGATGTGGATCCTCTATGCTCTTTTGTGCTTGGGGCTCATGCTCGGTGCGGTGCGTGCGGCAGCGCGGCTTTTCCGCAGGGCGGAAGGAGGCGCTTTGTAAATGGCTGCTTTCCTTCTTTTTGCGGTTTTTCTCATTGCCGTCGCCATCGGTGTTCCCATCGCAAGCAGCATGGTGCTTGGCGCAGCGGCACCGGTGCTGCTGCTCGGTGAGGGTGGTTCTTTGACGCAGCTTGTCAACAACGCCTTCTCCGGTGCGAACTCCACGCCCATTCTCGCCGTTCCGCTTTTCATCCTCGGCGGCGTTTTGATGGCGGAGGGCGGACTCTCCCGCCGTCTTTTCGATTTTTTTGCGTATTTTGTCGCGCGCTTTACCGGCGGCGTACCGTGCGCGGTGATCCTCACCTGTCTTTTCTATGGCGCGATCTCCGGCTCCGGTCCCGCAACGACCGCCGCCGTTGGATCGATGTGCCTGCCGTTTATGGCATCGCTTGGCTATGACCGGCGCTGGAGCGCGGGACTTGTCGCCGTTGCCGGCGGGCTTGGCGTCATCATCCCGCCGTCGATCCCCTTTGTGCTGTACTCCCTTGCAACGGGCGTTTCGACGGGCGATCTCTTCCTCGCGGGCGTTCTGCCCGGTATTCTGATCGCGATCTCGCTGATGGTCTGCGCTGTTTTGCACTGCTGCCGCACGGGTGAGGACCGCGCGCAGATCGACGCGCAGCTTGCCCCCATCCGTGCGCAGGGCGCGTTCGCCCTCTTTCGCCGCAGCGCATGGGCGCTTGCGTGTCCTGTGATCGTACTCGGCGGAACGTACAGCGGCATCTTTACGGCAACGGAGGCGGCATGCGTTTCGGTATTTTACGCGCTGTTCGTTTCGATGCTCGTTTACCGCACCATCCGTCCGCGTGACCTTTTCCCTCTTTTGCGCCGCGCTGTTTCGACGTACGCACCGCTCGCATTCGTTCTTGCGTTTGCAACGGCGTTCGGGCGCGTTCTGTCCCTTTGCGGGGCGACGCGTCTTGTCGAGGGCTTCCTGCTTTCGCACTTTACCTCTCCGGCGGCGCTGTGTACAGCGCTTTTGATCCTTTTCCTCCTCCTCGGCATGGTGATGGACACGGGTCCTACCATCGTCATCCTCGCACCGATGCTGCTCGGTGCAGCGGAGGCGGTCGGTGTGGACGCCGTGCATCTCGGTGTGATCCTGGTTTGCTGCCTTTCGATCGGACTTGCGACACCGCCGTTCGGACTTGACCTTTTCGTTGCCGGAAAGCTTTCGGGTGAACCGCCGATGACCCTCGCACGGCGCGCTGTGCCGTTCATCCTTGCTTTTGGCGCAGCGCTGCTTGCCATTACTTATGTTCCGGAACTTAGTACATTTTTCATTAAATGAAGGACGTATCATCTATGAAACGCATATTTTTTCTCCTGTTTGCGCTTTGCGCCTGCATCCTCCTCTCCTCCTGCGCTGCACCGGGCGGCGATACTGTCACTCTTATCGGCGCAGATTCGACGGGAAAGGGCGCAGCCGGGCAGCTTTTCGGCGAATACGTCGCCGCACGCGTCTCGGAGCTGACAGACGGCACGCTCACCATCGACTATCACCCAAACGGTGCGCTCGGCGGTGACGCGGACCTTCTGCGTCAGGCGCAGTCCGGCGATATTGACATCGTCGTATGCCAGACGGCACCGGTGGTCTCTTTCGTGCCGGAGATGGCAGTTTTCGACCTGCCGATGGTCTTTGCACCCTATGACGGCGACACGATCGACAAAGCGCTCAACGGTGCAGACTCCCCGCTGCGCACGGCGCTTGACGCAGCGTACGACCGTGCGGGACTGCGTCTTCTTGGTATCCTGCAAAACGCGACGTATCGTTTGACAACGGCGAATGTTCCGCTTGAGACGCTGGATGATTTTGCCGCGCTGCAGATCCGCACGATGGAAAACAGCAACCATATGCGTTTTTGGTCGGCGATCGGCGCGCAGCCAACGCCGTTTGCGTGGTCGGAGGTATACTTCTCACTTGCCTCCGGCGCGATCGACGCGCAGGAGAATGCTGCCGACACCTGCCTTGGCGCAAATCTGCATGAGGTACAAAAGTATCTCGCCTGCACCAACCATATTCTCTATGCAAATCAAATTTGCATCAGCGCCGAAGCTTACAACGCACTTTCACCGGAGCATCGATCCGCGCTCGCACAGGCGGTGACGGAAGCGACAGCGTATATGCGCGCACAGCTTGCCGAGATCGACGCGCAGAGCAAGGCAGCGCTCATCGCCGGCGGTATGACGCTTATCGAATACGACGATGCATTCTACGCCGAAGTTGCTGCGCTTGACGGCGTTCGCGCGCTGTACGATGAGATCAATGAAAAACAGATAAACGGACTTGGCACCGTTTTGAAAGATGCGCTGGATAGCGCAGAGTAAGGAGGTTTTTATGGAGATCATCTGGCTGGGACACGCCTGCTTCGTTCTGGAAAGTGACGGCTGCCGCGCCGTACTCGACCCGTACAGCTTTGAATGCTACCCACCGCTTTCGATCGAAGCGCACGAAGTTTTCTGCTCGCACGGACACCGCGACCACAACTACACGGACGGCGTTCGTCTGCTCGCACCGCGAAAGAGCACCTTTACCGTCACAAAAATCGAAACCTTCCATGATGACGCGCAGGGAACGCTGCGCGGGATGAACACCATGCACCTTCTGGAAGCGGAGGGATTGCGTGTGCTGCACTGCGGCGATCTTGGTCATCCGCTTGACGCGGCACAGCTTGCGCAGGTCGGTCGGTGCGACGCGCTGCTCATCCCCGTCGGCGGGTACTATACCATCGACGCAAAGGCAGCCAAAACACTTGCAGACGCGCTCGGCGCGCGCGTTGTCGTGCCGATGCACTACCAACACGGTGAATACGGTCTGCGCGAGGTCGCGGGTGTGGAAGACTTCCTCGCGCTGTACGATGCAGGCGAGGTCACGCGCCTTCCGCAAAACCGCTTCACACTCACGCACGACGCACCGCGCGGTGTCGTTGTGCCGCAATACAAGGGGGCAAGCTTATGAAACGTGGTATAAATTTGATTTTTCTATCCTCTCTTCTCCTGCTCCTGTGTGCCTGTACCACGGCGCAAACGGTCGACGGCACAGCGGTTTCCGGTGTCGTAGTGAGCAGCGATCCAACAGAGGTCCTTGAGGGTTCCAGCTATGCTACAACGCTTTTTGGACGCTATGGCATGGAAGCTGCCATCGAGGGGAAATATCTCGACGCGCTCACCATCTTCGACGGTGAAAGCGCAGGCGCAGGCTGCATCGTGCGAGTATACGAAAAGCGGAGTTACGACGAAGCGATGCAGGACTTCGGCGCGGGCGCCGGCTTCCTCTTTTCCATCGAGCGGCTCTCACAGGCAGAGCTTGAGCACCATATCTGCAACTCCATCGATGGACTTGCCGTCTTCGCGCGCGACGACGAATTTTACTACGCGCGCGGTTTTGCGACCGATGTGCAGCTCTACCGCAGCAATGGCAAGATGGAGTCCGCCGTCTGGACGGAGCTGCAATCGCTTGGCGAGGAGGTCACGGCTGACTTCATCACGCGAAACGATCTTGTGCCGTACACGCTCGATTCCTTCTATGAACAGGAGACGACCTACGACGGCGCGCACCTTTGCTATGCGTATTATGAAGTCCCCATCGACGCCGAGCCGACGCTGACGCTTTTGCTTTCGCAGCCGGTGCGCCAGGGCGAGGGCGGCATCTGGTGCGTTGAGCGTGTTTATGACCCCTATTATGACTTGACGTATTACTATTTCCCCGCCTGCCGCGATGTGTCCGTCGGAAGTGCCGAGGAATTCTACGCCGCCGCGCAGGCGCAGTGCGACGCAGGCGAGCGGTTCGACCTGCTTGAGCCTGTGGATGTGTGCATAGACTTTGTCGAAACATATGTCGGTCGCACGGTCGGCGCTGGAAATTTTGTGCTGCAATAATACTTCCTCTCCCCTCCTGCAGAAAGCTCTTTCTGCAGGAGGGGACGTTTTGCGCGCCCGCGTGCAAAGCGTCCCTTGCGGGATCTTCTTTTTTGCGCTACAATGCAGAGTAGAACTTGCGGGGAGGTGCGGCAGTGGAGCATAGAGAGGAACTCTGGCAGGGCGGACCTTGCTTTTTTTATGACGATGCGCTCTTTAAGCCGACGACCGACGCTTTTGTGCTCGCACACTTTGCCGCACCGCGCCGCGGCGACCGCGTGTGTGACCTCGGCTGCGGTACGGGACTGATCGGTCTTTTGCTCCTTGCCCGCTGCGATACGCTGCATATCGTGGGAGTTGAGCTGCAAGCACGCGCGCTTGCGCTTGCCGAGAAAACGTTTCGGGAAAGCGGGTTTGCTGATCGCGCCGATTTTTTCTGCGGTGATCTGCGCGATGCGTCGCTCGGTGTTCCATGTGGGTGCGACTACATTGTTGCCAATCCACCCTATTTCCCGCAGGGCAGCGGCGAGTGCGCAAAAGATACCCCGCGCCGTACAGCGCGGGAGGAGGCAAGCTGTACATTGGACGAGCTTTTTGCCGCCGCGCACCGTCTTTTGCGCTGGGGCGGCGGCATGGCTGTTGTCCACCGGCCGGAGCGGCTTTGCGACCTTCTTTCCACAATGCGCACGGCAGGGATCGAGCCAAAACGCATGCGCTTCGTGCAAACCGATGCACTCTCTTCGCCCTCGCTCGTTTTGGTGGAAGGGAAACGCGGGGCAAAACCCTCTTTGCGCGTCGAACCGCCGCTTATCCTTTGCGGCGGCGCACTTGATGAGATTTATTTTCGGACGAGGTAAGAACTATGGCAGGAACACTTTATCTGGTGGCAACGCCCATTGGCAACCTTGGCGACTTTTCGCCGCGCGCCATTGAAACGCTGCAAAGCGTCGATTTTATCGCGGCGGAGGATACGCGCGTTTCGCTGCGCCTTTTGAACCATTTCGAGATCAAAAAACCGCTTGTAAGCTATCACGAGCACAACCAATCGTCTGCTGGCGAGGATATCTTGCGCCGCATCCTTGCAGGGGAAAGCTGTGCGCTTGTGACCGATGCCGGAACACCTGCCATCTCCGACCCCGGGGAGGGGCTTGTTCGTCTGTGCGCCGAAAACAGCGTAGAGGTACTCTCCGTCCCGGGCTGCTGCGCGGCGGTAAATGCGCTTGCCGTATCGGGTCTTTCGACGCAGCGGTTCACATTTGAGGGATTCCTCTCAACGAACCGCGCCCAGCGGCGCGAGCATTTGCAGTCGCTTCTCGGCGAGCAGCGCACGATGATCTTCCACGAAGCGCCGCACAAGCTCCGCACGACGCTCGATGACCTCTACGCCGCGTTTGGCGACCGCCGCATCTCTCTCTCGCGTGAGATGACCAAGCTCCATGAGCAAACGCTGCGCACAACGCTCCGCGGTGCGATCGAGTATTTTTCCGAAATTGCTCCCAAAGGTGAGTTCGTCCTCTGCCTTGAAGGTGCTCCGCAGGTGAAGGAGGCAGCGCTGACGATCGAAGAAGGTGTTTCGCTCGTTTTGCGCCGCCGCGATGAGGGGATGCGGATGAAGGATGCCGTGCGGCAGGTCGCCGCCGACACAGGACTCAATCGAAACGAACTTTACAGCGCCGCGCTTGATGCAATAAAAGGAGAATAAAAACTCGCCCCACGCCTTACAGCGTGGGGCGAGTTTTTGATCTTCGCCAAAAAGTCTCACAGAGTTCGCGCCCACAGGCGCGAAAAATTTTCAATCATTTTCTCCGGCGACATGTGCGTCGGAGAAAATACTTCTCACGGAGCGAACGTGCGAGCTGTCCGACTTTTTCGGACAGCAAGTGCGATGAGCGAAGTGCAGTCTACTCGAAAAAGAGGCAAAGCCTCTTTTTCGAAATTTTTACAGCTCTCGTCCATCGAGGGCGGCAAGTCCAAATCGCACCGCCTGTTCGATGCGCCGGCGCTGCGTCTCATCCGCAGCAGCGTCATACTGCGCACGAAGGTCACGCAGAAAAAGACCACGCAGCGAATCTTCATCCCGTCTTGCCCAGACATCACGCGACATTCGTGTCTGGTCACGCAGCTCAAGGTGGAAGAAATCGCCCGCAAGCGCGGCATGCAGCTTTGAAAGCGATATTTCCTCCTGCGTCTCACCTGTGAGGATGATGCGGTAAATGTCGTCCGTCGCTACACGCCCGACCGCCGCACGCACAGCTTCTTCCGCGCTGCCGCCGTCAATAGCAACGGTGCAGACCTCGTATCGGCGCAGTGCAAATGGGACAAACTCCATCTGCACATTTCCGTGTTCGACCGTGCCGCACAAAAACCCCTTCTCGCCAAGCTCGTCAAATCCGCGCCCTTCACTGCAGCCGCAGTAAGCAGCCGCCGTGCTGCCGATGCGCTCAATGCCGCTTGCACGGTGAACGTGACCCAGTGCGAGGTAAGAAAGTCCACTCTCGCGAACTTCCTCACGCGTGATGCGATCGTACTGCGCCGAGACCGCGTCGAGGTCGGCGTGCAGCACCATCAAATGCGTCCTGCCATCGTCGGGCGCGCGAAAGCCGTGCAGAAGGCTTTCGCTCTGCTCCGCAGAGGTGAAAGCCGCGCCGTATACCACGCAGCCAAGCTCCGGCAAGGCGACCCCTTCGATCTTGTTCGCAGAAAAGATATGTACGTTGTCCGGCCACACATGCGTTGCATATGGTGAGCGCGAAGTGTAGGGGTCGTGGTTCCCCGGTGCGATAAAAACCTGTGCATTCATCGCGCCAAGCGCCGCGCTGAAAGATTCCAGCGTCTCACGGTAGACGGTCTCACCGTCAAAGAGGTCGCCGGCAAGGAGGACGATATCGACGGCATTTTGATTTACATAATTCGACAATTTTCTGATTATGTCGCGTCCCTCACGTCGACGCAGCTTTGCATTTTCCGCTGTCAGCGCACCAAACGCGCTGTCCAAATGAAAATCAGCCGCATGAAGCAACCGGATCATCACGCACCTCCCGCAAGCATTTTTTCATAAAAGCGTTACGCCTCGCGCAGCTTACAAACGTCGATCCACTCAGTAAAGTTGGAAGAATACTTTGCAAGCTCGTCACAGGTCATCTCCACGGCGCTGTTGCTGCTGCCTGCGGCGGGGAAGACCGTTTCAAACCGGCGCATCGAAACGTCGAGGTAGGTGCGCACGTTTTCCGGCAGTGCGAAAGAGCAAACACCGCCCGGCGCGTGTCCCGTGTACTCGCACGCCTCTTCAAAGGTGAGCATCTTTGCCTTTGTGTGGAAATACGCCTTATATTTCGCGTTGTCGACCTTCGCGTCGCCCGCCATGACGATAATGATGGGATCATCACCGACCTTAAAGCTCATACTCTTTGCGATACGCGCACCCTCCACACCGACAGCAACGGCGGCGAGCTCGACCGTGGCGCTCGATACGTCAAATTCACGGATACGATCGGCGATGCCGAAGCCTTCAAGGTATGCGCGGACTTTTTCGATGGACATGGTATTCTCTCTCCTTTTTATCTGATGTCAATACGTTCAACACCGGTGCAAAGACCACTGTCGCTGTCAAGCGTGAAAATTGCACCCTGCATTTTGCACGCGCCCTCAGCAGCCTTGTAGCGGCCTGCGACCCCGCCGAGGAAGCGCTCGATCGACTGTTCAGGTCGGATACCGAGCACCGAGCGGACAGGACCTGTCATACCGAGGTCGGAGATGTAGCCCGTTCCTTTCGGGAAAACCTCCTCGTCAGCGGTCGGAACATGGGTGTGTGTACCCCAAACAGCAGAAACACGCCCGTCGAGATAGTAGCCCATTGCAAGCTTTTCACTTGTCGCCTCGGCGTGGAAATCAACAAGCGTGAAGTCACCGCGCTCTGTTTCGAGCAGGCGGTCAGCCGTCGTAAACGGATTTTCGGCGTTGAAATCAAGTGTACAGCGCCCGATGAGATTCATCACGCCGATGCGAATCCGCCCGCACTCATAGACCGCGTAGCCGCGCCCACTCACGCGCGAGGTGAAGTTCGCAGGACGCAGAATATAGGGACATTCGTCAAGATAGTCGCAGATCTCCCTGCGGCCCCATGTATGGTTGCCGAGTGTGATGACATCTGCGCCGGCGGCGAGCAGTTCCTCCGCCTGTGACGGGCGAAGTCCGATGCCGTCGAGATTTTCGCCATTGACAACGGCGAAAGCAATGTCACGTTCGCGCCGCAGTGCGCGAAGATTTCGGCGCAGGTGGTCAAGTCCGCCTTCACCGACAACATCACCAACTGCCAAAATGCGGTACAGCATACAAACCCCTCCCCATTAAAATGTGCGTCATATTCCCTTTTAGTATATCCGAACAGCGCCGCAAATGCAATGCTGTACTTCTATTCCGTCTTTCGCAAAAAGCGAAAGAGGACGGATCGCTCCGCCCTCTTTTCCTTATTTCGCGTATTCGATGACCTTCGTCTCACGCAGAACGTGGACCTTGATCTGACCGGGGTATTCAAGCTCAGCCTCGATCTTCTTTGCAAGCTCACGCGCGAGAATGACCATCTCATCCTCACTGACCTGCTCAGGCTTGACCATGACGCGTACCTCACGGCCTGCCTGGATCGCAAAGGATTTTTCAACGCCCGGGTAGGTACCGGTGATCTCCTCGAGCTTTTCAAGGCGCTTGATGTAGTTTTCAAGATTCTCACGCCGCGCACCGGGACGTGCAGCCGAGATGGCGTCCGCCGCCTGAACAAGGCAGGCAACGAGCGTCTTCGCCTCGACATCGCCGTGGTGGGCGTGGATGGCGTGGATGATCTCTTCCTTTTCCTTGTACTTGCGCGCAAACTCGACACCGAGGGCAATGTGCGTACCCTCCATCTCGTGGTCGACGGACTTGCCGAGGTCGTGGAGAAGACCGGCACGCTTGGCAGCGTACACATCGGCACCAAGTTCGGCAGCCATGAGGCCGGCAAGATGGCTCACTTCGATGGAGTGCTGCAGGACGTTCTGTCCGTAGCTTGTGCGGTAGTGCAGACGTCCGAGCATCTTGACAAGCTCGGGATGGATGCCGCGAACACCCGTCTCCAAAACGGCACGCTCACCTTCGGACTTGATGATGGCGTCGACCTCGCGGCGCGCCTTTTCGACCATCTCCTCAATGTGCGTGGGGTGGATGCGACCGTCGGCGATAAGCTTTTCAAGCGCAAGACGCGCGACCTCGCGGCGCACCGGCTCAAAGCAGGAAACGGTGATCGCCTCGGGCGTGTCGTCGATGATAAGATCAACGCCCGTGAGCGTTTCAAGTGTGCGGATATTGCGTCCCTCTCGACCGATGATGCGGCCTTTCATCTCGTCATTGGGCAGGGGAACCACACTGACGGTAATCTCGGCGGCATGATCCGCGGCGCAGCGCTGCACAGCGGTGGCGATGATCTCGCGGGCGCGGGCATCAGCCTCGTCGCGGGCGCGTTGTTC
>JAFQUN010000085.1 GCA_017408525.1 Oscillospiraceae bacterium
CAATACGCGCGCGCGGTTATAAACTGATGGATAGCTTTTTACGGAGGTCTTTCAATATGGCTATTGATATGCAATATTTTGCGGATATGGAGGCAAAGATCCCGCACGGTAAGGTGCGCACGCGCTTTGCTCCCTCCCCCACCGGTTATATGCACGTTGGCAACCTGCGCACGGCGCTCTACACATGGCTGATCGCGCGCAATGCCGGCGGTACGTTCATCCTGCGCATCGAGGACACCGATCAGGGTCGTCTTGTCGAAGGTGCGACTGAGGTCATCTACCGCACGCTTGCAGAGTGCGGTCTTACGCACGATGAAGGTCCCGATGTCGGCGGTCCCGTTGCGCCGTATATCCAGTCGGAGCGGCGCGATACCTACGGCAAATATGCCGAGCTTCTTGTCGAGCGCGGTCACGCGTACTACTGCTTCTGCGAAAAGACGGAGTCGGAGGAGGATTCGGGCGAATTCGACCGCGCCGACGATCCGTGCCGCTCGATGACGCTCGAAGAGGCAAAGGCAAAGGTCGCGGCGGGCTGCCCCTACGTCATCCGCCAGCGCATCCCCCACGAGGGTACGACGACCTTCCACGATGCGTCGTTCGGTGACATCACCGTTGAGAACAGTACGCTCGACGATCAGGTGCTTCTCAAACGCGACGGTCTTCCCACCTACAACTTCGCAAACGTGATCGACGATCATCTCATGGGCATCACCCATGTCGTGCGCGGCAGTGAGTACCTCTCCTCCGCACCGAAGTACAACCTGCTCTACGAGGCGTTCGGCTGGGAAGTTCCGACGTATGTGCATTGCAGCCCCGTCATGCGCGACGCGCAGAACAAGATGTCCAAGCGCCACGGTGATCCCTCTTACGAGGATCTGCGCACGGCGGGCTATCTGACCGATGCCATCCTCAATTACGTTGCGCTTCTTGGCTGGTCGCCGCGCGGCGAGCGTGCCGAGCAGGAGTTCTTTGCGCTTTCCGAGCTTGCCGAGGCGTTCGAGCTTTCAGGCATTTCCAAGTCGCCCGCGATCTTTGACATCGAAAAGCTGACCTATTTCAACGCCAACTATATCCGCGCGATGAGCGCCGAGGCGTTCCACGCCGCCGCCGCACCCTATATCCGCCAGGCGGTCAAAAATGAAGCGTACTCGACCGAGGCGATCGCTGCGCTTTTGCAGGCGCGGTGCGAAAAGCTCACGGACATTCCCGAGAAGATCGATTTCTTCGACGCGACCGGAGAATATGACGCGGAGCTTTTCACCAACAAAAAGTCGAAAACGGACGCGGCTGTGTCGCTCGATATGCTGCAGAAGGTCGAGCCGAAGCTCGCCGCACTGCCCGATTGGACACAGGAGAGTATTCATGCGCTCCTTGTCGGCTTTGCCGAGGAGCTTGGAGTGAAGAACGCGACGCTTATGTGGCCGGTGCGCATTGCCGCCGCAGGCCGTGCGGTCACGCCCGGCGGCGCGGTCGAGATCTGCCACATTCTCGGTCGCGACGAGACGCTTGCGCGCATCCGCAAGGGCATTGAAAAGCTCTCCTGATGCGTGACTTTCTGAAAAAAGAGGTCGCTGCGCTGTGGGAGTTTTATGTAAACTCCCTGCGCACGACCTTTGAAAACTGCGCCGTGGTGTTCGTCCTCATCTTCGCACTTTGCCTTGTGATGGGCTTTATGCGCACGGAAGAAGCGAGCGCCGTGGTAGAGGAGTTTATCGAGGGTGTTTCCGAGCTTGGTGTCGTGGACGAGGACGGAACCATCTCCGTTTCCGGACTTTTTGCAAACAATGTGCGCGCGGCGGCATGGTCGGTGCTGTACGGGTTTTTGCCGTTCATTTTCCTGCCGGCACTGCCGCTCGGGTCCAATGCGTATATGCTCGGGTCGTTTGGCGCGTACTACATTTCCTCAGGGCTTTCGCCGCTCTCTTTTGCGGCGGGTATTTTGCCGCACGGTATCTTTGAGCTGACGGCGCTCATTTTTGCGTGTGCGCTGGGCATCCGTATCTGCCGTGAGCTGACGCGGTTCGTTTTCGCAAAGCCGTGTGAGCGACCGTTTTCGCAGACGGTACGCGGTGTACTGCGCGCGTATCTTCTTGTCTGTGTGCCGCTGATGGGAGTCGCAGCAGTGATCGAGACGTATGTAACACCGCACATCATGGCACTGACAATGTAGAAAAAGACACTGATGGAAGGGTTTCCATCAGTGTCTTTTTGCGCTGTCAAAGGAGCAAAATATCTGCCTTTTCACATTCTTCGTGCGTTTTTTCGTCCCAGAGGGAGGACTGCACCTCGCCGATGTGGCAGGTGCCGATCATCAGCATGCAAAGGCGGCTTTGCCCGATGCCGCCGCCCGCGGTAAGGGGCAGCTCATTGTTGAGAAGCATCTTGTGGAACGGAAGCGCACGCCGGTCGTTGCAGCCGGCGGCGGTGAGCTGCGCGTCGAGCGCAGCGGGGTCGACGCGAATACCCATCGACGAGATCTCAAAGGCACGCTTCAAGATATCGTTCCAGATGAGAAGGTCGCCGTTGAGCGACCAGTCATCGTAGTCGGGCGCGCGTCCGTCGTGCTTCGTGCCGTCACGCAGCGTCTTTCCGATCTGCATGAGAAAGACGGTGCCATGCTCGCGGCAGACAGCGTCCTCGCGCTCTTTGGGCGTTTTATCGGGATAGAGGTCGGCAAGCTCCTGCGTGGTGATAAAGAACACGTCGCGCGTAATGTGCGTGTGCAGTGACGGGAACGCGACGCCGAGCGCGTCGTTCGTTTCGCACACCGCGCCCGTGATGTCACGCACAAGGCGCTTGAGGTAATCGACCGTGCGGTCCTCGGCGGAGATGACCTTCTCCCAGTCCCACTGGTCGACGTAGACGGAGTGGATGTTGTCCAGCTCCTCGTCGCGGCGCACGGCGTTCATATCGGTGACAAGACCCTTGCCGACGTTGAACTCATAGCGCTTGAGCGCAAGGCGCTTCCACTTTGCAAGCGAATGAACGACCTGCGCATTCACGCCGACATCGGGGATATCGAACGAAACAGGGCGCTCAAAGCCGTTGAGGTTATCGTTCAGACCCGAATCCTCCGCAACGAAAAGCGGCGCGGAGACGCGGCGCAGGTTGAGCGCGTTGCAAAGATTCGTCTGAAAATTGCTCTTGATAAACTCGATGGCGCGCTGCATCTCGTAAACGGAAAGCGGCGTGCGGTACCCCTCGGGAATGATGATGCGGCTCATAAGTGAAGCCCCCTTTCTAAATATCCATCCACCGATTATAAATCGCACAGCGCTGAAATTCAAGAGAAAGTTTTACGAGAGCTATCCTTCGCAAGTCACATCCCCGATCGGCTGTGTGTTCCATATCGGCTTTGCCGTGCAAAAGCTGTATGAGGCGGTGCCGCCGAAATCCTCTGCCGTGTTCCATTCGGCGATCACTTCATAGATGTAATTTCCGTCTTTGAGGGAAACGGTGAAGCCGGCAAAGTCGGGCACCGGCATTTTCACGGCAAGCTCCTCCCCTGCGGCATCAGCGTTTCCCCATTCCGCCTCATTCCATGCACGAACAAACACTTCATCGGGCGTGATATCCCAATGCAAATATGCAGCAAGCGGATCAATATGTGAAAAATAGCTTGGCAGCAGGTCGAGAATCGGCATATGCTCCCTCGCTTGCAGGGGGTGCGCGCTGTCGGCGCAGATGGAAACGGATGTCCCGTCCCCCTGGGCGTATGTCCATGAGGAGGTGCCGCGCATGGCTGTGACAGTCTTCTCACCGCACAGCACGGTCAGCTCCGGCGGCTCTTTGGGGATGCCCGTTTTGGCAGGCAGCTCTTGCGATTTGGGGGCTGCGATGTAGCGCACGCCGAAGTGGTCGAGGTCTGCGATCGTCATATCGCCGCGCTCGAGGGCTTCGGCGACCGTTCGCTGCGTACCGTCGGCGTATTCGGCGAGGATGTACGCACTGTAAATGCCGCCGAAGAAGTATTCGTTTTCCCCGTCCTCGAAAAATTTTTCAAGGGCGGCATCGTAAGAGAAGCCCTCCTCCTTCGTGCGGTCGATGATTCTGACGACCGTGTTGTGGACGACCGAGGTATCGGCATCCGACTGCGGTGGGGAGTACTCCGCGTCGTGTGCGCAGCCAGCGAGGATAGAAAGGCAGAAAAGCGGCAGAAGAAATCGTGTCCATTTTTTCATACAGGGAAGCCTCCTTTGCATAGATATCCTTTAGACGGTGAAATTTTCCAAATGTTCCCGTCTTTCTCCCTTTTACCTTTTGGACTGATTTGGGATATAAAGAACTTCCCTCCGTCAAAATAACGGAGGGAAGTATATTAACAGAACACAACCGTTCGATAAATCCAGCTAATGTTTGTCAAGCCTATTTTTGCAGAGACCCTATCGAAAAAAGGGCATAGAAAATAAACCCACCAGATTGCGGGCTCAAAAAAATAGATGTACAATCGAAGCGATCTATCTGTAGAGCTCCATTGCTCTGGCATAGTAGATCCGGA
>JAFQUN010000086.1 GCA_017408525.1 Oscillospiraceae bacterium
CAGGGAGGCAGGGCGAAAGCCCTGCCTCTTAGCTTGCCCTTAAAGGTCTCACCGAGTTTCTCGCGCAAGCGAGAAAGAAAGTAAAACCACTTTCTCCGGCGGCGTGTACTGCGCAGCCGTTGGCGGCTTTGCCGCCCTACGGATGCGGCGTGCCCTTTACGGGTGCGTCGGAGAAAATACTTCTCGCGGCGTAAGCGGGTGACGCGTCGCCGCGCCAAAAACTCGAAAAAGTGGCGGAGCCAATTTTTCGACAGCCAAGGAGGCAGGGCGAAAGCCCTGCCTTTTTTTTACTTATGTGTTTTTCCTGCTGATGGGATGACGCATGAGAAGCGCGGCAAACTTTTTTGGGTTGAACGGGATGAGCGGATAAAGGTAGTGCTTTCCAAGGATGGGGCGCGTGGTCGTAAGCAAAAGGACAAGCAGCAGCGTTCCTATTGCAAGTCCTGCCCATCCGAAAGCGGCGCAAAGCAGGACGAGGCATACGCGTGTGAGCTTGAGTGAGTAGCCCAGCTCGTAGCTCGGCTGGGCAAAATTCGCGATCGCAACGAATGCCATATACGCCAAAACCTCCGGCACGAGCCAGTTTGACCGTACTGCGAAATCGCCAAGGATCAGCGCACCGAGCATGCTAAATGAGCTTCCGTACACATCGGGTGTATTGAGCGAGGCGAGCTTGATAAGGTCGATGGTAAATTCAAGCAGCAAAAGCTGTACCAGCACAGGAACGCCATTTGGCTCCTCGATCGCCAAAAATGCGTACCACGCATCCTGCGGTGCCGGCTCGCGCACAAGCATATACCAAACAGGCGCGAGAAAAACGGTGAGGATGAAAACGCTTGCGCGGATGAGCCGCAGATACGTTCCGACAAGCGGGGGAAAGTAAAAATCGTTTGCCTCTTCCACGAAGTCGAAAAGACGCGTCGGAAGGATCATCGCGCTTGCCGTGTTGTCAATGAGAAGAAGGATGCTGCCCTCCAGAAGACTTGCGCTTGCCGTGTCGGGGCGCTCCGTATAACGCACGCGTGGGAAGGGGTTATACCACTGTCCGCGCATCAGCGCCTCGGTGATCGACTCCTGCCCCATCGAAAGAGAGTTCACATCGATCTTTTCAAGGCGTGAGCGCAGCTCGTTTACAAGCTTTTCGTCCGCTTTTCCCTCAATATAGCAGATCGCCGCGTCGGCGCGGGAAGAAGGGCTTATTTTTACACCTTCCATCACAAGGCGTGTGTCGCGGATGCGGCGGCGGAGAAGCGCGGCGTTGATAGTCAGTATTTCGATAAAGCCGTCGTGCGCACCGCGCAGCACACGCCCGCTTTCCGGCTCTTCGACGCTGCGCATTGGAAAGCCCTTCGCGTCGATGAGCACCGCTTCGTCGAGCCCCTCGATCAGAAGAAGCGTTTTTCCGAGGAAAACACCTGTGAGGATGTTGTCTGCGACACGCTCGACATTTACCTCGCCGAAGGTGACATAGCGGTCGCAAAACTGTTGTGCCGTTTGAACAGAGGAAATGTCGCTGAGTGAGAGCCAAAAGGATGTCATGCGCTCCAAAACGCCGTCGTCGCAGTAGCCATCTACGAACCACAGCCGCGCGCGGCGTTCCGCGATGATAAGATCACGCGAGACAAGGTCAAAGCAGCGTCCCACACCAAGCAGCGCGTCGAGCGTCGATTTGTTCTTGTCGAAGTCTAAAGAAAGCGTCTGCACGATGTACCTCCCATGATTTTTGCATAGTGTGTGCAAAAGGGGAGGGGAGTATGCAGTTTCTTCTATTTCGGCTTTCCTCGGCGATTAAAAAGTCACTCGTCACCGCATCGGCGAAACTGTCCTTTTTTGCAAGGGGGTTCGCCGATGGAAAGATGAAGACAGTAGAAAGGTGGGGTTGCA
>JAFQUN010000087.1 GCA_017408525.1 Oscillospiraceae bacterium
CGCCTTCCATGATGGTCCTGATCGCATAAGTATAGTAGACGGACCAGTCGTTGGTCGGGGAGGTCAGCGCGGCATCGGGGGCCGAAGGGAGCATATCGATGTTGTAGCCAACGCAGAACGCGTTTTCGCCGGAATTGAAAGCTCTCTGGGCAGCGAAGGGAGCGCCGGTGGTATCAGCGTGCTGACCGATGATGACGCAGCCTGCGGAAATCAGATCTTCGGCAGCCGCCTTCTCAAGTGCGAAGTCAGACCAGCTGTAGATAAAATGGACCTCCATGACAACCGTTTCAATGATAGACTTGATGCCCAGATAAAAAGCCGTGTAGCCGGAGATCACTTCTGCGTAGGGGAACGTGCCGACATAACCGACCTTGACATTGCCCTCGGCGTCGTAGTTGCTTATCTTCAGCTGATCGCACTCAACAAGCTCTTTGATCTTCATACCGGCGACGACCCCCGCAACGTAGCGTGCTTCATGGATGCCGGTGAAAGCGTTTTTGAGGTTGGGAAGACCGGAAATGCGTGCCGTGTCACCGGTCATGGAGACGAAGATGACATCGGGAAACTCCTCAGCAGCCTGCTGTGTAAAGGACTGATGTCCGTAGGAGTTGGTGAAGATGATGTTGCAGCCCTGCTCGGCAAGGTCAATGCATTCGTAGAAAGCAACGTAATCTTCGGGGACGTCGTACTTCCAAATGATCTGGTCATCGGTAAGACCGAGATTTTGCTGTGCGGTGAGAATGCCCTCGATATGCGCATAGGAATACCCTTCATCTTCATTGCCGATCAGGATGACGCCGACCTTGATATCGGAAACAGGTATTCCGCCGCTTTGTATCGGATAAACCATAGCCAACTCTCCTTTCACTTTCTACACTTATATTGGAGTGTATATAGACAGAATAATTCTACTTCTTTTTGTCATTTATGTCAACCCGAAAACGCGATCGGTGCAGATTTTGTTCTTCATTTATCAATATTTATCAACGGAAACCACCCTTTGCACAAAGAAAGTGTGAAAATACCGGCAGCCGCAAATCCGTCAATTTGAATTGGCGATTTTAGATATTCTTCTGAATTCGTCATTTTAAGCGCGTTTTTTTGTGGATATTTTGCACATTGACTTTCGTCTTCCTGCGCGATATCATGGAAATCGAAGAAGAAATGAAAGGAGCGTTGACCATGATGATGACTCGTGCATACGAACAGAATACGTCTTGTGGTGCGTGCGCTCCTTCGACGCGCGCGATGTCTTGCTGCGCTCACGCTGCTTCTATGCAGTCTGCCGCTTCCCGTGTTATCTCTGTCTTGGACGCCATTCTTTTGGCGTCCATTATTATTTTTACCCTCCTTCTCGGGGAGCTTTGCCTTGCTGTTCTCCTTCCGGCGGTAATTCTCTCCATTTGCATTATTCGCAGAAAAACTGATGTGCCAAGAAAGCGAATGTTCGCGTAACTGTTTTTTGAAAACAGAGCGACTCCGCCGAATTGGCGGGGTCGCTTTTTTATATACAACAAACAAAATTTAAGGAGAATCAACGATGAAAAAGAAGTTTTTTGCACTCATGATGGCCTGCGTTATGGCCTTCACCATGACCGCCTGCGGCGGCGGCGCGGACACCACAGGTGACACCACCTCCGGCGACACCCAGAGCGGCGGTCAAACCGCAAGCGATTCCATCGTGATCGGCACCATCGGTCCCCTCACCGGTCCCTATGCCAACTACGGTCTTTCCGTCAAGCAGGGCGCGGAAGTCGCCGTTGCCGAGATCAACGCCGCCGGCGGCATCAACGGCAAGCAGGTCGTCCTTCTCTCCGAAGACTCCCAGGGCGATCCCGACAGTGCTGTGAGCGCCTACGGTAAGCTCATGGACGACGGTATCCACGCGCTCCTCGGCTGCACCCTCTCCGGTGAGACTGCGAACGTTGTCGCTGCCGCTGCTGAGGATGACGTGATGATCCTCACTCCCTCCGGCTCTGCCGACAAGTGCCTCGAAGGCAACGACAAGGCGTTCCGCGTCTGCTTCTATGACTCCTATCAGGGCACCGCTGCCGCGCAGTATATCGTCGACAACGCCCTTGCAACCGAAGTTGCCATCCTCTACCAGAGCGACGTCGACTACTCCGTGGGTCTCTACAACTCCTTCAAGGCAAAGTGCGAGGAGTCAAACATCAAGATCGTTGAGACGCAGACCTTCACCGCTTCTACCGCTACCGACTTCTCCACCCAGGTCGATGCACTCGTCGCTTCCGGTGCGAAAGTCGTCTTCACCCCGATCTATGCCGAAGAGGCTTCCACCTTCCTCACCCAGGCCAAGGGCAAGTTCGCTTCCGATGTCTACTTCTTCGGCGCTGACGGTCTTGACGGTATCCTCGGCAAGGTCGAGCAGGATCCCTCCATCGCAAACAACGTCCTCATGCTCACCCCGTTCGCCGCTGATTCCGACGATGCCGGCGTGAAGAGCTTTGTTGAATCTTACCAGACTGCTTACGGCGCAACGCCCGACCAGTTCGCCGCCGGTTCCTATGACGGCGTGTATGTCCTCAAGGCTGCCATTGAAAAGGCAGGCTCCACCTCCGGCGCTGCTATGGCACAGGCGATGACTGAGATCACTGTTGAGGGCATCACCGGCAGCATGACCTGGACGGCAGACGGCAATACCTCCAAGGCTGCAAGCGCCATCCTCTACTTCGACGGCGTGGGCAAGCTCTTCGGCTGATCTTTCAGCGATTCATACAATCAGCAAATTAGATAATATGTGCTTGTGTGCCTCCGGGCAAAGCGCCCGGAGGCGCAAGCATTGTTAGAAGGACTGATCAACATGGTACATTTCATCCAGACACTTCTGAGCGGTTTGAGCCTCGGAAGCATCTATGCGCTCATCGCCCTTGGCTACACGATGGTCTACGGCATCGCCAAGATGCTGAACTTTGCCCACGGTGACGTTATCATGATCGGTGCGTACGCGGGCATCGTCATCGTGGCGCAGCTCGGTATGCCGCCGGTCGCTGCGATCGTGCTGAGCGTCGTGATCTGTGCGCTTTTGGGTATGCTTATTGAATATCTTGCGTACAAGCCGCTGCGTCAGGCACCGCCTTTGAGCGTTTTGATCACTGCCATCGGCGTGAGCTATTTCTTGCAGAACATTGCCCTTTTGATTTTCGGTTCGCAGCAAAAAGCGTATCCGACGCTTTTTGAAGTCCCCGACTTCACTGTCGGCGGCGTCGTCGTGGACGGCGGCACTGTGCTGACGCTTTGCACTTCCGCGATCATCATGGTCGTTTTGACCTTCTTCATCAACAAAACCAAGCTCGGCAAGGCGATGCGCGCCGTGTCGGAGGATAAGGCGGCGTCTGCCCTCATGGGTATCAGCGTCAACCGCGCCATCACCCTGACCTTTGCCATCGGCTCCGCACTTGCGGCCTTTGCCAGCATCTTCTACGGCATTACCTACGTTTATATTAAGCCTACGACCGGTGCAATGCCCGGCATCAAGGCTTTTACCGCTGCCGTTTTCGGCGGCATCGGCTCCATTCCCGGCGCCATGCTCGGCGGCATCCTGCTCGGCATGATCGAGCAGTTTTCCAAAACTTACATCTCCACGCTCTGGGCGGACGCGATCGTGTTCGGCGTGCTCGTTCTGGTGCTGGTGGTCAAACCCACGGGCCTGCTTGGCAGGAAAATCAGCGAGAAGGTGTAAGAGATGAAAAAGAAATTGACATCCGGCGCTTCTTCCTTGAAGCTGCTCAAAAACAATTCAACGGTCCTTTTGACTGCTGCGATCGTGATCGTTTACGGCATTCTCGCCCTCCAGCTGTATGGCGGCGGGATGTCTCGTCAGGTCGCAAATATGCTCATCCCCATCTCCGTCTACATTATTCTTGCTGTTTCGCTGAACCTTGTTGTCGGACTTCTGGGTGAGCTCTCGCTCGGTCACGGCGGCTTTATGTCCGTGGGACTTTTCTCGGGCTGCCTTGTCTCCATCGCGCTCGCCGAGCACCTGCCGATGGCCGTCCGCCTTCCGCTTTCCATGCTCATCGGCGGCATTTTTGCGGCGGTCGTCGGTTTTGTGGTGGGACTTCCGGCGCTGCGTCTGAACGGCGACTATCTTGCCATCGTGACGCTTGCATGCGGTGAGATCATCAAAAACGTGATCACAAACCTGGAGATCACGGGCGGCGCGCTGGGTCTGAACACGCGCCCCATTTACTCTTCGGCAAAAACGCTTTTGCCTTACGCCATCGTGCTTGTCCTTATGACGGTCATCGTGATGATGAACCTCAAAAAGTCGAAGCACGGTCGTGCGATCATGGCGATCCGTGATAACCGCATCGCCGCTGAGTCTGTCGGCATCAACGTCACGCGCTTTAAGCTGACTGTTTTTATGATCGCCGCGTTTTTCGCGGGTGCTGCGGGCGTGCTCTACGGGCATTTCTTCGCAAACGTCAAGGCGGTCGCCTTCGACTACAATATGTCCATCGAGATCCTCGTTATCGTGGTGCTCGGCGGCATGGGCAGCGTGCCCGGCGCGATCATTGCAGCCATCGTGCTGCAGGCGCTGCCCGAGGCGATGCGTGAGTTCTCCGACTACCGTATGCTCTGCTACGCTGTCGTGCTGATCCTTGTCATGCTTGTGACGAACAATCCGACGCTTCGCGAATATGCCTCGCGCGTACATCCGCGCACACTTTGGAAAAAGCTCACAGGCAAGAAGAAAAAGGAGGTGGAATAAATGGAGCGCACAAAACTCGTTCCCGTTCAGCGCTCTATGGCGTACCTCCCCGAGCGCGATGCGGATAAAAGCCCGATCCTCGAATGCGTCAACCTTGGCATCACCTTCGGCGGACTGAAGGCGGTCGATAATTTCGACATCACCATCGGTCGCACCGAGATCGCGGGACTTATCGGCCCCAACGGCGCGGGTAAAACGACCATCTTCAATCTCCTCACTAAGGTCTATCAGCCGACCCACGGCTCGATCCTTCTCGGCGGAAAAGATATCCACGGTCTGAACACGGCGCAGATCAACCGCGCCGGTATCGCCCGCACGTTCCAGAATATCCGCCTTTTCCAAAACCTCACGGTCGAGGAAAACATCACCGTCGCCATGAACGACCAGATCAAGTACAACATGGCGCAGGGGCTTCTTCGCCTGCCGGCTTTCCGCCACGGCGAAAAGGTCGCACACGAGCGTGCGATGGAGCTTTTATCCATCTTCCACATGGAAGATTTTGCAAACGCGAAGTCCGGTTCTCTGCCCTACGGTGCGCAGCGCCGCCTTGAGATCCTGCGCGCGCTTGCGACCAATCCCTGCCTTCTGCTGCTCGACGAGCCGGCTGCCGGTATGAACCCGTCGGAAACGGCAGACTTGATGGAGAACATCCGCACCATCCGTGACACGTTCAAGATCGCCGTCCTTCTCATCGAGCATGACATGAACCTTGTCATGAACATCTGCGAGGGCATCGCCGTTTTGAACTTCGGGCGCATCATCGCCAAGGGCTCACCGGCGGATATCCAGTCCAATCCCGAGGTCATCGAGGCATACCTCGGCAAGCAGAAGGAGGCGTAACGATGAGTGAGATTTTGAAAGTAAGCGACCTCCACGTCTATTACGGCAGCATCCACGCTGTCAAGGGCGTTTCCTTTGAGGTACATGAAGGTGAAGTCGTGACGCTCATCGGCGCGAACGGTGCCGGAAAGTCGACCGTCCTCAATACCATCTCCGGTCTTCTTCATCCGAAGACGGGCAGCGTTTCTTTTGACGGACACGACCTTAAAGGCATCGCGGCACACAACATCGTAAGGCGCGGTCTCGCGCAGGTTCCCGAAGGACGCCATGTCTTTTTGCACATGACCGTCGAGGAAAACCTCGAAATGGGCGCTTTTACGCAGCCGAATTCCACGATTGAATCCGGCATTGCCGACGTTTACGAGCGTTTTCCGCGCTTGAAAGAGCGTCATAAGCAGGTCGCCGGAACCCTCTCGGGCGGTGAGCAGCAGATGCTCGCGATGGGGCGTGCGCTTATGTCGCGCCCGAAGCTTTTGATGCTCGACGAGCCTTCGATGGGACTTGCCCCGCTGCTTGTTGAGCAGATCTTCGGCATCATCCGCGAGCTGCACCAAAGCGGCACGACGATCCTCCTCGTTGAACAGAACGCGGCTGCGGCGCTTTCCGTTGCCGACCGCGGCTATGTCCTCGAAACAGGCAGGATCGTGACCTCCGGCACAGGCGCGGAGCTTCTTGCAAGCCCTGCGATCAAAAAAGCATATCTTGGCGGATAAATCACTTCAAAAAAGCGGCTTTTGCCGCTTTTTTGATTTTCTGCACGACGCTTCGCGCACTCGTTTCACTCGCACACTCCGCTCCGTGAGAAGAATTTTCTCCGCCGTACACGCCGCCGGAGAATATGATTTTATTTTCTTTCGCGCTTGCAGCGCGAAATTCTGTGAAACATAAAAAGAACTTCTGCCAAGGCAGAAGTTCTTTTTTCTTTGGCGAAAGTATCAGTCGCGCAGTTCCATAAGCTTCTGACGAAGCTCACCCTCGATGCGTCCCAGCTCGGCTTCCGCCTCTTTGCGCTTTTGCGCACCTTCGCGCTGAATGTTCAGCACCTCATCGAGCGTGGAGACGAGCTGTTCGTTGGTGTGTTTGAGCGTTTCGATGTCGACGACGCTGCGCTCCGCCTCCCTTGCAGTCGCAACGGTGCCCATTTTGAGCATATCGGCGTTCTTCTTCAAAAGGTCGTTTGTCGCCTGCGTTACGGCAGTCTGCGCCTCGATCGCCTGACGGCTGTGTTCCATGCCCAGCGCGAGCACCATCTGGCTCTTCCAAAGCGGGATGGTGTTGACGAGCGAGGACTGGATCTTTTCGACCATAAGCGTGTCGTTGTTTTGCAAAAGGCGCGTTTGCGGTCCCATCTGAACGGAGATCATACGCGTAAGCTCCAGATCGTGGAGCTTCTTTTCAAACCGCTCGATCTGCTGCGACAGATCGTTGAACCGCTGTGCATCCTCCTGCGTACCGCTTTGCTCCGCCTTCTTGCGAAGCTCTTCCAGCTCGCCCGCACGCACCGCTTCAATACGCTTTTTCCCCGCGAGGATATACATGGTCAGCTCTTTATAGTATTTGAGGTTCAGCTCATACATCTGGTCGAACATGGCGATGTCTTTGAGAAGCACGATCTGGTGGCGCTCAAGCTCCTGCGCGATCTTGTCGACGTTTGCTTCCGCCTTGCTGTACTGCGCTTTCATAACGGAGAGCGTGTCGCCCGTTTTTTTGAAAAGGCCGGCAAGACCGCGCTTTTTCTCCTCCTGTCCGAAACCCTTCACCTCCACAACGAGGTTTGAGAGCGTTTCGCCGATCTCGCCGAGATCCTTGCTGCGCACAGACGAGAGCGCATTTTCGGAAAAGGAGGCAATATTCTTCTGCGCGGCAGCGCCGTACTGCAAGACGAGGGAAGAATCGGTAATGTCGATCTTTTTGGAAAACTCTTCTACCTGCACGCGTTCTTCTTCGCTCAAAAGGCTGTCATCCATCACGACCGGTTCGACCTTCTTTTCCTCGACAGCCTCCGGCGCGGCAGGCGGTTCGTTTCCGAGCGTGAGCGTGGGGACTTCCTGCGCGGCAGATGCACCGTCGAGCGTGAGCTGGGGGGACATATTATCAGTCATATCGTTTCTCCTTTTTTGAATTTTCAAAAGGTCACTTTTTCAATATTCGTCTTGCACCGTCCTCCAAAAGCCGCCAGAGGGGAATGAGGAAAAGATAGAACGCCGCGGCAATGCCGGCTGTCGGCGCACCGACGGTCGCAAGCGGTGTTGCGCCCGCGATCGACCATGGGATGAGCGGCGCGATCACGACCACTGTATCCGCAAGATTGATCGCCTCATCCTCGCCGCGCTCGTAAAGCTGCGCGCAAAGCTGATGGGTGAGAATGATGGAAAGCGTCTGGTTGCACGCGGCGCAGCTTGCCGCAAGCGAGACGACAAACGTCACAAAAAGCGGTGACGTGCGCGCAGCGAAGCGGCGCAGCACATCGATCAGCGCGTCAAGAAGTCCCGTGCCGCGGAAGATGCCCGAATAGCTTGATGACAAGCTCACGATCGAGGCAACACGCAGCATCGAAACAAGACCGCCGCCGTTCATCATCACGCCAAGCTGCGCATCGCTTGCCGTATAACCGAAAACGAGCGTTTTGCAAAGCGTCGCCGCATCCATCCCCTGTGCAGCAAGGCACAGTACGCACCCGACCGCAACGCTCACACCCATTGCAACGCGTACACGCACGCGGAAGGCGGAGAGGATCAAAACGAGCGCGGCGGGGATGGCAACATACCACCCGAGGTCAAAGTGACGCGCAAAAAGCTCCCACACGCCGTCAGCCGCACCCTCGCCCGCAGCCGTGCGGCCGAGGAAAAAATAGATCACACAGCTTACAAGGAAAGGAATAAATGCTGTTTTCACCATTGCGCGGATATTTTTGTAAATATCCGTTTTTGTCAGCTCGCTCACGAGCAGTGCGCACGTTGACATCGGCGAACAGCGGTCACCGAAATAAACACCCGCAAGTATCGCACCGCCTGCAAGCATGGGAGAGATGCCCATCGCGCTTGCGATCGTCATGCAGATGACGCCCGCCGTTGCAGCCGTGCCGAACGCTGTACCGGTGAGAACGGAGACAAGGGCGCAGAGCAAAAACGTCAAAAGCAGCACCGTCGACGGCGCGATCAGCGGTGCGCAGCGGTAGACGATAAAGGCGATCGTGCCGCACGCACGCCAGACAGCGGTGAGCATCCCGATGAAAATAAATGTCAGAAGAATGTTTTTGACCGTCTTGATGCCATCCCACGAAAGACGCAGCAGCGACTTTGCGCTGTGCCCGTGCGTGCGTCCGTAGAGAAAGAAGACGCCGTAGCCGAAAACAAGCGCGAAGAGAATGGAAATGTCAAAAACAATGCATATGATGAGCGCAAGCGCAAAAAGGATCAGCGCAGCGGAAGAGGACATGGCAAGACCCCCTATTAAAATGTAACAACTTCTTCCTTTGGCGCCTTGCACCGCACCACACTCTGTGCATACAGCACAGGACCGATGCCCTGATACGCCTCAAACTCCTCCGCCTCGACACGCGCGACGACCTCGACCCACGTTTTGTTTTCATACGCTTCAAGCCCCTCGCCGCGGCAAAGCACGCCCAGAAACTGCACATCGTTCTCGCAGCACACCATCGCAAAGCGCCCCGGGCAGTGGATGCCCGGATACTTTTTCGAGTGGCACATCAAAAGCCTCATCTTCACTGTCTTTCCGCCATAGCGCTGCGGATTGTCCATCGCATCAACGTACCAGATGCCGAAGTCCTCGTCAGCGATCTCGATGACCTCCTGCGAAAGGTCAAAAGGCGGAGTCTCATCGGTCGCGTACTCCTCGCTGTTTCCGCTCGTGTCCTCAAGGAAAATATCCGCTCTGCGGTTGACCATGCGGAGGTTTCGCGCGCGAAGCGACGCTTTGATCGCATCGTCGCAGCGGTTGAAGATGATCATGTCGGCATTGAGTATCTTCTCCATCATCACCTGACCCATGTTCTTCACATACACCTCAAACGTCGGCGCGTGGATCATCACCATGATCTGATACAATATCCATTCCTTCGGCAGCACTTCACGGTACAGCCGCTCGATGCTCCACATCCCATTGTACTCTATAAGCACCTGTCTGGGACGGTACTTCTTTTGACACTCCTTCAGAAATTCGCGCGTGAGCTGCGCTTCCTCGTCCACACACACGACCGACACATTGCCCATCACCCGCGTGTCATACTCTTCTTCGCCCTCTTCGCAGCAGAGCAAAAGCGTCTTATCCTCATGTGCAAAGCCATCAGACAGCACGCCGTTTATAAAATTCGTCTTTCCACCGTCCAAAAAGCCGGCAACAAGATAAACAGGGATCTCCATATGAATCCTCCATGCAAAAAACGCTTAAAAGGCTCAAAAAAGATGCTCCGCATCTTTTTTGAAATCAGACTCCAAACAGCTCGCCAAGCTTCTCCTCGCGAAGCTCCGCACCGATCACGCACAGCCGACCCGTGTAGTCCGCCGTACCCTCGCGCACCTCATGCTCCTCGGGAACAAAGTCAAAGTGCAGCCACGTTCCCTCCGGCGCGCACACGATACCCTTTGCGCGAAGGATCGCGCCGTATTCTCCGCCGTCGAGCGCGCAGAGGATATTCTCCAGCTCCTCACGCGAAAAACGCTTCGTCGTCTCGCGTCCCCAGCTTGCAAACACCTCGTCGGCGTGGTGGTGATGATGGTCGTGGTCGTGGCAGCCGCAGGTGCAGTGTTCACCGTGGTCGTGATGATGCGCATGCTCATGGTCGTGCTCGTGGTGATGGCAATGCTCACCATGGTCGTGCTCGTGATGGCAGTGCTCACCATGCTCATGGTCGTGGTGACAGTGCTCGCCATGCTCATTGTGATGCTCATGGCAGCCGCACGCACAATGCTCATCGTGTTCATGATGATGCAGATGCTCGGCAAAAAGCTCGTCGGCAAGCGACGCCTTTTCCATCGCCGCAGTGATCTGCGCGCCGCCAAGCTGCTCCCACGGCGTTGTGATGATCGCCGCGCTCTCGTTTTTCTCGCGCAAAAGCGCGACAGACGCGGCAAGCTTCTCATCGGACAAGTTCTGTGTCCGGCTCAAAACGATCGTGCCGGCATTTTCGATCTGGTCATTGTAGAACTCACCAAAGTTTTTCATGTAGATCCTGACCTTCGACGCGTCGGCGACCGTCACGCGCGCGCCAAGCGCCAGACCCTCCGTGCGTTCTGCAACGCCGCGCACCGCCTCCACAACGTCGGAGAGCTTTCCCACACCCGACGGCTCGATCAGGATGCGGTCAGGATCAAACTGTGCCTTGACGTCGGCAAGTGCCTTGCCGAAATCGCCCACCAGCGAGCAGCAGATGCACCCCGATGACATCTCTGAGATCTCGATCCCGGATTCTTTGAGAAACCCTCCGTCCACGCTGATCTCACCAAACTCATTTTCGATCAGAACAAGCTTTTCGCCCGTGTATACTTCCGAGAGAAGCTTCTTGATCAGCGTCGTTTTTCCCGCACCCAAAAAGCCCGAAAAAACATCAACTTTTGTAACCTTGCTCATAAATGCAGCATCTCCTTTTCAGTGCAAAGTTTCTAAGCTTACCTTTCAACCTTATATTTTACCCGCTTTTTCCGCAAATTGCAATCTCTCCCGCTCTTTTTTGCATTTCTTCTTCCCTGCCTCTTTTTCCGCTTGCAAAAATTTTCTTTGTATTGTAGAATATGTGGGGATACCGTTATATCGACAGAATTCTCCTGCCGATGCATTTCACCCAAGAAATACACCTGCAATTGCCATCCATCTTTATTGCAATTTAAGGAGGTAAAATAGATTTATGAGTATCGCAGAAAAAAAGCTCTTCAAGAAAGATGCAGCCGATGCCGCAAAGCCCAAGAAGGCTCCAAAGCCTCCCAAGGCTCCCAAAGCGCCAAAGCCTCCCAAGGGCGCAAAGGGCGAAGGGAAGAAAAAGCTCAAGAAAAAGGTTGACTTTATCACCGAAACGATCAAGCGCGAGCGCCGCGAGCTTCGCGAGGCAAAGCGCGACCACTCCATCAAGGCGCAGATCCAGCGTTTTGTCACGATGGTGCTCGCTGTTTCGCTGATCGTTGTAGGTGGGCTCGGCTGCCTTGCCAGCAACTATTCGACCGAACAGGCACTTGAGATCAGTATGCAGGAGATCGCGACAGAATCTGCGGCGCAGATCAATTTCCGCCTCCAGTCCATGCTCTCCGCTGTCGAAGTCATCGGCACGATCGCCGTTTTGAGCGATCAGACCGTCAAAACAGCCGAGAAGCAGCAGATGCTCGACCACTATGCGGCATACTTCGGTTGGTCGTCCGCCTACATCACTGACGACACCGGTCGTGTGTATACGCTAAACCGCAACATTTCTGACCGCGATTATTATAAAACGGCGATCGCGGGAACGCCCTGCTTCAGTGAACCGCTTGTCAGCCGCGAGGACAGCTCCTCCGTCGGCGTCATCGCCGCGCCGCTTTGGAAAAACGGCAACATCGGCACCACTCCTGTCGGCATCGTCCTTGTCACTGTTCCCGCCTCCATCATCTCTGACGTTGCGGCGGAGATCCATGTCAGCGAGCACGGCGGCGCGTACATCATCAACCAGCAGGATATCGAGATCGCCGACGCCGATTATGAGCGCGTTGTCGCGCAGTACAGCGTTTCCAAGGAGTACCAGCTCGACTCCTCGCTCAAGAAGCTCAACGATATGCACCAGAAGCTCATCGCCGGTGAGACCGGCTTTGGCAAGTATACCTTCCAGGGTGAGACGAAGTACGGTGCGTATGCCCCCATCGGCATCAACGGCTGGGGCTTGATGGTCACCGCTCCGACGAGCGACTTCAACGGCTCGACCATCGTTGTGATGATCATTCTGCTTATCATCCTTGCCATCACGCTCGCCATCTCCATCGTTCTCTCCCGCCGCATGGGTATGCGTATCGGCGTTGCCGTGCGCCTTTGC
>JAFQUN010000088.1 GCA_017408525.1 Oscillospiraceae bacterium
CGTAAGGCTGTACCGCGCGAAAATATCGCCGCGGCGCAGGGCGCTTCCGATGACCTCGCGCAGACGGTCCATGGCACTGTTGCGTGCGCGCGTGCCTGCTGCACTATCCTTGAGCGAAAGCGTGATCAAAGCAAGCTGCACCGATTGTCCGCTGCGGGAGAGGGAACGCACACAAAGACGGTAGAAGTCCTTGAAAAATTCATATTCACAAAAAAAGGCGCCGCCGGCGTCGAAAGATGCCTCGTCCTCGCGCAGTGCCTCGCGGATAACGCTGAGGTCCGTCTGCGTCTCATTCGTTGTGCGCATGATCTCCCGATAAAGGGCGGTCAATTCGGGTGATGGGGCAACGCCAAACTGGTTATAATAGAGACTTGTGATCTTCTCGTAATGCTCCAGTGCGCTTTTTTGCCCGCCGGTCACAGAAAGCGCACGGATCATCGTGCGGTGCAGTTCCTCATCATAAGGATCGATCGCTGTTGCGCGGCGGCAAAGCGAGATGATCTGCGTCCACTGCTCCAGCGGCGTAAGAAGTTCGATAAGATCGTGGACGGCGCGAATATACATCTCGCGATAGCGGCTGCAAATGGGAATTGCCCACGGCTCGCGCGCAGCAAGGGGAAGAAAATCACCCTTGTAGATGTCGACCGCCTCTTCCAAAAGGGTGCGCCGCCGTATAGGATCCGTTTCCTGTTCCGCCTTTTGACACAATTCTTCAAAAACATCCGTGTCCACGATGCAGCGGATATCACGGTTCCATGTGTAGACACCGCGGCGGCAATGGATCAGCCAGCTCCCGTCGGGATGGTGCAGCTCGCCGATCGTTGCGCGTACACGATGGAGAAGCGTTTTGAGTGTGTTTGCGGGGTTGGAGTTCGCATCATTTGCCCAAAGAAAGTCGATGACCTCGTTTTGCGGGATCTCGCGGCTGCGGAAGGTGACAAGATACTCCAAAAGAAGCCACAGCTTCTTTGACCGGTTGCTGCGCTCGTCGATAAAATGCTCGCCGTATTGGATGGAAAAGCCGCCGAGCATATTGATTTTCAGGATATCGCGATCTGCCACTGCAAACACCACCCGTCAAACAAGTTTATTTTTATAGTAAATCTATGGTAAATATGATAGTAAAAGTGATATAGAAAAGCAAGCCCTAAAAGCAAATCGTTGAAAAATGGTGCAAATGACAAAAAAGAGTTGACTTTTTTTGAAAACATGACCAAAATATAAGTTGGTATGTGAGCACACATTCATGGGCAAGCGCGCCGCCCATTTCTCCGGTGCGCAGGGGACCTTCGTGGAAGAAAGGAAGCAAAGAAAAACAAAATGTACGAATACGCAAGAAAAACAGCGTCGGTGCCGTACAGCGCAAAGACCAGCATAATACGCATTACAGGATACGAAAAGAAAAATTGTGCGGGCGTTTTGTCAAATCCGCACTTTGGGCGCGATATCGCTTTTGAGAACACGGCGCAAATGCTTTTTTTGATCGAGCAGATGCTCTGCGACCTCGATTACCCGCAGCGTACGACGGAAAAGCGAAGCTTTCGTGAGCAGCCGGAAAAACGTGCGCTTATCGTGCAGGATACGCTCCCGACCGCACCGGCGGGGGAGACGAGCGCGCTTGCAACGATCCGCCTGCGCATCATGTTCCGCCAGAGCGCAAGCTGGCAGGGCGAAGCCGGCTGGGTCGAGGGTGAGAGCAGCGCGCAGTTTCGCAGCGTTCTCGAGCTGCTGCAGCTGATCGACGAAATATTGGAAGAGAATTAAGAACAAGGACTGCTGCGGCTGCAGCAGTCCTTGTTTATCATTTTTCTGTTTTTCCCGGTCTGCCGAGCACTGTGTCGAGAAGACCCATCAGCTCCTGAGGAGTGGACTGCTCTTCCGACGCATCGCGGTTGACCGCCATCGCATTGCGAAGCTCGGTGCGAAGGATGGGGATGCTCTCCGGCGCACGGATGGCAAGACGCACGCGGTCATTGTCGATGCCCATGACCTCGATATAAATATCGTCTCCGATGTAGAGCGACTCATGAAGCTTGCGTTGGAGTATCAGCATGATGCACCGTCCGCCTTCCGTTCAAAGTCAGAAAGGCGCTTACGCATCTCATACGCATCACCCTCCAAAATGACCTGCGCCGCGCGATAGGTCTCATCGTTGATGACGATGGGGCACTTCATGTTGATGGTACTTTCGGAAACGGGCTTTTTTGCCGTACACAAAACGTAGTAACAAAGATCTTTGCTGTCTTTGACACCGAGATCTTCCAATTCCTGCGGCTGCAAAACGGGAGCATAGGAGGGATCGAGCGCAAACGGATTCATCAGTACGAATGCAAGTGCCGGCGTGGCAGTGCTCTGCATACAAAGGAGCATGCCATCACCCTGCTCAAAAGGAAGGAGGACAAACTCCTTCTCCTCGTCAAATCCGAAGATGCCCGACGCAAAATGCAGCGTAGAGTCAATGCTGTAATCGACCTCGCCGAAATACTTTGTCAAAAGCTTCATATCGTTACTCCGTTACGCCTTTACATCGACAGGCTCGTAGTTGGGGTCGGCGCTGCGCGGGACATAGATAGGACCGCCGACATACTTGATGGTAAGACTGGGGCGCTGCTTGACAGAGATCTCGATGTCAGCGGGCGTAAATTCAAACCCACCGCCATTGAGCTTCCAGTCAAAGTTCAGCTTATCCATCTCATAGCGAATGGTCATCTCACCGCCGTCGAAGGAAATATCGGGACCTGTGGTGGGAAGGAACTTGATGCCGACATTCTCTTTATAATCATTGACAGCTTCGGACGCAAGGCGACCGATAACGTCCTCACCGATGCGTGCCTTGAGCAAAAGCTGCCCCTGCTGGGCATAGGAAGCGGTTGCCTCATATGCTGCCTGCGTGCCTGCCTGCGCATTCTGCTCCAGCTTGCGCGGGATCGTGGGCACGATGGAATTGCGCGCTTCATAGGTGTCAATGTTGACGCGAATAGGGCTGGATTTGATATTCAGACCGTTTTTATCGCGCGTGAGCTTCATGTCAACGGTGCTGCGCGTCATTTCAAGGCGCGCGCGCGTTGATTTAAATTCAAGCTCAATAGGAACAGATGTGATCTCAAGCAGTTGCTGCATATGTATCCCTCCTGAAACTGTGTCCCTGCACAGAAAATATTTCTATTTCTCAGAAAACGGCGATCATTTCATGTAGTCCATCAGGGACTCGGAAAGTACGCTGTTTCCGACCTTGAGCGCCGCATTGTAGCAATACTGTGCCCAAGAGAAGGTCGTGATCGCGTCGGCAAGGTCGCAGTCCTCGATGTTGACGATCTGCTCGTTGAGCAGGACCGACGCGTCGGTGAGCTGTTCGGCGTTGGTGTTGAGGAAGCTTGCACGCGTGGAAAGGTCGGTGGTGGCGGAAGTCAGCTCGCCCATTGCATCGTACAGCTTGAGCTGCAGTTCCGTCGCGCGCGCCGCATCTTCATCGTGCGCGAACTCGCCGGAGTCGATGTCGCAGCGGGAGAAGATATCGCCAAGCTCCTGAACGATGGAGATCAGGTTCTGCGCATCGCCGTCGGCATCGGTGCTGTGACCGACGAAGTTGAGTCCGCACAGCGCGGAATTGAAAGCGCTCAGCTCGTTGAGCTCGCCAAGCTCGTTATCCTTCAGACCCATACCGATGTCCATGAACGCGCTTTCATTTGTGAAGTGATTGATAAGGTTTGCATCGCCGTTTGTGATATCCTGCCCGCGGTAAAGAACGGTCTTGATCACGGCGGCATCACGCTTAATGATCGCGTCCACGTTTGCTTTTTCCGTGTCGTTGAGACCGGCGATATAGTCGTCGGTGATCTTGTTCTCTTCGGTGAAAGAGAGGATCTTGCCCTCAGCGTCGAGGTAATTGCCGTCGCCATCGACAACATAATCGCCGTTCGCGTCGGTCTGCGCATACGCCTGAACAGATGCCATTGCGCTTTGATATGCGTTCGGATTGCGTGTCTGGAGATCCGCAAGGTACGCGTCGGTGACGTTGTTTGTCATGGTGTGGACCAGCGGCTCACCGTACTTATCCACATAGACATCGCCGTTCTTCTTATATTCCTGCTGCCAGGAGAAGGGAACGTTCAAACCGTCGTTTCCGGCAAATACGAAACTGTCGCCGTACTTGGAATTCATCAGCTGCAGCATGGAGTCCGCCGTGACGAGGAGCGTCTGCCCCAACGCGTTGCGCCCGGAGCCGGTGGGATCGTTGATGGCGCGCAGAACGGCATCGTTTGCCTCGTTTGCAAGATCAGAGATGTTGTCGAGCACCTGATAGGCGGTGCCGAACTTATTGAGAACAGACTCGGTGTTGTTGAGCTGGTCATTGGTGCGAATGAACGAACGGCGCAGCTTGAACGCCTGCGTCGCAGAGGCAGGGTCTTCGGCGTAGGAATTGAAGTTACGCTGCGTCAAGACGGTGTCCCGCGCTTTCGTCAGCTTTGAAAAAGAACTGCTGAGCGAAGAACGGTAGCTCTTCAGAACAGAATTTGTGGTTACTCGCATCGTCATGCCGAACCCCTCCTTTTAGAATCAGCGTCCGACGGCGCCTGTGCCGTTGATGAGCTTATCGAGCGCCTCGTCGATCGTGGTGATCACACGGGCGGCGGCATTGTAAGCGCTTTGGTACTGCATCAGATTTGCTGCCTCGTCGTTGAGGTCAACGCCCGAGACGTTGTCGCGGCTTGCGTCAAGATCGACGGCAGCGACCGTGTAGTTGTCAAGCAGGGTCGTGGTGATGTTGGTGTCGTTTCCGAGCGTTGCGGAGATGTTGGAGAGCATCTCCTGGAACGTGCCTCTGAAGTACGGACTGTCCTGCTCCTCCGCATCGGGGAACACGTCACCGGCGATATACTCCTGCTTATCGGTGAAAGCCATGATCATGCGCAGGATGTTGGTGTTATCCTGCGAGGAGATGGGAAGACCGGTGGGCTTGATAAAAGAGTTCTGGACGCGGACGGTACCGTTCGACCAGCTCTTATTGATGGAGATATTCGCGGCATTGATCTCAGTGCCGTCGTCCGGCGTGCCATTGGTAAAGAGCAAGCCGCCGAGCTGGACACCATTTGCCTCGACGACCGCCATCGCAGCCTCGCGCGTGGCATCATCAAGACCGGCAAGGTACTTGGCATCGATGTTGTTGCCGTTATGCGTGAGAACATTGTCGTCCGCATCGGTATAGAAGCCGTTTTCGTTGACCTGATAGCCGACGTTGAGCGCATTGAAAACATTTGCGACCTTGTTGGCAAGGGAGTTGAGCGCGTGGCGGTAGAAGGAGATGCCGCGGTTTGCGGCAGCATCCGGATCGAGGGTAAGGTCATCGGTGGTCGAATATTCGCCCTGCTTGGTCAGCATCTCACGCTTGGACTGCAGTGAGCCGTAAAGCTGTGTATCGGCGATCTCGACCTCATTGCTGCCTTCAAGAACGATGCCGCGCGGGTTTTCGAGCGGTTCGAGCGTGATGAGATAATGCTCATTGTACGCCGCGTCGTCAAGGTTTGCGGTCGGCTGACCGTCCTTGTCGAGGTAGGGCAGAGCGTCGGCGGTGTCGGGATCCGTATTCTCCAGGCGGGGAACGGTAAGCTGGGTAGCAAAGACGCCGTCGACCAGCGTGGGGCGGGTGGCGTATTCACCGGAACCGATCTTGATGATGAGCTTTTCGACCTTGAACCCCTCGCCAAGATCTTCCACACCGTAGGAAACATCGATCTTCATGTGCTTTGAAAGCTCGTCGATGAGGAGGTTGCGCTGGTCGCGCAGCTCAAGAGCGGGGTCGCCGTGGATATCCGCCTTGCGGATGGAGGCACTCAGGTCGCGGATGCTGCTGAGAATGCCGTTGATCGTATCGATATCCTGCTCGAAGCTGTCGATGAGGTTTGCCTCGATGTCATCGAGCTGGCTGGAATAGTCGTTGAAAAGCTGCGCAAGCGTCGTCGCCGAGGAACGCACGAGCGTATCGAACTCGTCCTGACCGGCTTCAAAGCTGTAATTCTGGAACTGCGTCATAAGGTCGGACAGCTGCTTTTCGATGACGCCGTCGCCCTCACCGCGACCGACCTCGTCGAAAATGGCGGCAAGAGAGTCGAGCGTGGAAAGGCGCGCCTCAGCGGAGCCGACGTTCGCATTTTCGTTGCGGAAGCGAAGATCCAGATAGGGGTCGCGGATCTGGTTCACACCGGTCGTCAAAACGCCGTTTCCGATGTTGATGGAGTACGGCGAGGAGTACATATCGGTGCCGCCGGAGCGGAAGCTCTCCTGCTGGAGGACCTGGCGCGTGTAGCCGTGCGTATTGATATTTGATGTGTTGTTGCTCGTCAGGTTCAAGCCGTACTGGGCAGCATACAAGCCGAGGCGGGCAGCGGTGAAGCCGCTGAAAGAATTTGAGATAGCCATAGCAATTACTCCTTATCAGGCGCGAAAATCCGTCTTCAAGGCAGAAGGGAGATCCACCGGCTCGCGTGCGGTGGGATAGTCAAGAACGACATCCTCAGACTGCGTGGCGAGGACCTTCTCGATCTCGTGCAGATTGCACTCAATGGTGGAAAGCGCTGTTTCGGACGCGCTGCGGTAGACCTTATACGCGCCCTGCAGCGCCTCGACGACCTCTTTTGTCTGCATACGCAGCTCAGCCGGTGCGGCATTGGGGAGGTCGCGAAGACGGACATCCGTCAGGGAAAGCTCAGCGAGTACGCTGCGCTGTTTCTGCTCGAAGCCGCGCAGCGTCAGACTGAGCGCCTGCTCCGATTTGATACATTCGTTGAGTACAGCAAGGTCATCCTGACGGACAGCCTGTGTCTTACGTTTTGCAACCTCCGTCAGCTGCGTGAGCGTGCCGGTAAGTGAACGGAGCAGATCAAGATAACTTGCATAGGTGGCGCCCATAGCTTACACTCCCATCTTAACGATGCTTGCAGCAATGGCAGCGGGATCGGGAATATACGTCCCGTCGGCGACCCTCTGGCGCAGAGCCTGAATATCGCCGGTGGAATTCGCCGTGCGGATCTCCTGCGTGAGCCGGCCGACCACTTCCATCTGGCTGCGGAAGGAATCGGATACCGGTGCATCGGAGGATGCCGTAAAGCTGTCAAAGCTCGCGCGCGCACCCTGCACCTGCGTGGAGCGCTCGCCGGCGTGTGCCGCGTTCAGATAGGCGTTGTTGAATGGGCGCAGAGCAGAATTTCTGCCCGGACCGGAAGGAGCCAGCATATTCATTACTCCTTTCTTTTCGTGGAATAAAGGGAAAAGATGGGGGGAGAGATTCCCCTCATCTTTTACATCGACAAAGAAAGACCGAAACATAAGAGTTTTTTTCGGAAATTCGAAAAAATTTTTTGTGAATTTTCAGCGGATGGAATTAAGGTGCTTTGCAAGCGCCGAAGCAACATTTTGGCAGGACGCCTGCACCATCACCGCACCGATATTGTAGGCGACCATAGGCATACCGTACACAACGGAGGATGCCTCATCCTGCCCGATAGTATATGCGCCGCGCGAACGCATGGCAAGAAGACCATCGGCACCGTCGCGTCCCATACCGGTCATGATGATGCCGACCATGGGATCTTTCACCGTTTCCGCCATGGAATGGAACAGTGCGTCAACAGACGGGCGATGCCCGCTCACACGCTCGCCGCTGCGGCAGGTGACGGCATAGCCGCCTCTTGGTGAGCGAACGATGCGCATTTGATAATCGGCAGGTGCGACGAGCGCGAGCCCACGGTGAAGTGTGTCACCATCCTGCGCCTCGCGCACCTCCATCCTGCAAAGGCGATTGAGACGCTCGGCATACATTTTTGTAAAGCCGGGCGGCATATGCTGCACGATAAGCATCGCCGGAATATCCGCCGGAAGACGCTTCATCACTTCAAGCGTTGCTTCCGTTCCGCCGGTGGAAGCGCCAAGACCGATCACCATGCGGTCGAATGTGGCACTCGGACCAAACGGGGGAATGGAAGTGAGCGGCAGGGGCGCGGCACCGGTCTGAATGGCAGGACGCACGCGCGCCTTTGAGGCGGCGAAAATCTTTTTGGACAAAAGATCGATAAAAGCCTTTTTATCCGTTCTTCCATCCGGCTTTTGCACGAAGTCGACCGCGTCGGAGAGCGCGTCGAAAACATTGGGGTTGAGCGAGGAGACGAGCACCACCGGCATAGGGCTGGTACGCATGAGCTGTTTTAGAAAATCGATCCCCGACATACCGGGCATCTCAACATCGAGGGTGAGGACATCGGGCTGGAGCTGCGGGATCTTCCGCTGCGCGTCCAGCGCGTTGACGGCATAACCGACGACATTGATATGCGGCTGTTCGGAAAGACCGGAGATAATGAGACTGCGCGCGAGGATAGAGTCGTCAACGACCATCACGCGGATCTCTTTTACGCCGAGCGACATGGGTACTATACACTCCTATCAAATCAAGTTATCTGGGCTTTTGGAACGTTGCGGGGGCAATGCGGCGATAAGGTGTACCGGGACTCAGATTTTCCGAGTAGCTGATGAGGAAATAGCCGCCGGGGTTTGTCGCTGCGAAAAAGCGCTCGACAAGAGAATCCTTTGTGGGCTGGTCGAAATAGATCATCACATTGCGGCAGAAGATCAAATCGAACTTCCGCTTAAACTGGATGGGGTCCATCAGATTGAACTTCTGGAAGATCACGTTGTCACGGACAAAGGGCTGCACACGATAGGTGTCGCCGCCCTCATGCGTGAAATAGCGGCGCTTCCACTCGTTCGGGACGGTGGCAGGCAGTTCATAAACGCCCTCTTTTGCCGCTGTGAGCGCGCGGTTGGAGATATCGGTCGCGAGGATGCGCGTATCCCAGGAGGAGGCGCTGCTTCCAAGTGCGTCCATAAAGTACATCGTAAGATTGTACGGCTCCTCGCCTGTGGAGCAGCCGGCGCTCCAGATGGAGAGCGTCTTGTCGGACTTGTGCCGCTCAAGAAGATCGGGGATGATGTTTTTGCGGAAAAACTCCAGATGCTCCTGCTCGCGCATGAAGAAGGTATAATTGGTGGTCAGCTTGTCAAGAAGCAGCGTGACCTCCCCCTGATCGTTCGTGCGAAGCAGGTGGTCGATAAACTCGTTGAAGTTTGAGTATCCCTTTGCGCGCAGCGGCGCGGCAAGACGGCTGGTCACAAGCTGACGCTTCTGCCAGAGGTTGATGCCGTAAGTCTGCTGGATATGAGTGGCAAGGCGACGAAAGGCTTCGTCGGAAAGGTCGGGCTTAAAATTGCTTGAAAGAAAGCTTGTTGTATTGTTTTTCTCTGTATCAGTCATGGATCAAAAGTGGGCAGTCGAGCACCAACATGGTGTCATTGGAGTCGGGAAGCGTACACATGCCGGTGACCATTTTTTCCTGGCTGTTTGCCGGCATGGGGAGAATGGATTCAACGGGAACGGGGATCATCTGGTCGACGCGGTTGACAAGAATACCGATCATCGTGCCCTCGATATCAAGAACGATCACGAGGTTTTCCTCGTCAACCGGCTTTCCAAGGCGCAGACACATATCGATGATGGGGACGAGCTGACCGCGCAGGTTGATGATGCCGCGGATATAAGACGGCACATTCGGGATCTTGGTGATAGAATGGTCGGTAATGATCTCAACGACATAGTCAGCGCTTGCACCGAAGCGAAGACCGCCGGCAACAAAGACGAGGAACAAACTGGTGTCCACCTCGACGAGCTGTTCGGAATCTTCAATCTGATCCTCGGTTGCGAAAAGAACGTTTTTCTCACTCATATTTCCGTCTCCTCTCTTCTTTAGCAGTCATAGCCTCTGGCGGCGTTGTAGAGGTTGGCGACATCAAGGATGATACTGATGCTGCCGTCGCCGAGGATGGTGCAGCCGTTGATGCCGCGGGACTTTACGTTATAGCTGTTGATGTAGGAGGGCAGCGGCTTGACAACGACCTGCTGCTCGCCGATGAGCGTGTCAACGAACAGGCAGTAGGAGATGTCACCCGATTCGACCCAAAGAAGCAGACCTTCCTGAACGTCATCAAAGCCCTCGTCAAGTCCGTAGTGCGACTTTGCACGGATGATGGGATAGAAGTTATCCATGCACTTGATCATCTCGTTTTGTGCCGCATCGTAAATGATATCGCTTGCGTGGACTTTGAAAGACTGGCGGATGTTGTTGATGGGGATAGTGAAGATGGAATCGCCGACGGAAACCTCCATGCCGTCCATGATCGCCATGGTCAGCGGGATCTTGAGTGTGGTGGTCATACCGCGACCGCGCTCACTGGCGATGGAAACGGTGCCGCCAAGCTCTTCGATCGTCTTTTTCACAACGTCCATGCCGACGCCGCGTCCGGAGAACTCCGTGACCTGCTGGTTGGTGGAAAAGCCGGGCATCATGAGGAAGTTCAGGATCTCGCGCTGCGAATACTCAACCTCCGGGTTGGCAAGACCGTTTTTGATCGCCTTTGCAAGCACATGGTCACAGTCGACACCGCGTCCGTCGTCACGGATCTCGATGATGACCTCGCTTCCGGTGTGGTGTGCGGAAAGCGTGATCTCGCCGACGGGATTCTTGCCTGCGGCGATGCGCTCATCCTGACTCTCTTCGATGCCGTGGTCCATGGAATTGCGGACGGCATGCATGATCGGGTCACCCAGATTGTCAACGACCGTCTTGTCGACTTCGGTATCCTCGCCGATGAGCGTGAGCTTAACGTGCTTTCCGAGTTTCTTGCTCATGTCGCGCACGATGCGGTTCATCTTCTGGAAGGTGGCAGAGACGGGAACCATGCGAAGCGACATGGAAACATCCTGCAAGTCGTCGGTGAGCTTGCGAAGTTCGCGTGCGGACTTTGCAAAGTTATCAAGACGAAGCCCCTTGAGGTCGGGGGAGGAGGTGACCATCGATTCGGTGATAACGATCTCGGAAACGACCGCCATCAGCTGGTCGAGCTTGCTGAGGTTGACGCTGATAAGGCTCTCCTTCGCGTGATGCGAGGAGGAAGCGGCGCCTCCTCCGCCGGCAGCGGGCGCGGCAGCAGGTGCGGCAGCACGCGCAGCAGGTGCGGCAGCACGCGTAGCAGGCGCAGCAGCACGCGCGGCAGGCGCAGCAGGTGCGGCAGCACGCGTAGCAGGCGCAGCAGCACGCGCGGCAGGCGCAGCAGCGCGCGCAGCGGGCGCAGGTGCAGCAGCACGTGCAGCGGACGCAGCGGCAGCGGGTGCGGGAGCTGCGTCCTTCTCAACAACGGCAGCGGGTGCGGCGGCCGTGTGCTCAACGGCGACAGCTGCCTCGGGTGCGGTGTCGGCGTCAAACGCCTGATATGTACGCACAGAGCCGACCGAGGTAACGGAGTTGATCGCCGTGTTGCGGTCAGCGGCATTTGCGAAGTAGAGGCTGAAGCCGTGCTCAATAATAAGCTCGGCGGTAGCGTTATTTGTCTCGATATCTGCCGGGGAGAAGATGAAATCACCCTCGGCGCAGAAATCGCGCACATTGGAAACGATCATGAACGCACGCAGATTCTCCATGCCGCAGCCATCTTCAAAGAGGATCTGCAGTCCGAACGGATAGCGGCTGTCGCTGCTTGCGGCGGGAGAAGCCTCCGCGGCAGGCGCGGAAGATGCGGCATCTGCGGCAGGCGCGGAGACTTCGCCGCTTTCGATCTTGGTCATCAGATCGTTGATGTTGGCAATGAAGGAGTCGACGTTTTCCGTCAGCGGGCGATTTGCCTCCAGACTTTCAATTTCACCGCGGAAGAAGTCAATGGAGTGGAAAAGAAGATCGAACAGCGTGCTCCGCAGCGCGTCGGGAATCGCATCCATCGTTTTTTCACGGATGATGAAAAACAGGTCCTCGATGCGGTGGGCGACAGTCATAAGACCGGAAAACTCCATCATGGCGGAAGAACCCTTCACAGTGTGCATGATGCGGAAGATCTCGTTGACATCGTCCTGCGAGAAGCCGCCCGCCTGTTCAGCGCTGAGCACGATGCTGTCGAGCTGACCGAGCAGGGTGTTCGTTTCATACAGATACATATCCAGAATATCGTTGTTGCTAGCCATAAAAACGCCACCTTCTTTCTAAGTTCTATGAGAAGACATCGACATAGTCAAACCAATAGATAAGGGTATTATAATACATTTCTGTCAAAAAGCAAAGGGAAAATAGAAATAATTCTCAAAACTTTCTAAATCTGTCGTTTTGCCTTGAAAAACGGGCTGCCATGCACTATACTATACAATGCAGAATTATAGTGGGGAGAGTATTTTGATATGGCAACGCTGCTGGGACTCACCAATCCGGTACCGGGACACGACAATATCATAAACAGCCGCCCGGTCACGAACTCACCGGCGAACGCGGCTGCGAACAACAATCCGAATATCCAAAACATCGTCGATCCCTCCCGCGTGGGGCAGGCCGACCGCCGGACGGAGCAGCAGGATGCCGGTCAGGAGACGGAAGTTGCAAAGTTTCGATACGGCTCGAACTTCCAATCGTTTTTGCAGCGCCTGCAAACAACGCCCGATCTTGTGGAGCAGCTCTCACGCGTTTTTTCGGGGAAATACGCAACGGTCGTTTCCTCAGGACTGCAGGAGGGCGTTGCTGTCGAGCTTGCGGGCGTTATGGAGATGCTGCGCATGGATGAGGGGGAGCTTTCCCATTTTATCCAGGGGCAGTACCGTTCGCTCACGCGCTTTGGCGGTGCGCTTTTCGCACTCCTGCGCAACGCCTATGACGCGGCACCTTCGGAGGGGCAGCGCCAGGACATTTTGCAGTTTTTGAAGCATTACAGCGATTTCTCTTCGACCGAACACGTTGAAACGGGCATTATGCGAAATCTTGCCACGATGAAAGAGACGATGCCGGCAAGCTGGGGCGAGCGTCTTGCCGAGATGACGCAGATCCTTGGCGGGTGCATCGATAACAGTGATCGGACCTCGGCGCTCAAGCTCCTGCAGGGACAGATACTGCCTTTCCTGTCTAATTATGTATCCCGCACGCACGACATGGGACAAACGCGAATGCTGCTCACGCTTTTAACGCTTGACATCGCGCGCTATGAAAGCGGCTCGGAGGAGGCGCTCACCGATTCTTTCCACCAGCTTCGCGGCTATTCGGGGCTGAAGGATAAGCTTGGCGGTATCGACGACGGCGCACTTAAATGGCTTTTGGAGAACACGGACTTCAAGCGCGCGTCCGATGCGAATGTGTTTGCTGACAAGCTCGTTTCCGCTGCGGAGAAGGCGCTTGAAGGCAAGGACGGCGCCGAAACGCAGGAGACGTTCCGGGAGATCGTTTCGGCAATGCTCACGAATGAGAGCGTTTATATGCCGCTCAACCACCTCATCCTCCCGCTGCAGTGGGGAGAGCGCATGGTTTTTTCCGAAATGTGGATCGACCCTGACGATCAAAGCGAGAGCGGCGGCAGCAGTGATGCCGAGCGTGTGCAGCGGTTTTTGCTGAAGATGGATATTCAGGGGCTTGGGCTTTTCGACGTGGCGTTTGCAAGCCGCGGGACGTATGTGGAGATGCAGGTGTTCTGTCCGGAAAAGCTTGCCGAGTTCACAAAGCTGTTCAAAGACGCGCTTGTCAATATTTTGAAAAACAATGGGTTTACGCCGGGAGAGGTCAAGGTCGACAAGATGGTTCGACCGCTGACCATTTCACAGGTATTTCCGAAAATCTTTGAAGGGAAGAACGGTATCAATGTCAAAGTCTGAAAGAAGCGCCGCCAAGGCGGTCGCCCTTCGATACGGAGATAAGGACGCGGCACCCGTGGTGGTCGCCTCCGGCATGGGCTACATGGCCGAGCGCATCGTTGAGCTTGCGGCGGCGAACGGCGTGCCGGTGTACGAGGACAATTCCCTTGCCACCATGCTCACGCAGCTCAAGCTCGGCAGGGAGATCCCACCGGAGCTGTATCAGGCGATCGTGGAAATATATGTATATTTTTTGAACTTTGACCCCAATGACCCGCATAAGGAGCTGCGCAGGGAGGAGCCGGCGCAGCCCGCTGCGCAGACAGAGGGGCAGACGCAGTCCGACGAAGAGGAGGAGGCGTAAGATATGGGGATCTTTTCCAAAGAAAAGCGGCACGGTGAGCTTTATGTCATCACCGGCAGGAACCGCACGCCCCTTGCCCGAGCGATGATCTACGGTGATCCGAACGGGAAAATGTGGCAGGCGGAGCTTGTCTCCGGCGAAGCGGAGCTTATTCTCGCGGAGGAAACGGTCGAACTCGTCCGCCTTGGCGAGGATATGTATACGCTTGTCGGACGCGTTAAAGAACAAAAGGGAAAGTATATCCTGATCGAGAGCATCATCGGGCGCAGCGGAGACGCACGGCGGAGCCTGCGCGTTCCGATCGATTACGATACATACATATATTCCGCTGACGGCACATGGAAGGGGCGCTGCCTCGTAAAGTGCAAGGATCTCAGCTGCGGCGGCATCGCCTTTCATCTGCCGATGCAGCTCACGCTTGGTGAGTGGGTGGATGTTGTCGTGCGGACGCAGGAAGAGCCGCTTGTCATTCGCGGCGAGGTGCTGCGTGAGCTTGAGAAAAAGGATGATATGAGCGGTTATGCCGTCTGTTTTCGGGATATCTGCCCCGATGAGGACGCGCTTTTGTGCAAGGAAGTTTTCGGCGTGCAGCTTCGCGCCGCATTTGCAGATAAACGCAATCGCTGAATAAGAAGGAGAAAACGTATGACAAACCGTACCGAAAGAAGAGGCATTCTGCACCGCGCGGTGACGCTTGTGCTGACGCTCTCGCTGCTGCTCGGACTTTTGCCGGTGCAGATTTTGACACCTGCCGCCTCGGCGCACTGGGCGCAGCCCTCACTTGATAAGCTCGTTGAGCTTGGCGTTATGCGCGGCGACAGCGGCGGACTTCGCCCTGATGAGAAGATCACACGCGCAGAGTTTGTCGCGATGATCAACCGCGCATATGGCTATGAAAAAGGCGGATCGATGCCGTTTAACGACGTTCCGCCCGAAAGCTGGTATGCAGAGGATATTGCCATCGCGTACAATACCGGCTATTTCAAGGGTACATCCGCAAATACGGCATCCCCCAACGGCTCGCTTACGCGTGAGGAAGCGGTCGTGATGCTCGGGCGCAACATGATGATGCAGGAAAAAACGGGTGAGGCAATGACCTACGCCGACGGACGCGACTTCAGCACATGGAGCCGCGGCTACATCGAGACTGCATCCGCACTTGGACTTGTCAACGGTTATGAAGACGGCACCTTCCGCGCACGAAACAATGTTACCCGCGCGGAGGTCGCCACCATGATGTCCAACGCGCTCGGCACCGTTTTGAACGACGGCGGGGAGTATACCCTCGGCGGCGTGTACGGGAATGTTACCATCAATTCAAGCGGCACAAAGCTCAAAAACTCCGTCATCGCAGGCGACCTGTACGTTACAGGCGGTCTTGACAAGGGCTATGCAACGCTTGAAAACGTCACCGTCCTCGGCCGTATCATCGTCAGCGGCGGCGGTGAGGGCAACGAGGGCAATAACAGCGTTCTTTTCCGCAATGTCGATGCGGATACGATCATCGTCGACCGCTTTGACGATCAGTTCATCACCCTTCGTGCAGAGGGCGTGACGACTGTCGGTGATGTGGATGTGCGCACCTCCGCGTTTTTGGAGGATATCACACCTGCCGGCTACGGCTTTTTGAACATTGGCTTTGATGCCGATGAGGGTTCGACGCTCGATCTTTCCGGTAATATTGAAAAGGTGATAAACCGCACCCCCGGCTCTGTTTTGAAACTTGCCAAGGGTTCTGCGCTCGACATTACCGTTGACGAGTTTGCGCGGGAGTCTGAGCTTCTCATCGACTCCGGTGCCGTTGCCTATAACGTCAACCTTGACATCGGCACGAATGTCGACGGTCTTGGCAGTGTTACCAAGCTCAATGTCGCCGCGCCCGGCAGCGAGGCGACCATTCTCCCTGACTACATTTACATTCGACCCGGCATCACCGCCGGTATCAACGGCGAGGATATGGATACCAAGTCGGCGGACGAGGCATCCGAAAGCCCGCGGCTTTTGAGCGGCTACGGCGCGGCGCGCAACATTGCCCCCACGTCGTTTGACGCCGTTTTTGCCGCCAATAAGCGCGGTACGGTCTACTGGGCGATCACTTCCGTTGCCGACGGCTCGCTTGATGCGGATGAGCTCATCAACCCGCCGAGCTATGCCACGGTCATCATCAAAAACGGCAGTATCAAAACAACGGCTGCCGGACGTGAGGTCACCACAAAGGTGACCGGTCTTACCAAGGGCGGCACGTTCTACCTCTCCGCTGTTTTTGTGGACGAACGCGGGATGGAAAGTCCTGTCAAGGTGACACGATTTACAACGCCTGACGACACCACGCCTGCCTTTGCCACGGGCTACCCCTATATGTCGCAGATCACGAACGTCTCTGCGCAGGTCGCCGTGATGACGAACAAGAGCTGCCAGCTTTACTGGGCACTTCTCCCCAAGGGCAGCACCGCGCCCACGGCACAGGACTTCAAGTCTGCTTCTATCGCAGGCAACCTCGGCTACGGCACGACCGATGTGGAGAAGAACTCCACCGTCTCCTTCACCGTCAACAGCAAGGTCCTCGTTGAGCTCGAGTCTTACGACCTCTACCTGTGGCTGACCGATCACGACGGTGCAAAAAGCTCCCCTGTGAAGAAGATCACGTTCAAAACGGTCGACAAGACGCCGCCGTTTTTCAATGTTGATCTCACCGTTACCAAGCTTGCGGCGACCTCGATCACCACGACCTTCAACCTCAATGAGGCAGGCACGGTCTACTGGGTCGCTGTCGAAGCCGGCGCGGAATATCCCAAGCCGCTGCCCGGTCAGCTCCAAAAGCCCGCTCTTGACAGTGACGCGGCAAAGCTGCAGGTCACCTCCGGCATCAACGGTGTTAAAAGCGGAAAGCAGGCGGCGAGCGAGAACAAGGACGGGACCATCACCATCAGCGGTCTTGAAAAGGAAAAGGCGTACGATATCTATTACGTTGCGCAGGATCGGGCGGGCAACTATTCCGTGATCGTCAAAATGATCACCGCAAACACGCTCGATGCTTCCGCGCCCACCGTGACGCAGGAGTTCACGCGCTACTACGGCACCGATGTTACAGTGCCGCTTGCCGAGACGGATGTGCGCATCATTTTCAGTGAGGGCGTGCAGCAAAACTCGACCGGCAAGGCGCTCTTTGACCTCTATACCGCCGTGCTTGAGGCACCGGACCCCTCCGCGCGCAACGACGCGAGGACTGCGCTTTCCGATGTGCTCAGCGACACGATCAAGCTCTATCCCTCGCCAAACAGCGACGATAAAGTGGAGCATGAGCGGCAGGAGGATGCCGAGGTCGACTGGGTCATCGACTACCGCAACGCGATCGTTACGCTTGAGGAGGGGAAAACAGTCGTCACCTTCCCGACGACGGACGATGCGGCGAAAGACAGCGCCCTGAGCCTCTCGAGCGGCGCGTCCTACTACTTCCAGGTGCAGGATATCGCCGACACCTCCACGGCGAAAAACGTCATGGGTATCACCAAGCTCCCTGTTTTTACGACCGTTTTCGCCCAGATCAACCTCTCCACCACCAACGAGCCGTCGCTTGCCGACGGAAGAGAGCTTGATATGAGCTTCCGCCTCGTGCCGGTGTCCACCTCCAAGGTCGAGGATATGAACTACGATATGCTCCTTTGGACGGACGCGACGATGACCTATGAGCTCTACTACCGCGTGCTCAATCAGAACAACGAGCCGCTCGTTCTCGAAAACAACCAGCCCGTTGACCGTGACGGAAACGGCGCGTGGGATCTTGACACCACTGGTGACGGTTGGGGAACGACTCCCCTTGACGAGCGCGAGATCATCTTCTCCGGCGTCTACGACTATGAAGGTCTGAGCCTTTCGCGCCACTTCCTGCCGTTTGTCAACAAGCAGCCTAAATTCGCACAGCTCAACGAACTGAAGGAAGATTGCTATTACGAGTATGCTATCCGCGTCACGAAGCTCGAAGGCAGTACCGACCGTGACACATGGAGCAGACGCGTGAATATGAAAGTCTCCATCGCCGCCGGTCTTTCACACGACCTTGACAACCTCTCGCGCGTTGTTACGCCCGTCACATGGGATACATACCGCACGGAAGGCGGCGTGACCTCCATCGGTCTTCCTGAGAACTTTGTCATGCACAAGCAGTTTTCCGACGTTGTCGCCCCCTCGTTCACCGACGGACGCCCTGTGTTTTACCCGGGTGACACCTATATGGACATGGAGCTTCTTTTGAACCGTGCCGGTACGGTCTATTACGCCGTTGCGCCGGAGGGTCTGATCACCACGCGCTATGACTACGACGGTGAAGGCGGCGAAGACGCGGTCAACCCGAAGTATGAGGACATCCCCGAAAGCGGCGCGGGCAGCCCCTATCAGACGGGACCCGACACGATGATCCTCACCGTGCCGACATATCTCAATATCGTCAACCCGAACTATACAAACAGCCTCATCCAGACAGGTTCCGTGCCGGTTGGCTCCGGCGTTGTTAACCGCACGCTCGTTGACCTCCAGCCCGAGACGAACTACATTGCCTACTTCGTCATCAAGGGTACCGGTCAGGTCTACTCGGACGTGTACTGCTACCGCTTCAGAACGCAGCCGATCACGCGCCCGATCCTCACACTGCAGCTTTTCGGTGAGAGTGCGAGCATCAAAACGAACTATGACTCCATCGCAAACTACATCCTGCTCATCTACAACCGCTCGAGCGATGACAGCTACAATAAGCTGCTGCGTGAGAAGTTCGACACCTATCTTACCAATGATGTAAAGCTGAGGGAGGAATATAACCGCCTCTACGGCAATAAGACGGGCAGCGACGGAAAGACGGGCTACACTGTGCTCGACGCGCTTTTGAACGACCACTTTGACGCGGCGGGCAATGTCCTCGGCTCGATCTTCGACTATTTCGCAAAGCAGGACATCAAGGATACGGTTTCCACAAACATCAAGGCGCAGTCCACGACCGATGCGACCATCGCGAAAACCGGCGAGGAAGCCCTTGAAAAGGACATCCCCGAAACGGTCAACTGCAAGGAGAACATGGTCGGTACGACGGAGTATCTGCTCCTTGTCGTTGCAAAGAGCGACCTTGGTTCCGGCTACGCGTTCCGCGGCATTATGCCGCTCCGCCTTGCGGACAATGAGGCGCCCCTTGTCACGAGCTGCACATTCAGAATGGACGGCTACACGCTCCCGCCTGCCGACGTTGTGGGTGCTCTTCCCACGTTTACCGGTGAGCTGACGATCAACTTCGATGAGGATATCTATCTCAAGGAAGGCACCGGAACGGCGCAGGAATACATCCCCGTCGAAAACAGGACGGATATCCCGCCGACGGACGGCTTTGCTTCCATGCTGACTGCTGTTACAACCGTCCCAAGCAACGTTGAGATCGTACCCAGAGCGGACGGCGCGGGAAAAACGACGCACGCTGTGACGTTCAAGGTTACAAATGCCGTGCGTAATACGAAGATCGTTTTCAACGCGGACCTGTGCGACTCCGGCGGACATACGCGTGCGGGCGGCGCACTTACGCTCGTTTTGGACTACAAGGCGTTCCCCGATCCCATCTATCCCGATGATCCCAGCAAGATGATCTACGATCCCTACTTCGAGATCACATCCAGAGCGTGGGATGCAACGGGCATTACGCACTAAGCAGAAAACCAACCATTCGCGCAGGGGCGGGCGCACCGCGTGCCCGCCCCTTTTCTTTCCAACGGAAGGGAGGAAGAATATGAAACAAAAATTCATGCGGTGCATGGCAGTGCTGCTTCTTGCGCTTTTGCTGCCGACCTCCGCATACGCAAAATCGGTGCAGGTGTACCTCGGCGAAAAGGTGACGCTGCCCGACGAGCTTGGCGGCGTCGCCGATTGGACGACGGAGAATCCTGCCGTTGCCCGCGTGGAGGGCGGCATCGTCACAGGTGTCGGCTCCGGTATTACGAAGATCATCCAAAGCCGCGGCGTCTACAAGGCAGAGCATGATGTGACGGTCTACAACCATTCGCTCAGCCTTGCAAACAGAGAGATGACCGTCGGCGAGGGAACGGACGCGACCAACACCGCGCGCCTTGCCGGCATCCCGACCAATATGACGCCGCCGGCGATCAAGTGGGAAAGTGATAACAAGTCTGTTGTCACCGTTGAGATCAAAAGCCCTGACCAGATCGATAAAAACGGCACGAAAACGAGCGTCGCGACGCTCCACGGCGTTTCCCCGGGCATGGCACACGTCACGGTGAGCGTTGCTGAAAAAGACGGAAAGACGCATAAAAAGACTGTCGACTGCATCGTTACCGTTCCCGGCATCGTCCTCGGAAAGACGAGCCTGACGCTCGTTGAGGGCAATGCGGAGCTGATGACCAAGACCACCTATGGCATCGACCCGTCGACGACCCTTGCGTGGGAGAGCGATAATCTTGCTGTCGCTACCATTGACTCAACAGGCCGCGTCACGGCGGTTGCCGCCGGTACGGCGAATATCACCATCAAGTCGAGCGACGGACTGTATTCGGAAAGCTGCAAGATCACCGTCGAGTCGAGTGAGGCGACCGTTATCACCGCGCCGAATGTGCAGGCGGGGATGACGCTCAAATTCGCAGAACTCATCGATGAGCTTGATGACCGCAGCCATGAAAAGCTCAAGTCCGGTCTCTCCTATATCACCAACATCAGTGTCGCGGACGAGGCGGGCGCCCTTTTCTACGGTTATATCTCACCTTCTGACCATGGTTCCGGCGTCGGTACGGCACAAAAATTCTATCACAACTCCACTGTCAGCGATCAGCTGCACATCGACCGCGTTGTGTTCGAGCCGAAGACCGGCTTTTTCGGCACGGCGACCATCTCCTACCGTGGCTTTAACGAAAAGGGCGAGACCTTCTCCGGCAAGATCACCGTCAAGGTGGACCGCGCCGATGGCATCGTTTATACGATCGCAAAGGGCGAAACGGTCACGATGGAAACGGCGAAGTTCAACGACTTCTGCGTTGCGCAGAACGGACGATCGCTCAAAAGCGTCACGTTCTCGCTTCCCGATGAGTCGCGGGGTACGCTCTACTACAATTATGTGGATGCGACCCACTACGAGAGTAAGGTGACTGCATCGCGGGAGTATTTGCGTACCGGCATCCCGAATATCGCCTCCGTCACCTTCGTCCCCAACGCGAATTTTTCCGGCGAGGTCATCCTTCGTTATACCGGCTGCGACACCTCCAACGTTAAACATGAGGGCAAGGTGACTGTCCATGTCCTTGCAGGAGACGATGAAGGGATCATCAGGCTGCGTACCGAGGAGGATACGGCGGTCACGCTTTCAAGCGCTGACTTCAATGCGGCAAGCCGCACGGAAACGGGTGAAAACCTCAGCTACATCCGCTTCGACAAGCTTCCTGAAAAGGATGTCGGCGTGTTCTATTACAACTATGTGTCTGCGGCAAACTACGGAAGTGCTGCTTCGACCTCCGCGCGCTATTATCGAAGCTCCACTCCGGCGCTCTCATCCGTTGCATTTGTTCCCGCTGCGGGCTACGTCGGCTCATTCGACCTGCCCTACACCGGCTGCGACATCAATGGAAAAACATTCACCGGCACGCTTCGCGTGACCGTCTCGGCAGAGCGCGGCGTTGTGCATTACGAAACGGAGATCCGCACGCCGGTGACATTTGATGCGGCTGATCTGAACGAGGTTTGCAGAGACTTCACGGGCGAAAATCTTTCCCGCATCCGCTTTACACTTCCTTCTGCTGCAAAGGGGACGCTGTATTATCAGTATGACCCTGCCGCTGAAACCGGTACGCCTGTAAGCGCGACGGCATATTATTACAGAAATGCCGCGCCGCTCATCTCGTCGGTCGCCTTTGTTCCTGCGACGGGTTCTGTTGGTTCGGTCGAGATCCCCTACGTTGGATACGACATCAACAACGCCACCTACACAGGAAAGATCGTCGTTACTGTCGGCTCCGGCGAGGCGGATGTTGCCTACACGACGAGCAGTGCAACACCCGTTACGTTCCTTTCGGCGGATTTTAACGAGGTCTGCCTTGCCCGCCACGGCTGCTCTTTGCGTTATGTCAACTTCGACATTCCTGCAAGCTCTCAGGGAAAGCTCTATCAAAGCTATAATTCATCGACGAAAAAGGGGACAGAGATCAAGTCCTCCACCAAGTGCTATCGCAGCGGCACGCCGTCCATCTCGAGCATCAGATTCGTTCCGAACGAAAGCTTCAGCGGCGTTGTGTCCATCGGCTATACTGCTTACGACGCCAACGGTGCGAGCTATCGCGGCACGGTCAACATCACTGTCGGCGCAAGCGCGATGACAAGCATCCTCTATTCGACCGAGCGCAATGCGCCCGTGAGCTTTGATGCCGCCGATTTTGACGCGGTCAGCGTTGCGGCAACGGGCTACCATGTCCGCTCCGTCCGCTTTACGCTTCCGTCGAGCTCTGTTGGAACGGTGTATTACAAATATAAGAGCGCAACATCTGTCGGTACAAAGGCGAGTATGTATACGAATTACAACCGCACCTCCTCGCCGATGATCGACGACCTGACCTTCGTTCCCGCAAAGGACTACGGCGGCACGGTCAATATCGCTTATGTGGCAACTGACATCAACGGCACGACCTTCGCCGGTGTTGTTACGGTCGATGTTTCCGGCGTTGCGGGTACGGTGACCTACACGACGTATTACAATACGCCGCTCACATTCTCGGTCAATGCGTTCAACGATGTGTGTGTTGATAGATTTGGCGAGAATCTGCGCTATGTCACCTTCACGCTGCCGTCCGAAACACGCGGTATTCTGTACAGCGATTACCGCAGCATCAACGACTACGGTACGCGCGTGCGCACGGATACGCAGTACTATCGTACCAGCGCACCGCTCATCTCGTCGATCACGTTTGTTCCGGCGAGCGGCTTTTCCGGTGCGGCGGTCTTCGACTTCGAGGGCTGCTCCGTCAGCGGGCGCACCTTTGCCGGTACGGTCAGCATCACAGTCCGCCCGAGCACGCTGCCCTTTACTGATATGAGCAGTTACCGCTGGGCGGAGGAGGCGGTGGCTTACCTCTATGGCGATGGCGTTGTCAACGGTGTGACAGATACTGAGTTTGCACCGGGCAGGTCTATCAGCCGCGGCGACTTTGCGCTTATGCTTTACCGTGCCTATGACCTTGCGCCGCAGGGAACGGAGAGCTTTTCGGATGTTTCGAATGATGCCTATTATGCCGGTGCGGTGCGCACGCTCAAGTCGCTGGGCATCGTCCGTGGTGACGACGTGGGACGCTTCCGCCCGACCGACTCGCTCACGCGCCAGGACGCTATGGTGATGATGCTGCGCGCGATGCGCACTGTCGGCGGCTGGTTCGTTGAAGAGGGGACGGAGATCGACGTTTCCGGCTTTACCGATCGAAGTGATATTGCGTCCTATGCGGTCGGAGCTGTTGGCGCGCTCACAAAGCTGAACGTCATCCGCGGCAGCGGAAACGGCGCGCTCTTCCCGCTTCAGGCGCTCACCCGCGCCGAAATGGCGGTCATCCTTCACCGTGTTCTGACACTCTGAAAATTATGGAGAAGGGGCAGTTTGCCTCTTCTCCATAATTTTTTCCCGCGATGAAGATGTGCAAATGAGAAAACAGGAAAATTTTAGGAAAAATGGAATATACTGGAATGAAAGACAAACTTTGGCGAATAGAGAGGAAAAAGAATTTAATTTTGTCGAATTTTCTCTTGCGTTATCGTTTTCGGGCGTATATAATACAGTAGTAATTTAATGGGGGATTAGTTTGCCCTGTATGGTTTTGTTACAAAACCATGTCAAATTCTGCAAGAAAAACAGTTGAAATATTACCGTATTTTCTATCTTTTTGCAACGGATAACGGGAGGAGGACGTGTGATGGACTTTCTGACGAGCAATTCTTTTTCCATGATGGAAAAGTCGATGGATTTTCTTTGGACAAAGCAGACGGCGATCCTCGACAACATCGCCAACGCAGAAACGCCGAATTACAAGGCAAAGTATGTCACGTTTGAAGAGGATCTCCGCCAGCGGCTCAACAACGCCTCCCGCCGGGACGGAAAGCGTTCCGACTTTGCCGGTGCCATCCGCGAATCGAACGTCGTTGTTGCTGAGGCGCAGGAGTCCACGCGCATGGATGAAAACGGCGTGAACGTCACCGAACAGAATGTCGAGCTTGTCCGCAACGCCTACCAGCTCCAGTATGTGATGAACGCCATGAACTCCGATCTTCGTGCGCTTCGCACGGCGATCAAGGGATAACATGAGGGGGTAAAACGCTATGGCATTTATGAGCTCTATGAACATCGTCGGCTCCGGGCTTACGGCGCAGCAGCTCCGTCTTGACGTGATCTCTGAAAATATCACAAATATGAACACCACCCGCACGGAAAACGACGGCGGAGCCTACCGCCGTAAGATGGTCGTTTTTCAGGAGGATGACGGACGCAACGATTTCCGTGCCGCGCTTGCCCGCGCGGGCAGGTCCGCCCGCCTGAACTCCATCGCCTCCAATTCCGATGCCGATACGGCAGGCGGCGTGCAGGTCACAGCCATCGTTGAAGACCCTGAGCCGTTCAAGCTGGTCTATGACCCCACCCACCCCGATGCGAATGAGGAAGGCTACGTTGAGATGCCGAACATCACCCTCGTCAAGGAGATCACTGATGCCATGGCAGCGACGCAGGCATACAGCGCGAATGTCACCGCGTTCAATGTGCTCAAAACCGTGACTGCCAAGGCGCTCGAGATCGGACAGTAATTTGTGCGCACAGAAAGAATTGAGGAAAACGTATGATCTCTGCTATTGAAAAACTCCAGCCGCTCAAAACGGCAAACCCCATCTCTGCCGACGAAATCAAGAATATCGACGCGGGTGGAGAAAACCTCTTTGCCGATATCTTTCGCACGGCGATCGACGGCGTGAAGGAAACGGACGCAGAAAAGACGCAGGCGGAATACCTCCTTGCAACGGGTCAGCTCGACAATCCTGCCGCGCTGACGATCGCCAGCACCAAGTATGAAATGTCTGTTGAGCTTCTCGTCCAGATCCGCAACAAGGCACTCGATGCCTATTCCGAACTTACGCGGATCAACCTGTAACCTGATTTTGTGAGCAACACCACGCCGCGCGGCCGGAGGATTGACCATTGAAAGAAAAAATGACGGAAAAATGGAATAAGGTCAAAGAATTCTTTGCCAACGCGAGCAAGCGCACGCGAATTCTGATCGGTGCCGGCGCGGCTGTGATACTTATTGCGATCATTGTCATCGCCATCCTGCTTGCATCTGCTTCAAAGCCGGTGTACTCCGTCCTCTTCACGGGACTGCAGGCGGATGAGGCGAGCGCGGTCGTGACGTACCTGAACGAAAACGGCTACAACGATTACCAGCTCCAGGGAAGCGATACCATCCTCGTCCCCGAGCAGCAGGAATCGCTCCTGAAGGCAAAGCTTTTGATGGAGGGGTATCCGACCTCCGGCTATAACTACTCGTCGTATTTTGACAATGTCGGCGCCCTTTCGACCGAGGCAGAGCGCAACACCGCTTTCCTCCTTGCGCTGCAGGAGGAGATGCGCGCCGTTATCCGCTGCTTTGACGGTGTGAAGGATGCGACCGTATTCATCGCGCAGGGCGAGGATCACCGCTATGTCCTCGACAGCAGCAATCTCGTCGCCGCGACCGCGTCGGTCACACTGACGATGGAACACGGGAAGACCCTCACCAAGCAGCAGGCGGATGCCATCCGCCGCCTTGTTTCCCACGGCGTGCAGGGGCTTTCCATTGATAATGTTACGATCGAAGATACCTTCGGCAATACCTATACCGGCAGTGAAACTGCTGACACGCAGGAAGCCTCCCACCTCAAGCTGCAGCTTGAAGAGGATGTCAACAACAGCGTCCGCACCAGCGTCATGCAGATCCTCGTCCCCATCTTCGGTGAGGATAATGTCCGCGTGAGCGTTCGCAGCACCGTTGATGTCACCCGCGTCACCGGCGACTCCATCACCTATGAAGAGCCGGACTGGGCTGCTGACGGCAGCACCGGCGGCGAGGGCATCATCGGCTCGAAGGTCTTCGATTACGAACTCATTCGCAATGAGGACGGCACCGTCGGCGGCGTCGTCGGCACGCAGTCGAATGCCGACCTCCCCACTTACGTTGAAGAACTTCTCGAACCCGACGGCACGGAAACGGGTATCATCGTTTCCGGTCAGACGGACTATAATGTGGATACCCACCGTGAGCAGACGATCCGCGTCGCGGGCGTCGTCACCGACCTTATGGTCTCGGTCAGTATCAACAGCACCACTGCCGGCAATGTCGACACGCTCGGTCTCACCCAGCACGTTGCAAGAGCTGCCGGCATCGCGGAAAATGACGAGGGTGCGAAGATCTCCATCCTTGCTCTTCCGTTCTATGTGACGCCCGGCGACGGTCTTATCCCGCCTGAGGGCTTGCCCTCCTGGGTGCTTTATGCCGCGATCGGCGGTGTCCTGCTCCTGCTCGTTATCCTTGCGATCATCATCAGTGCTGTCCGCCGCAAGAAGCGTAAGAAGCTGCTCGATGCGGAAGAGGCGCAGAAGGAGCTCGAGGCGATGCTGCTCCAGCAGCAGATGGAAGAGCGCCTTGCCCTTGCAAGCGTCGATATGATGAACCTTGCTTCCGAACGCAGCGTCGAGCTGCGTCAGGATATCCGCGACTTCGCGGAGGAGAATCCCGAGATCGCGGTGCAGCTGCTCAGAAGCTGGATGAAGGGAGACGACAAGAATGTTTGATTTTCCCGAAAAAACGCTTGAGCCCACCGCGGACGAGGCTGCGCCGGTCGATACGACCGGACGCCCTGAACGCAAACCTATGGACGAAGACATTGAGATCGCACTTCGAATGCTTCGCGGTATCATGAGAGGGGATGACGTCGATGCCTAAATTTGTCGAACAGCCTGAAGTCGTTCCCGAAAGCGTAGGCACGACGGGAAGTGCTGCCAAGCCGCAAAAAGCGGTCGTAAAAAAGCCTGTTCCTTCCGAAAAGGTGCAGGAATTCACCGGTCCCCAGCGAGCCGCTGCCGTCATCGTGTCCCTCGGTGCCGAAAAGGCCTCCGTCCTTTACCAGTATATGGAGCCGGAGGAGGTCGAGCAGCTCACGATAGAGGTCGCCCGTCTGGGCTTCCTCAACAGCGAGCAGACCGAAGCGATCCTCGATGAGTTCTATCAGATGTGCCTTACCAACAAGGCTGTCACCGAAGGCGGATTGGAATATGCGCGCAGCGTCCTTGAAAAGGCGTTTGGCGAGCAGCAGGCGAAAAACCTTCTCGATAAGGTCACAAAGACGCTTCGCAGCCGCGAATTCGCCTTCCTCAACAAGGCAAACGACAAGGACCTTTTCTCCACGCTCCAGCATGAGCGTGCCCAGACTATCGCGCTTATCCTCTCCTACATCGAGCCTGCCAAGGCGGCGAGTGTCGTCCAGCAGCTTGACGAGGAAAAGCGCGTGCGCGTGGTCGAGAGCATTGCCAAAATGGAGGGTGCGTCCCCCACAGCAGTCAAGGTCATCGAGGCGGAAATGTTCAAGAAGTTCTCCACGATGGTCACCAACGACAACGTGAAGGTTGGCGGTATCGATTACGTCGCCTCCATCATGAACAGCCTCGACCGTTCGAGCGAAAAGAGCGTCTTCGATGGACTGGGTGCCTACAACCCCGAGCTTGCCGACGAGATCCGCAAGCGTATGTTCGTCTTCGAAGATATCATCACGATGGACGACCGCTCCGTGCAGCGTTTCATCCACGACTGCGAGCAGCGTGACCTTGTTCTCGCGCTCAAAGCGGCAAACGAGGAGGTTGCGAACAAGCTCTTCAGCAATATGTCCACGCGTATGGCGCAGAACATCCAGGACGACTTGGAGATCACAACCAACGTCCGCGTCAAGGACGTCGAGGAGGCGCAGCAGCGCATCGTCAACATCATCCGCGATCTGGAAGAGCGCAACGAGATTATCCGTATGAAGGGCGGCGGCAAGGATGGCATCATTGCATAATAACATCCTGAAAAGTTTTACCCGCCCGAAAGCCGAAAGCTACGTTTTCCCCAAAGCGGAGGAGATTGTCATTGACAAACTCCCCGATACCATGAAAGCGCCGACCTCGGCGCAGAATAAAGCGGACGCCTTCACCGCGGCAGTCATCGCTGCGGCGGAGGAGGAGCAAAAAAAGAAGGAGGCAGCACCGCCCCCGCCCCCACCTCCCACGCCGGTCGACTATGCAAAGCTTCAGGCGGATGCCATCTTGCAGGACGCCGAGCGTCAGGCGGAAGAGATCCGTGAGCGGGCGCGCAGCGAAATGGCAGAGGAGTGCGAGCGCCAGTATGCACTTGCCCGTGAGGACGGGCGCCGCCTCGGCTATAACGAGGGGATGTCCTCCGCGTATGAGCAGGCACAGCAGGAATACGCCGTGCGTGCCGACGCGCTGATGAAGGATGTGCAGAAGTTCCTCGACCGCGTTGCTGCTGCCGAGGATGCCCGCTGCGATGAGGCGATGGAGGGGATGAAGGAACTCGCCCTCACCGTTGCTGAAAAGGTCATCAAGGTCAGCCTGCAAAGCAGCCGCGAGGTCATCGCACAGATGATCCGAAGCGCCGTCGACAAGCGCAAGCGGCGCGAATGGGTACACATCTACCTTTGCGAAACGGATGCCAAGGGCATTACGCAGCTTCCGCCCTCGCTTGCCCAGTCGCTCGCCGACCTTTCCGATCGTGTGAAGATCATCCCCATGTCGGACGATGAGCCGGGTACCTGCATTATCGAAACGCCCGATGAGATCATCGACGCGAGCGCGGCGACACAGCTTTCCAATATTCGCGGCATCCTCGCTGAGCCCACTTCGTAAGGAGCAGTTTCTATGCGCACGATGGATTCCTTCCAAAACATGATAAACCTCGTCCAAAAGGCAGATACCTACGGTATGACGGGGAAGATCGAAAACGTGGTCGGAATGTCCATCGAAGCGTCCGGCGGGCGCGCCGCTATCGGCGATATCTGCCGTATTTACAGCAACGAAGCCCTTGGGCAGGTCCCTGCCGAGGTCGTCGGCTTCAAAAACGACCGCATGATCCTTATGCCGTATTCGAATATGAGCGGTGTCTCCGCCGGAAACTTCGTGCGAAATACCGGTCGCCAGCTTACGCTGCAAGTCGGGTCGTTCCTCAAAGGACGCATCATCAACGCGCTCGGAAAGCCGATCGACGGCGGCGAGGACTTCACAGGCGGTACGCCGTACAGCATATCGAGTACATATATCAACCCCTTGACACGCCCGCCGATCCGTGAGCGCATCGATTTCAGCGTCAAGGCGATCGATTCGCTCCTCACCATCGGCAAGGGACAGCGTATCGGCATCTTCGCCGGTTCCGGCGTCGGTAAGAGTACGCTTCTCGGCATGATCGCCAAAAACGCAAAGGCGGACATCAATGTTATCGCCCTTGTCGGCGAACGTGGACGCGAAGTTCTCGAGTTTGTGCAAAAAGACCTCGGTGAGGAAGGCATGCGCCGTTCCGTTCTCGTCGTTGCAACGAGCGACCAGCCGGCGATGCTGCGCATGAAATGCCCGCTCGTTGCCACCTGTATTGCGGAATATTTCCGCGACCAGGGACTTGACGTTCTGCTGATGATGGACTCTCTCACGCGATTTGCCATGGCGCAGCGTGAGATCGGTCTTGCAACGGGCGAGCCGCCTGTTGCGCGCGGCTACACGCCATCCATTTACGCCGAGCTTCCCAAGCTTTTGGAGCGAAGCGGTAATTTTGAGCGCGGCTCGATCACCGGTATCTACACCGTCCTCGTTGAAGGTGACGATACGAATGAACCGATCGCCGACACCGTCCGCGGTATCCTTGACGGACATATCGTCCTCTCGCGAAAGCTTGCAAACGGCAACCATTTTCCCGCCATCGACATCAATGCGAGCATCTCGCGTTTGATGGTCGAGCTTGTTGATGAAAAGCACCGTCAGCTCGCTTCGAAGGTGCGCGATATTCTGAGCATCTACGAAAAGAATGCCGACCTCGTTGCTATCGGCGCGTACAAAGCGGGTGCGAACCGGAACCTCGACTTC
>JAFQUN010000089.1 GCA_017408525.1 Oscillospiraceae bacterium
CTCTTCTTCCTTGCTGATAAACTGCACACGGGAGAGCTTCGTCACACCCTCGACAAGCTCGGCGATGGTGGGCGAAAACCGCTTTGCGATCTCCTCGCGCGTCGCGCCGGTATCTTCGATGCAGTCGTGCAAAAGCGCGGCAACGATCGACTCCGCGTCAAGGTGCAGCTCGTCTGCGATGACCTGTGCAACAGCAAGCGGGTGCGACACAAAGGGTGAGCCGTCCTTTCGAAGCTGCCCTTCATGCGCGCTTACAGCATAGTTGAACGCGTCCTCGATCATCGTCATATCCGCGCGCGGATTATAGGCGCGGAAGGTCTTGCAGAGGTGTTCAAATCGTTCCGTTATCGTCATACGAGCCTCCTTTGCCCGGCCGGTCGAGCATTTCATGCAGCGTCCGTACATACGGGCAATCGTCAAGATTCGCCTTTTTTCCCCGCGCCGTCAGACGAAGGCGCAGAAGCCCGCCCTCACGCGCGATGTCAACAAGACCGCGCTCGGCAAAAACATGCAGGCAGAAAACCGTGCGCAAAAACGGCTCCGCCCCGCCGACAGCAGCGCAAAGGCGGCGCAAAAGCGGCATCTCGTCATCTTCGAGCGTCCGCTCGCCGACAACGCGCTCGAGCGTGTGCCAGAGATTTACAAACTGCTCACGCGACGGGAGCAGCCGCACCGCATCGCGCGCAGGGATAGTCGCTCCGGCGGTAAACGCCGCGCAAAGAGCAAGCGCACTTTCCTCCCGTCCGCTCGGTGCGAGCGCGCCGCGCAGGTCGATGATCTGCAGCTGCAGCGTGCGATTTGCGCGAAACTCGTTGACCTGCAGGTGAAATGCGGCATCCACACGCTGCCCCTCCTCCACACCGCACGTTTCCGGTGTTGCGGAGAAAAAGATCGCGTCAAACTGATGCTGTCCTTTGGAAAGGCGGAGCTTTAAGTGCTTGTTCTGTCCGACGCTCTGCATCGAAACGACTGTCGCGCCGCCGAGGAAGAAAACAGGGCGGCTGTTTCCCGCGCCGTAAGGCTCCAGCATCTCAAGCGCGTCCGCCTCCTCCAGCGTGAGAAACGCAGGGCGGTCAATGGCAACATCGACCTCCAGCGAGGAAACAGGCGGCTCTTTGCTCCAGTGCGCGCGAACATACTGGTTCATGCGCTTTCGGAAAGCAGGGATATTCTCCTCGCGGATGGTAAAGCCCGCTGCAAGCTCATGCCCGCCGAAGGCAACGAGAAGGTCGGAGCAGGCTTCCAGCGCCGCAAAAAGGTTGAACGTCCCGAAGCTGCGGCACGAGCCCTTGCCCATATCGTCATAGAGGTGGATCATAAAGCTTGGGCAGGAGAACTTTTCGGCAAGCCGTGAGGCGACGATGCCGACAACGCCCTGGTGCCACTCGCGGCTGGAGAGGACGAGCGCGCTGCGCTCATCGGAAGCAAACGTTTCGATCTGCTCGAGCGCATGCGCAAATATCTCCTGCTCGACGCTCTGGCGCTCGCGGTTGAGCTCGCAAAGCTGATGGGCAAGCGCCTCTGCCTCCGCCTCGTCATCGGTCAAAAGAAGGTCGGCGGCAAGCTCAGCCGCGCCCATGCGCCCTGCCGCGTTGATGCGCGGGGCAAGCACGAAGCCGATCTGCGTGGACGAGACGCTTTTATCAGCAAGTCCGATCTCGCGCAAAAGCGCGTTAAGTCCGAGAAAGTCGGTGTGTGCGATGTTTTCAAGCCCGCGGCGAACGATGGTCCGATTCTCGTCGTGCATCCGCATCACATCCGCGACCGTACCGATGGCGGCAAGCGTGCAGTAGCGGGCAAAAAGCGCATCCTCGCGGTCCTTTCCGCCAAGCGCCAAAACGAGCTTGAGCGCAACACCAACGCCGGCAAGCTGCTTGAAAGGATACGGGCAGTCGGGTCTGTGCGGATCGACAACGGCAACAGCGTCCGGCAGCTCGTCCTTGCACTCATGGTGGTCGGTGATGACAAGGTCGACGCCAAGCGTTTTCGCAAACGCCGTCTCCTCAACGCCGGTGATGCCGCAGTCGACCGTCACGATGAGGGAGACGCCCTGCGCGGCAAGGGAGCGGATCGGCTCTTTCCCAAGCCCGTATCCGTCCTCTATGCGGCGGGGGATATAGCGCACGACATTTGCCCCGCGCCCTTGCAGATAATCCGTAAGGAGGCACGTTGCCGTGATCCCGTCCACATCGTAGTCGCCAAAAACAGCGATCCTCTCGCCGCGCGTGATCGCCTGTGAAACGCGCTCGACCGCCTTGTCCATATCCTTCATCAAAAGCGGTGCGTGAGGAAGACGCTGCTCCTCCTCAAGAAATGCCGCCGCCTCCTCGGCAGTGTGTACGCCGCGTCCGGCGAGAACAGCGGAAACAAGGCGGGGATATCCCGCATCCATCAGGGTAAGCGCGGCATCCGTCCCGCTTTGCGGAATGATCCAGCGTTTGAATTTCAAAGGAAGCTCCCCCTTTCGCAGGGATAGAGAACAATGTCCCAAATTAAAAATATCACTCTATTATACCTCTTCCAACGCAAAACGTAAAGAACATTTATATATCCGCGCGCGAAAATTTGACGCAGCGGCGATCATTTGCTACAATTGAATGGAAAATTTTATTATGGAGGAAATTTTCATGGACGCAAGATGGAAAAGACTTTTCTCGCTCGTGCTTTGCGCCGTTCTTTGCGCCGCGCTTTTGCCCACCGCGAACGCGCTTGCCTATTCCGATGTGCCGCAGGACCACTGGGCAGCAGCACAGATCGAGGCGGCAAGCCGCGCGGGGATCATACAGGGCGTCGGCGGCGACACGTTCGGGCTCGGTACGCCGATGACGCGCGCGGCGTTTGCAACGGCACTCGGGCGCGTGATCGGATGGCAGACGGTCAGCGAAAAGCGCAGCCCCTTTACCGATAACGCAGACGCCTCGGCATGGTACTTTTCCGCCATCGAAACGGCGTATGAAAACGGTGCGCTGACCGGCCAGTCGACGCTCGCCCGCCCGAATGACACCATCACGCGCGAGGAGGCGGCGGTGATGATCGTGCGCGCACTCGGGTACACGACGCTTGCCGGCATTTTGCAGGATGATGCGCTCCCGTTCACCGATATCCGCGCAAACCGCGGCTACATCGCCTTTGCCTACCGTACAGGCATCGTCACGGGAACGAGCGAAACGACGTTTTCTCCGGATGCCCCCACCACACGCGAGCAGGCAGTCGCGCTTTTGATGCGCGTGCATGAAAGGCTGCATTTTGAAACGGCTCTCGTACCGCTGACAAGCAGCGTTAAAAATGTGCGCGTTGTCCCGCGCATCGTTGAAACAGACGGCAAGCTGCCCAAAAGTCCGCCCGCCGCGCAGGAGTCGGTTTTCGCCGCACTTTGTGACGCAAAGGAAACTGACGCCGTCACGCTCGATCTCACGCCGGTCCGCTGGACGATGGAGGAGGGCAAAGCGCCCACCAGCGCGCGCACGGATGATTCGTCTGTTGCGTCGCTCCTTTTAGCAGAAGGCGTAAGCTCCTACCGTTCGGCACGCTATGGATGCTCGTACTTTGTCTATGACACGGAATTTGCAAGCCACGTCATTTGGTACGAGAGCGAGGAGGACGTCGCGGGCGTGCAGCGCCTTGGCGCGATGTTTCTGCGTGACACGCTCTACACTGTGCGCGGCTTTGCGCAGCAGGAGCTTTTGAAAGGGATTCGGTAAAGAGGCTTTGCCTCTTTACCGATTTTTTTCTTAGCTATGGTCTCTGCTGTGCGTCACCAAAAAGCAAAAAAAGAGACCGCCGAAAATCGGCGGTCCAAGCGGGTGGGATATTGGAAAGCTTCCGATAGTTATGATACACGACCTGTCCCGTTTTGTAAATAGGAGCTTTTGTCGCATCGGCACTACCTTTGTCAAACAGTGTCTTTTGAGAACTTCTTTCAGAAAATTTGTGCATCTTACACAAAATTGGCGAAAAATTTTGTTTTGCTCTTTTCAAATGCGTGCAAAACTGCTATAATGTGCAAAAGTGAAAGGGAGGTCGCCGACTTCCTTTTCACTTTCCTCCCCCGCCGATGTGCGGGTGCGGCGGCGGACAGGCTGCCGCGGGGTATGGGTCCCCATCGACCCAAATAATCTACAAGGAGCGATGACTATGAAGTTCACATTTACCTGCAAGAAGGTGCCTCTCAACGATTCCATTAAGGAATACGCCGAAAAGAAGATCTCCAAGCTGGACAAGTATTTTCGGGAGGAGGCGGAAGCCTTTGTGATCTTCTCCGTGGAAAAGCGCAACCGCTGTTTGGTGGAAGTGACGCTCCGCGGCGCTGACGGCACCTTGTATCGCGCCTCGTGCGAGGATTCTGACGGCGATATGCGTTCCGCGATCGACGAGGCGGCGTCGTTCATCGACCGCAAGATCCGCAAGAACAAGACGCGCCTTGCCAAGAACCTGCGCAGCGACGCGCTCGTTTCCGATGTCCCCGCCGAGTTTGATATCGACGAGGAGCGCGAGTTTGAGGTCGTTCGCACGAAGCACTTTGCCGTCAAGCCCATGAGCGTGGAGGAAGCCATTTTGCAGATGAACCTCCTCGGACACAGCTTTTTCGTTTTCCGCAATATGGATGACGGTGCGCTGTCGATCGTCTATGCGCGCAAGCAGGGCGGCTACGGTGTGATCGAAACGGACGACAAGGCATAAGTGAAAGTTGAAGCGGGCGCGTCTGCGCCCGCTTTTTTTGTGCAAAAAAGGCTTGTCAATGGGAAAAGATTGCGCTAAAATGAGTTTTTGGAAACAGGGGTTATGCCCTCCCTTTTTTCCGCGGGAAATGCAGAAAAAAGGGGGACCGTCCTGCCCGCGCGGCAGCGACCGCTTTGAACAGGAAAAAGGCATTCCCAAAGCAAAAAAACGAAAGGAAGTGTAAAAGCAAGTTATGAAAAAGCGTTTTCTTAGTGTGCTCCTGACCTTCGCAATGGTCCTGAGCTTCCTCCCCGCCGTCGATGCCTCCGCCGCAGAGGAAGGAGCCGACGCTGCAAACACCTATACGCTGAGCGTTGATACCGGAATCGTAAACGGTACCGTCACGGTCGAGATCGCGGAAGTCGGAAGCTATCAGAAGATCGATGACAACACCTACAGCGTTGCCGCCGGCGCCAAATTCACCATCACGTTCGAGGCAGAGGAAGGCTTTGTTATTGACTCGATGGCTGTCGAGGATGCAGCCTATGATGCTGTCGAAGAAGAAACATCCTCCAAGGTGGTATGGTCCTTCACCATGCCCGCCAACAACGTCTTCGTCACCGCAGCGTTTGTGACCGCGTCCGAGGAGGGACCGGTCGACGGTTCCTACGAAGTCATCATCGAGGACGAAGCCGGTGATACGAGTTCTGATAATACCTACTATGTTGTTGGAGATCAGGTCACTGTCGACGTGCATGCACCCAAGGGCAAGGTCATCGACACCTTTGCCGTCAAGGATGCAAGCGGCAAGGCTGTCGAATTCGAGCTTGAATATTTCCACGGCGGCGAAGGAGGCACCTATTATTACTACCGCTATCTCTTTGAGATGCCCGCGTCCGATGTCACCGTCACGGCGACGTATAAGGATATCGTCACGCACACGGCGACCGTTACCGTGACCGGTGCTCTTAAAGATGCGGAGGGCGCCAATATCGAGGTTTGGGCGTGTAATGATGATTATCGGGTTTGGGCATACGCCGACAAAAGCGGCAAGGCTGAACTCAAACTCGCCGCCGGTACGTACAGCCTGGAGGTCATTCAGGTTGTCGAATACGGGGACGGTACCTACGATATACTCCGTCAGGCCATTCAGCTCCTCATTGTTGAGGATGATATGACCGTTGCGGTCGCGTTCCCCGAGAACAATGTCAGCGGCAGCATTTCCACACCCGACGACTCCGAAGATGCCCCCAAAGAGGATGCGGCAACAGCCTTTGCAGTTGAAGGTGTTACCGAATATGCCAATGCGCTCGCAAATCAGATCGCCGCTGAATTCCAGAAAGATGATGAGACCAAGGATCTCGTCGTTGAATCTGTTGCAGTCGAAGTCAGCGTAGCGCCCAAGACCGAGGATAAAGTGGCTGACAAAACCGCTATAATCGAGATCAAGGAGAAGTCCGGTGACAAGACGCTCTCCTATGTCGACATCAGCGTTAACGCTTACGTCGGCATTAAAGATGAAGATGCCGCCACTGAACTGCCCATTTCCGGCACCGGCGACTATGTCTTCGAGATCGTTCTTTCCTTCGACATGGAAGGCAAGGAAAACCTCGAGCTCTACCGCCACCATGTGTATGAGAACGAGCGCGATACCACGGTGTTTGAGGTCCTCAACGCCCGTCCCGCCGCCGAGGAGAGAGAGGACGGCAAGGTGTTCTTCGACGCGAGTAACGACCTTATCTACATCTACACCAACAAGTTCTCCACCTATGCCATCGGCTATAACACCTCCACGGGTGACGGTAACAACAACGACAACGGCGGTGGCGGCAACGGCGGCTACACCGGTCCCGTGAACATCCCGGGCAAACAGCCGGAGCAGCCCAAGGACGAAACGCCTTCCGTCAGCTTCTCCGATGTTCCGAGCGGCGCATACTACGCAGACGCAGTCGCGTGGGCAGTCGAAAAGGGCATCACCAACGGCGTTGGCGGCGATAGCTTCGCACCGGAAGCGTCCTGCACGCGCGGTCAGATGGTGACGTTCCTGTGGCGCATGGCGGGCTGCCCGACCGTCTCCGGCGGTGCGAGCTTCAGCGATTTTACGACAGATTCGTACTACGCGGACGCGATCGCGTGGGCGGTATCTATGGGCATCACCAATGGCACGGGTGATGGCTTGTTCTCCCCCGACGCGGAGTGCTCCCGCGCGCAGATGGCTGTGTTCCTGTTCCGTATGGTCGGCGCAAGCGCCGCAGGCGGCAGCAGCTTCGGTGACGTAGACGCAGGTGCGTACTACGCGGACGCGGTCGCGTGGGCGGTCGCAAACGGCATCACCAACGGCACGGGCGATGGTTTGTTCTCTCCGAGCATGACCTGCACGCGCGGTCAGATGGTGACATTCCTCTTCCGCTGCTTCGGAGCGCAGCAGTAAGCGTATCTCGAATTTATCATTGATCCCCGCCCGGCTCTCGCCGGGCGGGGATCAGCCTTTGGTGTGTATTTGTAAGCGGCAGATCCGAGGGAGGCAGGTCGCTTACAAGCTCGTATCCTTCCTCGGAATAACACGAAAAACATTGCCTTTTCTCAATAGTCTTGACAGCTCACTTTTTCAATATCCTCCCGCAGGATGGCGGTGAGATCCTCTCTTGTAACAGATGTCATCGCGGCAAGGCGGTTCGCCTGCGCGGTGAGGACCTTTTCAAAAACATTGCGCACGCCGCGCGCGTTTCCAAACGTCTCGCTGTCGACGTTCGCCGCCTCGATGCATGCCCGTACCGCATCCACCGCGTCATCTGCAAGCTCATAGCAGCCCTTTTTGCATTGCATCCTGAAGATCTCGACCATTTCCTCCGTCGTATAATCATCAAAGTGCAGATAACGGTTGAAGCGCGATTCCAAGCCGGGATTGGAGTGGATGAACCGCTCCATCGGCGCGTCGTAACCGGCAACGATCACCACAAGGTCATCGCGCCGATCCTCCATCGCCTTGAGGAGCGTATCGATCGCCTCCTGCCCGAAGTCGTTCTCGCTCCTGCCTGCGAGCGCATACGCCTCGTCGATGAAAAGCACGCCGCCCGCTGCCGAGTCGATGACTTTCTGCGTTTTGAGCGCCGTCTGCCCGACGTAGCCCGCAACAAGACCGCTGCGGTCGACCTCGACGAGTGTGCCGCGGCTTAAAATGCCGAGCGAATGATAGATGCGCGCCATAAGCCGCGCGATCATGGTTTTGCCCGTGCCGGGATTGCCCGTAAAAACAAGATGGAGCGAAAGCTCCGTCGTGGGAAGGTCGTGCGCACGGCGCATTTTGTAGACCGCCGCCATGTTGATGAGGTTATTGACCTCGCGTTTGACGGCGTCAAGCCCGATGTACGTTTCAAGTTCGGCGCGAAGCGCTTCGATCGGTTCACTCGCGGGCGGGATATCCTGCGCCGGCGCCGTCTTTTCTTCCGCCTTTTCTTCAATTTTGGACGCGGTCGTTTTTTCTGCCGCACGCGGCGGCGCCCAGAAATCGCCCTCCATGCGCGAGAGATTATTCTGCATCATCGAGCGGATCACATCGAGCTGACGGACGATGATCTCATCTTTCTTATCCATTTGCATTTCCTCCTTGCAGCGGGATATGGCTCACGGCACGAAAGAGCAGCTGCGCGATAAAGCCGGTGAGCGCGCCGGTAAAAACGGAAACGATCAGGAGAAATGGGAGGTAGACAAGCGGTGCGCCGTTTCCGAGGACGAGCACCGCCGCAGCGACCTGTCCGCAGTTGTGTGCTGCTGCGCCGCCGATGGAAACACCGAAGACCGAAAGCTGCCGTATATGCGCAAGCACGATCATCACGCCCATCGCGCAAAGACCGCCGAGCAGCGAGTAGATGAGCGCCGATGCGTTCCCCGCAAAAAGCGAGGAGAGGATACAGCGCGCAATGAGCACGCAAAGCGCACTCGGCGCACCGAGGGTACAAAGGGCAAAAAGCGTCACCACATTTGCAAGCCCCAGCTTCACGCCCGGGAGCGGCAAAACGAGCTGCACCACCGGCACCATATTTTCCATATATGACAAAGCAAGCGCGAGCGCCGTAAGTATCGCGCAGCGAGAGAGCTGTTTTGTATCAAACCGCATGGCACACCTCCTCGATTTGTTAAAAAGACCTCACCGTGTTTCGCGCGCAAGCACAAAATAAAATCCGATCATTTTCTGCGGCTCCCTAACCTGTGACCGCGTCGAACTCGCCCGCGCCTTCAAGCGTCACGACAACGCGGTTTGGAAGGCAGACGATGCTCTCCCCTGTGCGCGTGATCTTCCCGGTCCTCACGCAGTCCTGCGTCGGGCAGTCGGCATACTCGACATACACGCCGCCCCGCTCGATCACAAGCGTGATGTGCCCGTCGGCAAGCTGCACACGGCGCGGCGCGTCAAGCGTAAGCGAATACGGCGCATTGTCGCCGTCGCGGATGCTTACCTCCCCTGCCTCGCCGCCCGCATGGGAGAGGAAAAAAAGCGCAAGCGCCGCCGCTGCAAGCACGACAAAAAGTGACAGCAGCAGGTCGAAGCGGTTGAATTTACAGCTTATTGATGGTTTCATACTGATACGAATGCTCCGCGACCGAAGTGTCCCAAAGCGCAGCCGCCCCTTCGGTGAGGACGACGCGCCCATCCTGTGTGACAAGGATCATGTCAAAAGGCTCTTCAAATGTGCGGTAAAACTCGATCGCCTTCGCCTCGCCCATAACGTACAGCGCGGTCGAAAGCGCATCGGCGAGAAGACCCTCTCCGCACACGACCGTCACGCTCGCAAGTCCGCTCTCGGCAGGGTATCCCGTCGCGGGGTCGATAATGTGGTGGTATGTTTTGCCGCCGGATTCAAAATACCGCTCGTAGCCGCCCGAGGTCACGGCAAACGCGTCAGTCAAAGAAAGTGCGCCGACGTATGCCGAACCGTCAAACGGGTCGCGCACAGCAACGCGCCAGGGTGAACCGTCGCTTTTTGTGCCGTGGGCGTAGATATTGCCGCCAAGCGCGGCGAGCGCACCGGAGACATTTTCTTCTTTGAAAACACGCGCCGCGCAGTCCGAGGCATAGCCCTTTCCGATCCCGCCAAGGTCGACGGAAACACCCTCGGCAAGCGTTGTGACCTCACCGTCCGAGCCAATGCCGCCCGCACCGACGTGCGTGAGCAATGCGGTGATCTCCTCCTGTGTCGGAACGCGGTATTCGTCCGCTGTGAAGCCCCATGCCGAAACGACGGGCGCGACCGTTACATCGAACGCGCCGCCGGTCGCCTTGCACAGCTTTGCCGCGCGTGTGAGAAGTGCGGCAAGCTCGGCGTCCTCCACCGTCTCACCGCGGTTTAAGGCAGAAACGGCACTTTCCTCCCGTGTGCGCGAGAGGAGCGCGTCGAGCCGTGCGATCTCGCGCATGGCGTGATGCACCGCGTCAAGGTCCTCTTCAGTGCAGGTGATGGTCATGAGCGTGTCCATGGCAAAAAACTGCACGCTCTCCGGCTCGCGCGGCGCGCCGCAGGAGCAAAGGAGCAGCGTCAGAAATAAAGCTGCAAGCGTTCGTTTCATAAAAACGCCTCCGTCGAAAGTTTCTTTTCAGTTTACCACGCAATGAAAAAAATCTCAACATTTTCCCGATGCACATCTTTCGCACAGATGCCCCGCATCTTTTCTGTCCGAGCCGGAAATGCTATATCTGCCGTCTTGCAAAATTTGCTCTTGCAAAGAATGTCATTTTCTGTTATTATACTACGGTATTCTGCCCCACTTTGTAAAATGAGACACCATCCTTTGTTTGGAGGTTTATATAAAATGGCAAAAAAACCGCAAAATAAGAATGCCGCTGCCGCGGCAAACCTTGCCGGTGCTTCGGTCCTTTTCGTTTCCGGCTTTTGTGCTGAGCTGTATCTGCTCGTTTTGCAGCGTTTTTTCGTAAACGGAACTGTAAAGGAGATCGCCTTGAGTTCCTATGTTGTTGAGGCGCTGATGTATGTCGGACTTGCGCTTTTCGCCGCAGGTGCCGTTTTGAAGTTCCTCCGCCGTGCATCGGGCGGTTCCCGCCTTGCAAACTGGCTTTTGGGTATCGGCGTTTTCTTCGCCGCCGCCAACAAGGCAATGCTGTCGGTTTACCCCGACGCGGCTGTTTCTCTTTGCATCATCGTTCCCATCGTTTTGATCGTGGGCGTTGCCTTTTTCCTCTATCAGCGCGAGTTTTTCTTCTCGCTTTGTGCGATGGTGCTGTCGGTCGGTGCGTGCTGGCTTTGCAGCAAGGGGCTTGGAAACGCCAAGTGGGAGATGATCGTCATTGCTGCATCGGTCGTTGTTCTTCTTCTGATCGCGGCTCTTTTCGCCCTGTCTCTCTCTGCGGCAAAAAAGAAGGGGATCGTTGAGCTTGGCGGTCGGAAGTTCCGCATGCTCTCGGTGAGCTTCAACCGCACACTGCTCTACGGCGCATACATTCTCAGCGCACTTGCGGTCATCGCGGCGCTTCTCGGCTGCGGCTACTACTGCATCTGGGTTTTGTGTGTTGTGATCTTCGCGCTTGCAGTATACTATACGATCAAAATGATGTAAAATTTTCAAAAGGGATCTCTTTGTTTGCAGCTTCTTCGAAGCCGATATGCGTGCGATCCCTTCCGGACAGTACAATTCCCCCTGATGCAGCAGCTTCGCTTTTCTGCATCAGGGGGCTTTTTGTGTCTTTTTACAGCGTTTTTGTGACGTTATGGATCCATTTTCTGCTTTTCAGACGCAGCACGCCGGCAGGGAGCTTGCATAGATTTTCTGCCTGCATTGCAAGACATACCCACACCGGATCACAGCGCAAAACGACGCCTGCAAGCGCCGAAAGCGGCACGGCGACGCACCAGAGAGGAATGATGTCGATGCAGATGGCAGCGCGCACATCGCCGCCCGCGCGCAGGACACCCGTGATATTGGTCACGTCGAACGCGCGCATCGGCATGGTGAGCGCGTAAATAAGGCACATATACGTCGCGATCTGCGCGGCAAGCGGAGAAAGATCGAAAAGCGGGAAAAGGACGGGTTCAAAGAAAACAGGCAGAAGCCCCAAAAGAAGCCCTCCGGTCAGTATGCCCGCGAGGAGCGCCAGGGCAAGAAGCGTTTTTGCAAGACTTTGCACATGCTCATCCGACGCACCCTCGCCGATCTCCTTTCCGATCACGACAGCGCTTGCCGCGGCGACACCAAAGCAGATGACGGTCGAAAATTTGTCGATATTGCCCATGATGGCGTGCGCGGCAAGCATCTCCACGCTCTCGTCCATGTGGCCCATGACGACCGTGAGCATCGACGTTCC
>JAFQUN010000090.1 GCA_017408525.1 Oscillospiraceae bacterium
CATCGGAACGATCAAAAGCGTGAATATTGTGGAGTATACGCCGAACGGAAATGTAAAGTCCATTAAGTTTACAGACACTGCAGGGGATACGCTTACAGTTCGCAATGAAACATGCAGACTCATCTTCAACAGCCAGACCTACAACAAGTCGGCAAAAAGTATGCGCTTCACGCTCGGCGGTGCGGGAGAGAGTATCTACGTCAATGACGGCATGACGATCGCAAGTGTGAGCGGGTGCTATATGATCTCGGGGAGCGGAGTGGCAAGCCGCTACACAGGTGACAGCGCGGGTGCGTATGTCATCACGTCGTCCGGCACGGCGCCGCTTTCGGATGCGATCTCTGCGCCCTCCGGCGACACGATCGTTCTTACCGGAACGGGTTCCGGGCACAACGTCGGCATGAGCCAGTACGGTGCGAAGGCAATGGCGGAAAGCGGGCATACTTATCTTGACATTCTCAATTTTTACTACACGGACGTCGTCATTGGATGACGGCGGGGGAAGACTATGAAGACAAAGGATTTTTACTTTGACCTCCCGGAGGAGTTGATCGCGCAGACGCCGATCGAACGGCGCGATGTCTCGCGGCTTCTTGTGCTTGAACGCAGCAGTGGGCGTGTTTCGCATCGCCGCTTCTACGACCTGCCGCAGTTTCTGCGTGCGGGTGACTGCCTGATCGTCAATGATTCGCGCGTTTTGCCAGCGCGGCTTCTGGGACAGCGTATCCCCGGGGGCGGCGCGTGCGAGGTGTTGCTGCTTGTCGATCGCGGGGAGAATGTATGGGAATGTTTGGTGCGTCCCGGGAAGAAAATGCGGCGCGGCGCGCGTGTGACATTCGGGGACGGCGCACTCATGGCAGAGGTCACAGACGAGCTGCCGGGCGGAAACCGGCTTGTTCGGTTTTCGTATGAGGGTATCTTTTTGGAGGTGCTCGACCGGCTTGGAAAGATGCCGCTGCCGCCGTATATCCACGAGGAATTGCAGGACCGCGAGCGCTATCAGACGGTCTATTCGCGCGTAAACGGCTCGGCGGCAGCGCCGACGGCAGGGCTCCACTTTACGCCGGAGCTTTTGGATAATATCCGCGCGATGGGCGTTGAGGTAGGTCATGTGACGCTGCATGTCGGACTTGGGACGTTCCGTCCTGTGAAGGAAGATGAGATCGAAGGACACGACATGCACAGCGAATACTGCGAGATCCCACACGAGACAGCGGAGCTTGTCAACCGCACGAAGGCGAACGGCGGGCGTGTCTTCTGCGTGGGAACGACCTCATGCCGCACGGTCGAAAGCTTTGCTGCGGAGGACGGTACACTGCGCGAGAGCGCGGGATGGACCAATATTTTCATCTATCCCGGGTATCGCTTCCGCGTCCTTGACGGGCTCATCACGAATTTCCATCTGCCGGAGAGCACGCTCATCATGCTTGTTTCGGCGCTTGCAGGGCGCGAGAATGTGCTTGCGGCATATGATGAGGCTGTGCGCGAGCGGTATCGCTTTTTCAGCTTCGGCGATGCTATGCTGATCGTGTAAAAGGCGGTGAAGAGGGATGTTTAAGGTTATTAAAAAAGAGGGTGCGGCACGGCGCGGTGTGTTCACCTGCGCGCACGGCGGCGAGGTGCAGACACCTGTTTTTATGAATGTCGGTACGCAGGCTGCGATCAAGGGGGGCTTAAGCGGCGACGATCTGAAATCGATCGGCTGCCAGATCGAGCTTTCCAATACCTATCATCTGCACCTGCGGCCGGGTGATGACGTTGTGCGAACAATGGGCGGTCTGCACCGCTTTATGCAATGGGATGGACCGATCCTTACAGACAGTGGCGGGTTTCAGGTGTTTTCGCTTGCCGGGCTTCGCAAGATCAGCGAAGAGGGGGTCACGTTTGCCTCACACCTTGACGGACGGCGCATCTTCATGGGACCGGAGGAGAGTATGCGCATCCAGTCGAACCTTGGCTCCGACATCGCGATGGCGTTTGACGAATGTGTGGAAAACCCATCGCCGCGTGAATATGTCAAAGCGTCGTGTGAGCGTACGCTGCGCTGGCTTGCGCGGTGCAAGGCGGAGCATGACAGACTGAATGCAGCGGAAGGAACGGTCAATCCGGGGCAGATGCTCTTTGGCATCAACCAGGGTGGAACGTATCCTGATCTTCGCGTTTGGCACATGAAGCAAATTGCACAGATCGACTGCGAAGGTTTTGCTATCGGCGGACTTGCGGTGGGCGAGCCGACAGAGGTAATGTACGAGATCATAGAGGAAGTCGAGCCGTATATGCCGCAGGACAAGCCCCGCTATTTGATGGGCGTGGGTACGCCGTCGAACATTATCGAGGGCGTTGCGCGCGGCGTGGACTTTTTCGACTGCGAGATGCCGGCAAGAAATGCGCGGCACGGGAAGCTCTTTACATGGAAGGGGACGCTCAACATCAAAAATGAGCAGTATAAAACCGATGACCGCCCGATCGACGAGGAGTGCGATTGCCCCGTGTGCCGCCGCTATTCACGCGCATATCTGCGCCACCTTTTCAAAGCGGATGAGATCTTGGGAATGCGCCTCGCAGTGATGCACAACCTCTATTTTTACAATGAGCTGACACGGCACATCCGCAACGCGCTTGACGAGGGGCAGTTCGCGGCGTTCCGCGCGGCGTACAGTGAGCGGCTTTCTCGGCGTGTGTGAGCGGCAGAAAAAATATGCAGCAGGTTTTGGAAAAGACTTGCTATATTTGCTTGCATCCGCTATAATGGATTCAATTCTGGTACAAAAGGAGTACAATAAAAATGGATTACAGTATCATCATGCTCGTCGTAATGCTTCTTATCTTCTACTTCCTGCTCATCCGTCCGGAGAACAAGCGGAAAAAGCAGGCGGAGCAAATGCGCAACAGCATCAAAAAGGGTGATAAGATCATCACCATCGGCGGCGTTGTCGGTCGTGTTGTGCAGGTGAATGCCGATTCGATCATCATTGAAACATCTGAAGATCGTGTCCGCGTTGAATTCAAAAAATGGGCGATCCAGAGCGTCGGTGATGTTGACGCTGTCCCTGTTCGCAGCACGAAGAAGGAAGAAAAGGCTGAGACTGCTGCTGCCGACGACGAGGGTGCGTCCTTTGCCGAGGCAGAGGCTGCTGCCGAGAAGAAGGAAGACGCGGCTGAATAATTTTTGCATCGGGTCATAAACGACCCCTTCTTACAGTATGCTTGAGTGAGCGTATTGTAAGGAGGGGTCGTTTTTCATGGATGGAAAGAAGGAACGCCGTGTGGGTACGATCGGTGTACGGATCGCAAAAGGGGTCGGCGTCGGTTTTTTGCTGTTTGTTCTGCTGATGAGTCTTGGTGCGTTTTTGACCGAGCGCGGCACATTGAGGGAAGGGGCTATCTATGCTTATGTGATGGTTTGCGCTGTTTTGTGCGGATTTTTGGGTTCACTTTTGCTGCTTGGTGCGATGCGCAGCGTGCTTTCGGGTACAGCGGTCGGTGCAGGCGTTTTTGTGCTGTGTTTGATTTTTGCTGTTTTGCTCGACAATGAGCTGCAAGTTTCGCTCCATTCACTGCGGCTTGCGGCGGCAATGGTGTGCGGCGGCGTACTTGCGGGACTGCCGTATCGAGGGAAGAGAGGGGCAAAGAGGATGCGTCGTGTAAGGGTGCGGCGGTGACATAAAAGGGAATAGGTGTTTGATATGCCGCCCGGCTTCGGGCGGCTTTTTGTGCGAAAATGCAAAACGTCGAAAAATATGGAATTTTGAGGTGTGTTTGGCGTATTCCGCGCTATTTGAACGTTTTTCAAGATATGGTGCGGTGTGCGGTGCAGTGCATACTATATCTTGGCAAATTCAAAGTCTTCCTTCCTCTGGTTCACTTGGTTTACATAACGCAGTTTACATAACATTTTGACATAATTCACGAAAATGGGAAAATTATCCGATTGCCCTTGCGAAGCCATGGGCTTTGTCGTATATTTATATGTGCGGGTCGGTCTCTTCTATTTTGTCTGCTTGTCTCATAAGATGACTTGTGAGGTGAGACGGCGTGAGATTGGAGTCGTATTTTCACAAGGTACGTAAGCCGCATATCGACCCGGGTATTTTGCGGCTTTTGCTCCTTGCGGCTTTTTTTGTCATTGGTATTCTTTTTGG
>JAFQUN010000091.1 GCA_017408525.1 Oscillospiraceae bacterium
AGATGGTGTTCTTGCTGCCGTTTTCAAGCGCGTTGACGAATTTGGTCGGGGTCATGCGGTCGTCCTTGTTGATAAGGCTCACCGCGATGGCAGCGACCGTCGCGTAAACGGCGGACAGCGCCATCGTCTCACCACGGATGATGAGATAGACAAGGAGGACCAGAGGGATGATGAGATAGATCTTGGGAAGGATGTCCTTCGCCTTGGGCAGCTCGCTGCGGTCAAGGCCCTTCATGCCGAGCTTCTTCGCCTTGAAGTGAACCATCAGGAAGATGCCGGAGAAGTACAGGAACGCGGGAAGGATGGCACGAACGACGATCTCACCGTAAGCAAAGCCGGTCATTTCCGCCATAATGAATGCCGCGGCACCCATGATGGGGGGCATGATCTGACCGCCGGTGGAGGCAGCAGCCTCAACGGCGCCGGCAAACTCACCGGGATAGCCGGTCTTCTTCATCAGGGGGATGGTGACGGAGCCCGTGGTAACGGTGTTGCCAACGGAGGAACCGGAGACCATGCCGCAGAGGGCGGAGGAGATAACGGCGACCTTCGCCGGACCGCCGGTGGCAGCGCCCGCGATGGAGTTCGCGCACTCGATGAAGAAGTTCGCGATACCGGTCGCCTCAAGGAAGGCGCCGAAGATGATGAACAGCACGATGTACGTCGAGCAGACGGAGATCGGGGTGCCGATGATACCGTCAGTCGTGTAGAACAGATTGTAGATCACCATGCGAAGGGACATCCCGCGTCCGAAGAACGCATAGAGGATGAAAACGCCCGCAACGCAGAGGATGGGAATACCGACCGCGCGGCGGCAGCACTCCGCAAGAACAAGGATACTGATGATGCCGAGGACGATATGGATCGTCTGGATGCTCGTACCCATGTTGACGATGGCTTCAAAGTTCGCGATATAGTAGAAGAAGCCAAACGAGCCCGCAATGGCAAGAACAATGTCATACCACGGCATATGGTTGACCTTCTGCTCGCCCTTCTTGGCAGGGTAGATAAGGAACGTGAAGATGATGATGACACCGACGAAGAGGCAGCGGCGGATCTGGCCGGACCAGGTCGCCCACAGGTTCATCCAGACCATGAACAGCGCGAACGCCGCAAGGACATAGCGGATGACGAGCTTGGGCTTGCCTTCCCAGATGCGAACATTGGACTCGCGGTCATACTTTTTCATGATCGCTTCGACATCGGCAGCGGAGCCGACATCGCCCTGCGCCTCTGCTGGCGCAGTGCTGACAGTCTTGTTTTCCAAATCAGACAATGTAAGTCCCTCCTTTTTTATGCGTTAAGGTACCATGTATCAAAACAGCCGGAATTCATAATTGAACCGAACGGCTGCGTTTTTTCCGCACAAATCGCGCAGACTGATCTGCGTTTGACCGATCGTGAGGATATGGTCGGACACCGTTCCGACACGGTAGACCATGCCCTCACGGTTTTGGTGGATGTTTCCGACGATCATCGACCCGTCCTCGCCGTAGGTGAGCGTCTCGCCCTCATTGAGCTCGGTCTGCACGCCTGCGCCGAAGTGGTAATAGATCGTCTCCTCCACAAATATTTCCCCCTCGAAGATGCGGTAAACATCGACAACGGGGCTTTTATTCACAGAGTGGATAAACTCAACGGAGAAGGAGTCCCCCTCCTCCATCGGATACGCGGCGAACACGCCCCCCCGCTCCACATCATGCAAAACAAGGTGGTATCCGTAGTCGCCCTTCAAGAGGACAGCCGCTGCAATAATAAAAACTATTATTGCAGCGGCTGCGGTTATGCATTTTCTACGATGCACGTCAACACACTTTTTTATGTAAGCTGTTCCTTACAGAGCGCCGACCTCGGAATAGTACTTCTGAGCGCCGGGATGCAGGTCGAAGGAGCCGTCGAGAGCAGCGTCGGTGCTCAGGAAGCCGAACTTCGCATGACCGCCTTCGAGGGCAGCCTTGTTGTCGAACATAGCCTTGGTCAGCTCATAGACGACATCCTCGGAGAGCTTGTCGGAAGCAACGAGAACGGCCTTGACGGCGACGCAGACGACTTCCTCAGGCTGGCAGGTGTAGGTGTTAGCGGGGAGGTTCTCCTGGACGAGGAACGGATAGGTGCTGGTCAGGTAAGCAACAGCATCCGCATCGAGGGAGAGCATGTTGAAAGCATAGGTAGCAGCAAGCTCGGTAAGAGCACCAGTGGGAGCGCCGGCAACGGTGAACGCAGCGTCGCACTGACCGTTCTTCATAGCCTCAGCGCCGCCAGCGAAGGAGTCATACATAACGTTGACATCGTCGAAGGTCAGGCCATAAGCCTCGAGAACCTGCTCAGCGTTCAGAGCGGTACCGGAACCAACGTCACCAACGCAGACGGTCTTGCCAGCGAGGTCAGCAACGGACTCGATGCCGGGGGAAGCGATGAGCTGAACAGTCTCGTTGTAAAGACCAGCGACCCAAAGAGCGCTGCCGACCTTGCCGTCTTCAGCGAACAGGCCCGTGCCGTTGTGAGCATAGTTCAGAACGTCGGACTGAAGGATAGCCATGTTGGCATCGCCGGCATCGACGAGCTGAACGTTGGCCTTGGAAGCGCCGGTGGAGGTGACGGTCAGGGAAGACTTCTGAAGCACATCGCTCAGAACAGTGCCCATCGTGTTACCGACAGCATAGTAGGTACCGGAGGTACCGCCGGTGGCGAGGGTGACAGCTTCCTTGGAGCCGCCGCAGGCGACCATGGAAAGAACCATGACCAGTGCGAGAATCATTGCAAAAAACTTTTTCATACGCAATCTCCTTAATAATATTTACCCGTGTGGGCATGATGATTCTACACTATTCCGCACGTATTTTCAAGATATATTTGCACTTTTGTCTAAAATGCCAAAAAAGAGGTTGTCCCCTGTGACATCCTCCCCCCTCCCTGCACACCTCTTTTGCTGCTCCGGTGCTTGCAATTCTTGCATTTCTTGCCGTACATATACATTTTTCGCAAGATTCCCGTCATTTTTCCAAAATGCACAAAAAAGGAGGCAGAGGCCTCCTTTTTTGCGTTTTTTTAGCGCTTTTTACTTTTTCGCTTTCGTATCAACGACCTCACGGAACATTTCGGTGAACGCTGCACGCGTCATGTTGCCAAGGTCGCCGTCCGCACGGTGGCGAACATTGACCTCACCGCTTTCGACCTCGCGGTCACCGACGATGAGCATGTACGGGATCTTATCAAGCTGCGCCTCGCGGATCTTCTTGCCGATCTTCTCGTTGCGGTAGTCGACCTCCGCGCGGAAGCCCTTTGTGCAAAGCTCCTCTGCCACCTCGCGGCAGTAGTCGCACGCGCGGTCGGTGATCGGAAGCAGACGCACCTGCTCGGGCGCCATCCATGTCGGCAGCGCGCCGGCGTACTCTTCAATGAGGTACGCAAGCGTGCGCTCGTAGCAGCCAAGCGACGTGCGGTGGATAATATACGGCAGCGCCTTTTCGCCGTTTTCGTCGATATAGTACATCCCGAAGCGCTCGGCAAGGAGCATATCGATCTGGATGGTGACGAGGGTATCTTCTTTTCCGAAGACATTCTTGTACTGAATGTCGAGCTTCGGACCGTAGAACGCCGCCTCGTCGATGCCGATGTCGTACTTCACGCCGAGATCGTCGAGGATCTGACCCATAGCGCGCTGCGCCTCGTTCCACTGCTCAGCCGTACCCTCATACTTGTTGTTGGGGTTTGCCGGATCCCACTGTGAGAAGCGGAAGGTACACTTGTCGAGCATACCGACCGTGCCGAGGAAGTACTTGGCAAGCTCGAGGCAGCCCTTGAACTCCTCTTCCAGCTGATCGGGACGCAGAACAAGATGACCTTCGGAGATGGTGAACTGGCGCACACGGATAAGACCGTGCATCTCGCCGGAGTCTTCGTTGCGGAAAAGCGTCGACGTTTCGCCAAGTCGCATGGGCAGGTCGCGGTAGCTGCGCTGGCGGTTGAGGTAGACCTGATACTGGAACGGGCAGGTCATCGGGCGCATGGCGAAGCACTCTTTCGTCTCGTCGTGCGGGTCGCCGAGGATGAACATACCATCGAGGTAGTGGTCCCAGTGACCGGAGATGCGGTAGAGGTCACGCTTTGCCATCAGCGGCGTCTTGGTAAGGATGTAGCCCGACTTCTGCTCCACATCCTCGACCCAGCGCTGCAAAAGCTGGATGACGCGCGCGCCCTTGG
>JAFQUN010000092.1 GCA_017408525.1 Oscillospiraceae bacterium
AACGACACCATTCCCGACAAGGACGGCGACGGTACGATCGATAAGGATGACGAGCCCTACGATCCGTTCGGCGACGACGACGGTGACGGCATCCCCAACGCGTCCGACAATGATGACGACGGCGACAACATCCCCGACTGGTACGACCCGCACGTCGACACCGACAATGACGGCGAGCCGAACTGGAAGGATCCCGACGACGATGGCAACGGAAGCTCACCCGATGACACGGACGACGATGACGACGGCGACGGCATCCTCGACGTGAACGATCCCGACCATCCCGACTTCTGGGAGCCGCAGGATGACCGTCCCGAGGGTGCCCAAGACGATTCGAACGGCGACGGCACGCCCAAGGATACGGACAGCGACGACAGACCCGATGTGGCAGAGGAGGACGACGATAACGACGGCACGCCCGATCAGGATGAGCGCGATCGCGACGGCGACGGCAAGGTCGACCGCAAGGACGATGACGACGACGGCGACGGTACCGACGACCTGACCGACACCGACGATGACAACGACGGCATCCCCGATATCTACGACCCCGACGCGGACAGCGACGGCGACGGTGTTCCCGACTGGATGGATGAGGATCCGCTCGATCCCAACGTTCCGGAAAGCGGAAAGGATGACGGCGACGGTCAAGGCTCCGGCTCCGGTTCCGGCGGTGGCGGCAGCAGCAGTGTCGTCCCCTCCACGCCGAGCGGCGAAGAGGACAAGGGTAAAAAGTGCCCGTGCGACATCTTTGGCGATATCGAGCATGATTCGTGGTACCACGACGCGGTCGACTACGTCTATAATGGCGGTTTGATGGAGGGCATGCCCGGATCGCTCTTCGCGCCGTGCAGCGACAGCACGCGTGCGCAGGTCGTGATGATCCTGTGGCGTCTTGAGGGCAAGCCCGCTGTGAACCACCCGCTGTACTTTGCCGACGTAAACAGCAGTTTGTGGTACATCGACGCGCTGCGCTGGGCAAACAGCGAGGAGGTCGCCATCGGCTACGACGACGGGCGCTTCGGCGGAAACGACGCGATCACGCGCGAACAGCTCGCGACTGTCATGTGGCGCTTTGCGAAACTGCGCGGATTCGACGTGAGCGGCGGCAAGGACGTGAGCCTTCTGACTTTCTCCGACGCGAAAAAGGTCAGCGCGTACGCCGTCGCGGCGCTCCAGTGGGCGTGCAGCGAGGGCATCATCGATGGCACTGTCGACGAGCACGGCAATGTTCTGCTCGACCCGCAGGGTCACGCAACACGCGCGCAGCTTGCAACGATCCTGATGCGCTTCTGCGAAGGCGTTCTGTAAAAACAATAAAAACAAAAGGAAATGGAGTGGCGTAAGCCACTCCATTTCCTTTTGCCGCTTGCGGACAAAACGCAGGAACGCAAAACGGCGTTTCACCCTGCCTGCCGCAATTTCACCAGAGAAGAAATTTCACCAGAGGAGGAATTTCTTCTTCGGTCGTTTTCAAGCCGGAAAGCCTCCTTTAGACGATTTTCTTCCGCAAAAGTTGAAATATTTCCAGCTGCATGGTATAATAACCACAAGTTGGCTATTATACCCGATCTTGTTCGCCAAATCAGCGTGTCAAAATTTATCAGAAAGAGCCGCGCATTGCGAATGGCTGTGGGGATGAAAAAATGGCAATTATCGGAATCGACCTGGGAACGACAAACAGTTTGGCTGCAGTGTGGCGGAACGGGAAAAGCGAGCTGATCCCCAACGCCTCCGGTGAGTATCTGACACCAAGCTGCGTCAGCATCGACGAGGGCGGCACGATCCTTGTCGGACGGGCGGCGCGGGACCGCCTGATCACGCACCCCGACCGGACTGCCGCGCATTTTAAGCGGAAAATGGGCACGAAGAAAATATACCGCCTTGCCGAGCGGGAGTTCACGCCCGAGGAGCTCTCGTCCTTCGTTCTTCGCAGCCTGCGTGCCGATGCGGAGGCTTTCCTTGGCGAGGAGGTCAGCGAGGCGGTCATCAGCGTTCCGGCATATTTTTCAGAGTCTCAGCGGGCCGCGACCAAACGGGCGGCAATGCTTGCGGGGCTTAAGGCGGAGCGGCTGATCAACGAGCCGTCGGCAGCGGCGGTCGCAGGGCACATCGGCGAGGGAGATGAGGACAAGGTCTGCCTCGTTTTCGACCTTGGCGGCGGCACACTGGACGTTTCTTTGGTGGAGCGGTTTGAAAATGTGGTCAGCGTGAGCGCGGTGAGCGGCGACAACCATCTGGGCGGACAGGACTTTGACCTTGTTCTTGCAAAGGGCTTTTGCGAGGACTGCGGGATCAATTACGACGCACTCTCCCGCCGGCAGCAGGAGATGCTGGCGCGGCAGGCGGAGACCTGCAAGATGGCACTTTCCACGCAGGAGCCGGTCGTCATGGCGGTGGATGACGGGGAGATCAAAGCCTCCCTTTCGCTGAGCAACGAGTGGCTGATCCGCAAGAGCAGCACTCTTTTTCAGCGCATGACGGTCCCCATTCGCAGGGTGCTTTTGGACGCGGGCATCTCGCTTGACGAGATCGACGATCTTGTGATGGTGGGCGGCTCGAGCCATATGCCCGCCGTGCGCCGCTATATCGCCCGCACTCTGGACATGGAGCCTGCACGCGGCTCACAGCCGGACACCGCTGTTGGTCTTGGCGCAGGCATCTGCGCGGGGATGAAGGCGCGTGCCGCCGATCTGCGCGAGCTGGTAATGACCGACGTGTGTCCCTTTACGCTGGGCGTGGGCGTACACAATCACAGCGAGCCGGGGCGGGATCTGATGAGTCCGATCATCGAGCGCAACAACGTGCTTCCCTCCAGCAAGGAGGAGAACTACTGCACCGTATCCGACAAGCAGACCAGCATCCATTTCGGGATCTACCAGGGCGAGAACCGCTATTGCGAGGACAACACCCTTTTGGGGGAGCTGAAGATGACCGTTCCGGCAGCTCCCAAGGGAGTTGAGTTTGTGAAGGTCCGCTTTACATACGACATCAACGGTCTTTTAGAGGTCAATGTGACGAACCGGCAGGGGCAGACATCGAATCTGGTCATCCAAAACGGCGATATGTCGCAGGAGGAAACGGAGCGGCGGCTCAAGGAGCTGTCCGCCCTCAAGCTCCATCCCAGAGAGCAGGAGGAGCACCGCGCCCTGCTTGCCCGCGGCGAGCGGCTGTACGCCGTGACGGTGGGTGAGCTGCGCGATCAGGTCGCCATGATGCTCGACCGCTATCAGGCACAGCTATCGAGTCAGGAGCCTTTGCGCATCGCCAGGGCAGCGCGGCGGATATCCGCGTTTTTTGACCGCGTGGAGGCGTATGTCGGGGATGTGGATCCGTTTTTCCTTGACGACGATCCGTTTGAAAGCGAGGATGACGAGCTATGAGCCGACCGTGGAGCACGCTGGGGCTGGATGGTCCCTCCTCCTTGCCCGAGATCCGGCATGCGTATGCCGAGCGGCTGAAGACCACCCACCCTGAGGAGGATCCCGAGGGCTTTCAGGAGCTGCACAGTGCCTATAAGCTTGCCTGTAAGCTGGCGAAAAAGGGAGGCGGCTCTGCCTCAAATGCGCAGACATGGCAGACGGCGTGGGAGTATACGCCGCCGCAGGTGGACGCCCCCGCGCCGCAGGAAGAAGAGCAGCAGGAATGGGACTATGACACGCTGCTCGAAGACGGAAAGAAGCCGCCCCACGAGGAGGAGCAGCAGGAAGAAGAGCAGCGGGAATGGGACTACGATGCGCTGCTTGAAGATGGGAAAAAGCCGTCCCGCGAGGAGAAGCAGGAAGAAGAGCAGCGGGAATGGGACTATGACACGCTGCTTGAAGACGGCAGACGGTCGCCGGATGAAAAGGAGCAGGAGAAGGAGGAACAGCCGGACTGGGACTATAACGCGCTGTTCCATCAGGCGCGGACGGATGAGGAAAAGAGCTATCTGCGCAGAAGGAACGCCCTGCGCGAAAAACACTGCGAGCGGTACCGAAGATGGCCGGGAAAGGACCGGGGGCAGACGGAAAGCGAGGAGGAAGCGTGGCTGCGCGTGCTTGCGGCACTGCGGCAAATGGAATGGCTGTGTGTCACCGGCGCACCGACGGAGATCTGGGAGCAGTTTATCGCATCCGACCTCTTTTCCGCTGTTATGTGCGATCCAGACCTTGTATTTGGGCTGGAGGAACTGCTTGCCGAGCACCCGGAAATATCCCGACGGGTACGCAAAACGCTCCGCACCGCCTATTCCGCCATAGACGGAGGGGTATTTTATGGGAGGGAGTACACGCCCCTGCGCGATCTTTTGGGGGAAAAGCCGAAAAAACAGCGAAAGAATCTCTCGCCCCGGGTGCGGTACAGCCTTGTTGCCGCTTGGGGGATACTGATCCTTTTGCTGGTTTTCCGCACGACCTTTTGGATAGGAAATCAGGATACCGGCAAGAAGGAAAGTACAAGCGTGACATTCGGCTACGAGGTGAACGGTGATTTTAAAAGGGTCGAAGACGGGATCTATTATGACGAGGAGACCGACGCGCTCTACTTTATCACCGCTGAGGCAGGCGTGGATGAAAAAGAGGCTGTCAAAGAGCTGAGGAAAAAGGCTGACGAGCATCGGGACTATGACGGATTTAAGGGTTTTGAGTTTGCCTATCCGGAATCAGAGTCGGGGTTGGTGGAGCTGACTGCGCTGAACGGCTCGGTATACCGCCACGCCATACTGTCGCTGTACTTCAGCGAAAATGTCATCAAAAGTGTGAGTCATTTCGGCATCGCCCTTTCGGAAGAAGGCACGCTCGTTACTGTGGAGGCAAAGCACGCGGATAAGAAGGACGCTGAAACGGTGAAGGAGAACATCGTACATATTCTGGAGAGCGTCAGATTTATTGATCCGGACATAGTCACGGAGGAGAGCTACCGTTCACTTTTCCGCCTGGCAGAGGATCACGGCTATGAAAAGGTCGGCTATGGATACATCAAGGCACCTTATGAAATGCTGGACAAGGATACATTTGTTGACGTATACCTTCCGTACAGTGAGGATGTGGAGCATCCGGAGGACGGGTATGCCATCCGCTCCGCCGCGCACGGGATAGAAGTTTATCACACAATCGTTCACTCGGAGGAAAATGCGCGCGCGGTAGTCGAGCAGGCATTTGAGGAGTTGACATCCTCCGGCGTAGCTCTGTATGAGGATGAGAAGGGTATTTTTGAAACCCAGTACCGCGAAGAGCGAAACTTTGCATGTAAGAGGGTGGTGTATACAGAATACACGGAGGATGGCGGCGCGAATGCCAGACTTACCGTTTTCCGTGCGGATATCAAACACGGAGAGTATTATCTTTACACAAAGATCACCTATTACCCCGAGTACATGGATGAAGGACACCATGCGCTCGTGGAGGAGCTTGGCGATGCGCTTACACTGTCACTGCCGCAGCTGTGAGCTCACACCACCCCTCGGGAAAATGATGTGAGCTTTCCGAGGCAAAGAATGTCAGCGCGCGGCAGGGGTGTGCTGAAACGATCGCAAACGTCCTGTGACCATCTTCAAAAAACGACAGCTTTCTTTCGAAAGAAAGCTGTCGTTTTTATTCTTCGTTATGCTTTATCCATCAAAAGCTGTGCCTGTGACTTGATCCGCGGGTCGGCGCTTTCCTGTGCGATGGCACAATACTCAAGCGCATCCTCCCTGTCGACTTCAAGATACGTCAAAAGACTTGCAAGCGCCAGCGCAGTGACGTGTCTTTCCTGCGGGTCGGATATCTGCTCGGCATCCATCAGCGCACGGAACTTCTTGACGGCACGGCGCGCACAGTATTTTGCAAAGCGCTCGTCGCCGGCATCTCTGTTTAACCAATACAGGCTCAGCCACAGTTTCCCGATGAGAGCATAGTTGCCGCGGTCGATGACCTCGTTGAGGTGGATCGCCTGCAGATACTGCCGCACCAGAAGGTCAAAGGGCGCCGTTTTACCGCAGCTTTCCAAAACGGGCAGCTGCTCACGCTCGAGCGTTGTTTTCACAAGCTCGCGCTTGGCATCCGTGATCTGGAAGAAGGTCAGGTGATGATTGCTGTAATGGCAGTGCGGACAGCTGTATACCTCATGCCAGAGCGGTTCGCCGCCAACATACTCCACCCTGCCGTCGGGATGCCGCTCGCGCACCTCCATCATGTGCTTGCGGAAATTCTTCACCGTGAATTTCCTGCCGCAAAGCGGGCACTTCTGTTCAGCCTCACTGCAGGTCGCGGGGTGCTGGTACGGCTCCTGCGCGGTGTGGCTGAACGCATAGGCGGAGGGAATGATGAATTTTGAAGCGCGGCGGCTTTTGACGATGTATGTGTTCTTGTAAAGCTCATCGTCAAGATGACGGATGCGCCCGCTCATGTTTGCGACAACGCGCTCGGCAAGGTCGGGACAGGTGACGAAAAATTCGCGCAGATTCCCCTTATTGATGGCAACGCACATCGCATCTTCGAGCGCAATGCAGGAGGCGCTGCGGGGCTGGTCATCGAAAATCGCCATCTCACCGAAAAAGTCTCCTTCGGTGATGGTCGCCGCCTGCGTGAGATTTCCGAAGAAGTTTGTAAGATAAATACCGACGGAGCCTTTGAGAATGATATACATTTCGTTTCCCGGCTCGCCCTCATGGCAGATGTATTCATCCTTTTTGAATTCGCGGAAGGTGGACAGCTTTCGAAGCTGCAGGATCGTTTCTTGTGTCATGTTATTTCCTCCGTGTTATTTAAGGATCGTTGTTAATAGTGACAACGCCGCCGGTGTTATAAAGGTCGGGGTTGTCTGCAAGGGCGCTCCCATTGATGTATACCGTACAATTTGAATATTGATTGACCATGCTGAAATCAACACTTTGAGTGATCCCTGTACAGTTCCGCAGGTCGATCACTTCGACCGTCAGCGCCTGCGAATATCCCGGCACCACCTGCGTAAGGTTCGTGCAGTCGGACAGGTTCAGCTCCGTGAGTAACATATTTTCCACCCACACGCTTTTCAGCGTCTGATTTCCGCTAAAGTCCAATGTTCCCGACGGGATCGTACTACACTGTTCAATATGCACTTTGTCCGCTTTTATCGTTTTCAGGTCCCAGCTGACGACCGTTTGCTCATAAAAGTACACCGTTTTCACACTGCAGTTTGAAAGGAAATCAAAATACCGGAGCGGTGTTTGGCGGAATGTCAGTTCCAGATTGGGAAAATCTCCCGTTCCAAGCGTCATTTCCGTCACACTGTTTTTGATCTCCACCGTTTCAAGTGCAGTATTGTTGGAAAGGTCAAGCGTCCCTACCGCGCTGTTTATGATCGTCAGCGTTTCCAGCGCAGTATTGCCGGAAAGGGACAGGTATACCAAATTTGTACAATCCGTGATCGACAATGTGTCAAGCGAGGTGAAATGTTCAATACCGTCGAGCGAGGTGATGGCAGCGTGCGCATTCGTCAGCGTGATGGAGGTCGCGCTTGCGAGCTCACCGCTTTCCAGATAGCCGTCGCTGTCCGTGTCGAACGAGGCTGCATAGGTTTGGAAGGTCGCGTCGGCGAAATTGTTGGTGCTGCTGATCTTCACGGCGGCACACACGGTACAGACATCGTCGCCCGAGTGGTCATCGGTCATCGGGTCGAAAACTTCCTCGATCACCTCCGAACATACGGAGCAGCTTGTGGTCTTTACTCCTGCCGCCGCGCAGGTCGCGGTCGTGGTCGTCGTCTCGGAGTGTCCTGTTGCGGGGATCGGGGTGTTGGAGATCTCCTCGCCGCAGGTCTCGCAGGCAATGACTGTGCTGCCATCCACAGTGCAGGTAGCCGGTGTCGTTGTTGTCTTCGGCGTGTGTCCTGCCGCATCGATCACAACCGTCCGGATAAAATCACCGCAGATATCGCAGATGACCTCCACCTCTCCATCATTCGTACAGTCAGGCGTGGAAATGACATTCTCCTTCTCCGTGTGCGGAAGCTTTTCGAGCGTCTGTGAGCTGATCTCCTCACCGCAGACACTGCAGCTGGTCGTCTTTTTCCCTTCTTCCGAGCAGGTCGCAAGTTTCTCAAAAACAGGCTCGCCCGCCGTATGTCCTGATGCGGGGATCGTAGTGTTGGATATCTCTGTACCGCAGTCGACGCAGGTTACGACCGTGCTGCCCGCTGCCGTACAGGTCGCGTTTGTGGTATCGGTGGTGGTATTCGTATGCGCGCATACCGCAGCACCGCTGTCGGATGAGCCACCCGAGCCTCCAGATCCACTATTTCCGTCGGATGAACCTCCGGAACCGCTGCCGGAACTATCGGGATCAGCGGAGCTGCTGCCATCGGAAGCATCTTCTTCCGGTGCAGAAGGTGGATCCTCTTCGACCGGCGGAGTAGGTTCTTCGGTCGGTGGGGTAGGTTCTTCGACCGGTGGGGTGGGTTCTTCAGTCGGCGGGGTGGGTTCTTCGGTCGGCGGAGTGGGATCTTCGGTCGGCGGAGTGGGATCTTCGGTCGGCGCGGTGGGTTCTTCGACCGGCGGAGTAGGTTCTTCGGTCGGCGGGGTAGATTCTTCGGTCGGCGGAGTGGGTTCTTCGACCGGTGGGGTAGGCTCTTCGACCGGCGGGGTAAGCTCTTCGACCGGCGGAGTGGGTTCTTCGGTCGGCGCGGTGGGTTCGCTTTCAGTTGCCGTATACGGCTCGATCGGCATCTGATCGTATTGGGAATGGTGGTCGTCAATGTCGATGCCGCGCCGCTCAATGTGTGTCCAGATCGCTTCGATCGGAAGGAACATGGCGTGGTCATGCATACTTGCCTCGTACATGTCGATCATATCACGGTCCGGAATGTTCTCCTGCACGATCGGCTCGATATGCTCCTTGTCCGGCACGATCTTTTCCACGATGTAGACGGTTTCAACGCTGTCCATGCTGACGGTCGTTTTGTAGCCTTTTTCGATGATGACCTGCTCGTCCATAACGCTGCCGTCGGGCAGGATGCGGCTGCAAGTGACTGCGCCGCCGTAGGTATAGATATCGGTGAGTACCTCGCCGCTTTCCTCCTCGCGCACCTCCACACGGAAAAACGTACCGCGCACGGCGAGCACAGCGTTGGGCGTATTGACGACATAGCTCTCGTCCTTGCCGAGCGGTCGGGTCAGCTCGTTTGTGAGAACGCCGCGTTCAAGATCGATCGTCGTCTTACCGCTGCCGGGTCTTCCAAGCGCTTCAAACGCGGCACGGCTGTCCTCCTCCAGCCTGACATACTTGTCATCGTCGAGAACCATGCGGGCATAGCTGCCGTGGTCTGTCGTGAGGGCGCTGCCTTCGCGCAGGTGCATATTGACATAGGCATCGTATGTGCTGCGCGCATCCTCGGCAACGACACCGCCGAGAAGCTCAGAGACGCGAATGGTGCGGTACCCCTCCTGCCGCGTCGCAAAAAACAAGATCACCGCCGCCGCGATAATGACCGCCGCTGCGCCGATGGCGGCGAAGAGCTTCCCTCTTCCCGTCTTTGTTTTTTCCATGAAAATCTTCCTCCTCATGCTTCTGCCGAAGGACAGTGGAATCCGTCCGCTTCAAGCACCGCAAGCGAGCGTTCTGCACGCGCAAGCGTCGATACCTCAAGCAGCACTGACGCGCCCTGCAGATAGCGTTCATAGCAGCGGTAAAACTCTGACCTGTCGATCTTGCCGTCGCCCCATGCAAGGTGCAGGTCACTTTTAAGGTCGTTGTCATTGAGATGGATATGGCGAACAAATCTCCCAAGCCGCTCCGCCCACACAGCACACGGCGTGGGCGAGAGAGATGCGTGGGCATAGTCCAGACACACGCCGTAGTTGGGGCAGCGCGAAAGCTCCTGCGAAAGCTGCTCCAAAAGCGTTGGCGAGGTGTCGAACATATTTTCAAGGTAAATGCTAATGTCGGGGTTTCTTTGCAGCACGCCGCTCCAAAACGCGGCATTTTCACGAAGCCACAGGTCGATATACGCGGGCGTGTTGAGCTGCGGGTTGTAGTTCGTGTGAAATACGACCGCGCCGGCGGCAATGGCACGGGCGGCGGCAATGCTCTGGTCGATGCGAAGTGCCGACACCTCGCGGATCCCGTGGTCGAGACTGCACGGGATCACATCGAAGAAGGCGCCGTGCATCGTTCGAAGCGAAGGAAGCTGCACAGCGGAATAGGCGCGCAGGATATCCTCACGCGCTGCGCCGTTGTCGAGTACGGCAGGAGAGAAAAAATCGTTGAACTCAAATCCCAATGACCAGCGTTTTGCAAGCTGCACGGATGTAGCAAGCTCACGCAGATCGGGGATCATCAAAAGCTGCTTCATTTCCTCTCCCCTTCCTCCGGCGAGACATAACCGGGAATGTCGGTCACGGCGTACACAAAGACGGTTTTCGACTTTCCCTTAAGTGGGATCTCCCCCACCTCGCGGACGGTGACGCGGTCGCCAAGACGGCTGTAAACGGCATCGCTGATGTAGACCGTACCCGCGGGGGCGTTCGCCTCCAGCCGCGCGGCAGTATTGACGGTGTCACCGATGGCGGTATAATCCATGCGAAAGTCGCAGCCGATGTTGCCGACGACCGCGCCGCCGCAGTTCACGCCGACACCGAAGGCAACGCGCTTTTGATAACGCGCCATATACTCCGCTTCCATCGCGTTTCCGCCCTGCACGATGTCCCACGCGGTCTTCACCGCGCACATTTCATAATCTTCCGTATCAAAGGGTGCGTTGAAAATCGCCATCGTCGCATCGCCGATGAACTTGTCGAGCGTTCCGCCGTGGCGGAAAATGCAGCGCGTGGTGAGTGCAAGATAACCGTTTAGAATGTCTACGACTTTTTCGGCATCGAGACTTTCCGAAAGTGGTGTAAAGCCGCGGATGTCCACGAAAAGAACGGCGATATCGCGGTTCTCCCCACCGAGTTTGAGCTCATATGTACCGTTTCGCGCGATCTCACTGACGACCTGCGGTGCAACATACTTGTTGAACGCACGCTCGATATTCTGCCGCGCACGGCGCGCACGGTAGTAGTGGAGAAGGATGTAAAACGCGGCGATGGCTGCCGCCGCGGCGGGGACGGTCAGATGCTCCCATGTATATCCCATTCGGAAAAGGATCGCACCTGCGGCAAGCTTGGCACACGCCGTGCAAAAGCAGAGCAGCAGTGCCGCGGAAGCGCTCAGTTTACCGCAAAGCAGGAAAAGGAGCGCCGCGAACAGCGCGGCAAGTAGTCCGTCGAAAACAGGCGGCACAGCGGTCAGGGTCTTTCCCTCCATGATCGCCTGGATCACGTTTGCATGGATCTCCACGCCGTACATCTGTGCGCTGCGGTCTACGGGAACAAAGTATGCATCCATCATCCCGCCTGCGTATGCACCGACAAGAACGATGCAGTCATCAAACGCCTGCGGCGGAACGGCGCCATCGAGTACGTCGATCAAAGAGACGTTTTCGTATGAGGACACCCCGCCGCTGTAACGAAAGCGAAACGCATCCTCCTGCGTGGGATAGGTCGGCTGCATACCGCGCGAGCGCATATAGCTCTCGTACACGGCGGCATCAAAGCTCAGCCGTGTGCTGCCGTCGGGATCGGCAAAGCGCAAAAACGCGCTGCGGATCAAGCCGTCATCTCCGTCCATCAATGCGTTGACAAAGCCGGAGGTCGTCGCGTCGGCAAGCGCGCCGTAAGGCACGACACGGTCGCTGACGGTGAGCGCGTCGACACGCAGAACACCATCCTCGTCCTCCGTCAGTTCCTTTGTGAAAACATAGCTGAAGCCGGTCACCACATTTCCGTATTCGGCGCACACCTCGGCAAAGCGTGCGTCGGAGGAGGTCTCCCGCTCCCCGCTGAAAAGAACATCGAAGCCGATCACGGCGGGGCGCACAGCTTCCGACACGCACAGCGTTTCGACAAGGTCGGCGTACACCGCGCGGTCCCATTCGGAAAAATCACCGAGACGGTCCATCGTGCGCTCATCGATGCGGATGATGCGGATAGAGGGGTCGACCGCGCCGGCGCGGTGGTAGAGCGTGTCCTCCAGCATTTGCCCAGCCATGTCAAAAGCATGGAAATATGCGGCGCAGAACGCCATCGTCGCACACAGGATGCAAGCGATCGCCCTTTTCATCGAACGTCCCCTTTCCGTCACAATCTCTTGTGAAAAACGGCTTTTCGCACAATTTTCGTCATTATATCACAGCTGCCCCACAGCCGACAAGATATCTCACGGAAAAAGCTGAAAAGCACGGGCAGCATAAAGCTTCCCGTGCTTTTGAAACTGCTGTAAAAGCGGTCTCATATCTTTTTTATGACCCGCCGCCGGAGAGGTAGTCGCTGAGCATGACGCCATACTCGCCAAACTCGCTCGAGAGCATGACCTTCCCCTCCTTGTGGAACTCCTGAAAGACCGCCCGCACAAGATGCGCCATATGCAGCACACCGCCATCGGACGCCGCGCGGTACGCCGCGTTGAGCGCAATATTTTTGATCTGCGCGCCGGAGAGGTCGAACTGTCTTGCAAGATATTCCATCTGCACGCCGTCCGATGGGATCCCATCAAGTGCAGCTTCCCACAGTTTTCGCCGCATCGCCTCATCCGGCAGGGTAAAGGTGAGATGATAGCGGAAACGGCGCAGGAAGGCGCTGTCCATGCTGCCCGCCTGGTTGGTCGCCATGAGGACGATGCCGCGATATTCCTCCATGCGCTGGAGAAGGTAGGCAACCTCGGTATTTGCATACTTATCCTTTGCGTCTTTGACCTCGCTGCGCTTGCCGAGCAGCGCGTCCGCCTCGTCAAAAAAGAGGACGAGATTGCTCTTTTCCGCCTGATCGAAGACCTGTCCGAGGCGTTTTTCCGTCTCGCCGATGTATTTATCGACGATCTGCGAAAGGTCGACCTTATAAAGCTCCAGCCCAAGCTTCGACGCAAGTACCTGCGCAGTCATGGTCTTACCCGTGCCGGGAGGACCGCTCATCAGGACAGATACACAGCGCCCGTAGGGATAGCGGCGGCGCAGCCCCCACTCGTCAAGCACCAGTCCCTGGTGTTCCACCTGCGCACAGATGTCGCGCAGCGCGGCTTTGAGCGAGTCGGCAAGCAGCAGGTCATCCCAAGTATAGGTCGTGTCGACGAATCGGATGTTTTCATACCGCCCGTCGTCAAGCACCTGATAGCACAGCTTGAAAATGTCGCGCTCGCTCCACTGTCCGCGCGGGTTTTGGAAGCGCAGAAGCCGCACGATGCGCTCCATCTGCCCCGCTGTGAGCGTCATCTTCGAGGCAAGACTTTCCGCCGGAAATGATGCCGCGCCGCTGCCAAGCATCTGCTCTGCAAAAGACCGCCAAAGGCGCGCGCTTTGCAGGATGGTCGGGCGCGGGATCGACACAGCAAAGGCATCCGCGCGCACAAACGGCGTCACCTTGACGCCCTCCTGCGTTGTAAGAAGCACTGCGCGCCCAAACGGCGCAAGGTCGCGCTCGAGCCGGTGCAGCAGCGCGGGCAGGCGCTCCGTGCGCTTTTCCGGCGCACAGCGCAGGCCGTACAGACACAAAAGGCGGTCACTGAGCAGCAGCTCACGCAGAACGCGCCGCCACGCGGCATCGTCCAGCGCGCCGTCTGCGCCCACCGCGTCAAACGGAACGAGCAGCAGCTCCCGTCCGAGCCGACGCGCAAGATGGCGAGCCATATGCCGCCGTCCGCTGCCGTCCTCGCCCGAGATGTGGACGATGGAAAAGCCGTCTTTTGCGCGCAGCACCGCTGCCGCGCGTTCAATGCTCTCCCCCGTCAAAACGGCGGCGGGAAGCTCGCCTGTACCGTCGTCCACCTCGGCGCAGAGGCGCTCATCGGGCAAATCGTCGCCCATGAGCCACGCAGCAAGCCTGCCGTCGAGTTGAAACGGCGCGCAAAGCGGCTCCGCCATCGGGTCAGCCCGGAGCAAGACAGAAATCTTTTCAAACGCGGAGCGCAGCCGCGCAGCCATTTCGACCGTCTCTTCCCCGCGCCATGTGATCCGCCCTGCCGTTTCGACGGTCAAGCCGTTAAAGCCCGCCTCACGCAAAAGGTCAACAACACGCCCATCCATCTGCGCGAGCAGGTACAGCTCGATGGCTGTCCTCGCCGCCGCGTCACCGTCACAGATGGCGCAAAGGCGCGCAAAGCGGGCGGCGAGCGCAGGCTCGTCTTCAAAAAGCTCTTCCGGTGTGGTCGGGCAGTCCAAAAGCTCCTCCTCCGTCACATCGGGGGCAATAAAGCGGCTGTACCGCTTAAAAAACGCGTCATCCACGCGCGGCTTCAAAAAAAGTGAAAGTTTCAGCGCGGCAAGCGCGGCAAGACGCTTCATGGTCATCCCTCCCATCGAAGTTTTTTCTCATTTTACCACGCACGCCCATGTTTTGCACTATATTTTATGGTTGCTTTTAGCAGAATTTCGTTATACAATTAACGGGTGATGTTCTGCCATTTTATGTATAGAAAGTGCCGGCATCTTTTGGCGCGTGTAAAACCCAAAAATATTACTTTGGAGGAGATACAAAATGAAGCAACGACCGAGAAAGAAAATCTGGGGGGCTGCGTTTATGCTCGCGCTCGTGGTGAGCATTCTGCCCGCCGTCCTGCTCAATGCCGACGCAGGAAGCGGCGCTCATGACCACACCAGCAGTGACTGGGTCTATCTCACCGCAAGTGACACAGTGATCGTCGATGACAGCGTTTATTACTGTCTCAACGACGCTGTCACTCTTGACTACGGTCTGTCTATCGGCGACGGCGGAAACGAGTGTACGGTCACGCTGTGTTTGAATGGACAAACACTCTCTTGCGCCGATTATGGTCCGACCGTTACCGTCCGTGACGGAGCGACGCTGATCCTGTGCGACTGTCAGGGCGGCGGCGCAGTCGAAGCTCCCGACGGCGACGTCATCTCTGTCGAAGAAGGCGGAAAACTCATCCTGCAAAGCGGCACGATCACGGCAGGAGAACTTTCTCCCGAGCTTTATGATCCGGAGTTTCCTCCGGAGGTGACCGGTGTTTCTTTGTCCGGCGGCGAGTTTGAGATGGTCGGCGGCGAGATTGCAGATTGCTACATCGGCGTTCATATGTACGACGGCGAATTCGATATGACCGGCGGCACGATCAAAGACTGCGAAACCGGTGTATCTGCGGAAGGCGAGTACGAGAGCGACTACTGGGAAGTTTTCGACGGGGTTCTTATAACCGGAGGAGTTCCCTCCATCTCCGAGTCCCACCTCGTCACCGCAAGACAGCTTACTTTCCCTGTGTTCACCATGACCGACGGTACGATTGAAACGTGCCAGACGGGTGTGTTTGCAAAGCACGCCGTCTTCAACATGTCCGGTGACGCTTTTATTCACGCCTGCAACGGCTACGGTGTCAGCCTTGATTGTGCGTATGAAGCCTATTATGCCGGCAGCTTCGATTTTTTCGGAGATCCCATATCAAGTTACATCCC
>JAFQUN010000093.1 GCA_017408525.1 Oscillospiraceae bacterium
GCCCATGCAGGCAGCGCACCCTTCTATTCTTCTTCTATGATCTCTAAATCACACAACCAGGAAGAACTTCACGAGGAAGAGTGCGGAGATCACATAGGTCAGAGCAGAAACGTCCTTCGCCTTGCCGGAGAAGACCTTGATGACCGTGTAGGAGATCAGGGCCAGACCGATACCATGACCAATGGAGCTGGAGATCGGCATTGCGATCAGCATCAGCGTCACGGGAACCATCTGGTCGAGATCGTCGAAGTCCACGTTCTTCAGACCCATCAGCATCAGAACGCCAACATAGATCAGCGCGGAAGAAGTAGCCGCGGCGGGAATGATGGCAGCGATAGGAGCGATGAACATGCAGGCGAGGAACAGCGCGCCGGTGGTAAGGGCAGTCAGACCGGTGCGGCCGCCAGCCTCAACGCCGGAAGCGGACTCAACGAAGGTGGTGACGGTGGAAGTACCGGTGCAGGCGCCGGCGACAGTGCCGATGGCGTCAGACAGGAGCGCTTCCTTCATGTTGGGCATATTGCCTTCCTTGTCGACCATGCCCGCACGGGAAGCGGTACCGACCAGCGTTCCGATGGTATCGAACATATCGATCATGCAGAAGGTGACGACCAGGGTGATGGCGGTGAACCAGCCAACCTCAAGGAAGCCGGAGAAGCTGAACTTGAAGAAGGTGGTCGACATCATGTCGGCGAAGGGCGGCACGAAGGACGCACCCTCAAGAGCTGCAAAGGGATTGCCGCCGAGGACGAACTGACCTGCCCAGTTAACGATGGAGGCGACCAGCATACCGAGCAGAACGGCAGCCCTGATGCCTTTCTTGGCAAGAATGACGATGACGAAAAGACCCACGAACATGGTCACAACGTTGAGCACCATCGTGCTGTAGCCGGAGCCCATGCTCGTCTGCGCAACGCTGGGAGTCAGCGCGCCGAAGAAGTCACGCATCACGAAGAAGGGACCGCCGGTCTCGGAATACACGCCCGCGTTGGAGCCAAGACCGATGTTCATCAGCATGATGCCGATGGCGGGGGAGATGCCAAGGCGAACGCCGAGAGGGATCGCTTCAACGATCTTCTCGCGGATGTTGAGGATGGACAGCAGGATGAACACGATACCCTCGATCAGGATGATGACCAGGGCGGACTGGAAGCTCTCCACATAGCTCATGCCGGTCAGACCAACGATGTTGGTGACGACGACCGCGAAGAAGCTGTTCAGACCCATGCCGGGAGCCAGTGCAAAGGGCTTGTTTGCCAGGAATGCCATAAAGAGCATACCAAAGGCAGACGCGATACAGGTGGCCATGAACACACCGTTCCAAAGAGCGGGACCGCCGTCAGCACCGAAGTTCGTGAGAAGGTTCGGGTTCAGGGCGATGATGTACGCCATGGTCATGAAGGTGGTCAGACCGGCCAGCAGTTCTGTGCGGACCGTCGTTCCGTTTTCTTTGAGCTTAAAAAACTTTTCCATACAACTCTCCTTCTATTTCGCCGTTTGGCTGAAATAATTTCCCTATTAGGGGATACCTTCAATATACACAAAATTTTGTAAGGATACAAGAATTTTTTTTAGTTTTCGTGTCGAAAACGAGGGATACTTTTTGTGCAAAAAGACGGAGCAGAAAAAGCTCGAAAAGGTGGCGGAGCCACTTCAGCTTGTCAAAAAGGAGTGAAATCATTTTCTCCGGCGGCGTGTACGTCGGAGAAAATACTTCTCACACAGCGAGTGTGCGAACGAAGAGAGTGCGCGGAGCGGAGCGCGAAAAAATCGAAAAAGATGTCTTGCATCTTTTTCGACACAAAAAAGGAAGGAGGGAAAGGCAAGACCTTTCCCTTCTCCCTTTATTCACTTCCAAGCAGCCAGTCAAGATAGTCGGAGGACTGGTCACCTTCGCCGTAACCGTTATCGTGCGGTGCGTCGGGGTCGATCGGCTCGACAGGGTCAGTGGGCTCGAGCGGATCGGTCGGCACAAGAGGATCGGTCGGCGTGTTCGGTGTATTGGGATCGACCGGAGCGTTGGGGTCGACCGGTGCATTCGGATCGACAGGCAGACCCGTTTCGGGGTCGATCTCCTCGATCGGTGCGTGTGTGTGGGCAGGACATCCCTCGCCGGATGCGATGAGCTTAAGGATCAGGGCATCATCGTCTGCGGCAACGGGCGCATCGACGGTGATGGTCTGCTCGGTGCCGTCCTCGGCGATGATCGTCTGCGTTCCGCCGCCTGCGATCATGATGAGTGGTCGGTCGTAGTCGAGCACGATGCGGCTTTCAATACTCTCAACGGGGCAGAATTCCGAGGCGAAGCAGTTTCCCTCGATACAGAAATCTGCCGCAATGTGCATGCTGCAGATCTCCGACGGCTCCGTTCCGACCGCAACGGTGACACTCTGTGTATGTCCGGCTGCGGCGCAGAGATCTCCTGCAAGAAGACCGCTTTTTGTACACACATTCACGCTCGTAAGACCGGAGGCGGGTACCGAAAAGCCCTTGTTCGGAAGATCCTCGTGTACCTCGCTCATGACCTTTTTCCAAAGGACAGCGGCGGGGTTGCCGGATGCTTTGATCTTTTCCATCTTGTCGTAGCCGATCCAGACGGAAGCGCAGTAATACGGGGTATAACCGACAAAATAGCGGTCGTAGTTGTTGTTGGTCGTACCGGTCTTGCCGGCGATGCTCATACCGCTGAACGCCGCTGATGTGCCCGTACCGCTTGAAACGACGGAGGAGAGCAGACCGTTCATGATATACGCTGTCGACTCCTTCATGGCGACCCACGATGCCGTCTCGTTTTCAAGAAGGGTGTTGCCGTTTCTGTCTTTAACAATGGTATAGGTGCGGGGGCGGTTGTAGATGCCGTTGTTGACAAACGTTGAATACGCCGCTGCCATCTCCTCGGTCGAAACGCCAACCGTCAGACCGCCGAGCGCGAGCGGCGCGCGGTCAAGATCGCCGTTGACAAGCGTTGTAAAGCCGAGCCTGTCGGTCATAAATTCGTACGACGCGGGTACGGTCAGCTCCATCAGCGTTCGCATGGCGATGGTATTGGTCGACTGGCGAAGCGCTGTTTGCAGCGTCGTAAGACCGTAATATCTGCCGTATGCGTTGAGAGGGTAGGCGACCATGCGACCGGCAGAGTTTTCCATCAGCTCAATGGGATAGTCGTCTGTCACCGTCGCGGGGGTGATCACGCCTGCGTCGAGTGCCGGTGCGTAAACGGAAAGCGGCTTGATCGCCGAACCGCAGGGACGGGTACTCATGGCGCGGTTCAAAACGAGATCGCCATCCTTCTCACCGATGCCGCCGCTCATCGCAACGACATTTCCGGTGTAAGGATCCATCACCGTAATGGCGGACTGGAGCTGCTGTCCGTTCGCCGACGTAATATCGAGATTGCTCGTATCATAATATACGCTGTCGACGATCTCCTGGATCTTGGGGTCAAGCGTCGTATAGATCTGCAAACCGCCCTCATAGATAAGGTCATACGCTGCCTTGCTGTTGAGACCCTGGTCCATGAGGTCCTCCAGCACGTCGCGGATGACCTGGTCGATGAAATAGCTGTTGTATTCCGCCTTGACCTCTTCGGCGGCGTCTCCTTCGTCAACGCTTGCAACGAAATCATCATCCCATGTAAAGATCATTTCCTCAGCAACGGCAGCGTCGTACTGAGACTGGGTGATCTTTTCCTGACGCAGCATCTCGGAAAGAACGGTCAGCTGACGCTCGCGGTTTTTTTCAAGATACCAGTCCCCGCGCGACGGATCGTACATGTAGGGATACCGCGTGATACCGACGATACACGCGCCCTCTGCGATCGTAAGCTCGGAAACGTCCTTTCCGAAATAAACCTCCGATGCTGCCTGAATGCCGTAGGCACCGGCACCGAAATAGACTGTGTTGAGATAGATCTCAAGAATATCGTCCTTTGTATAATTCTTTTCAAACTCCAGTGCGCGGAAGATCTCCGTTACCTTGCGCTTAACGGTCGTCTGGTTCTCGGTCGTCAGATTTTTGATGACCTGCTGTGTGATCGTCGACCCGCCAAACGTGTCATTCCCGGTGAACATATTCAAAACGGCGTGTGCCGTGCGCCGCCAGTCAACACCCTTGTGCGTGTAAAACCGCTGGTCTTCAATGGCGACGAGTGCTTCCAGGACGTGCTTGGGGATCTTCTCAAAATCGATAAGCGTGCGGTTTTCGCGGTAGAGCTTCTGGTGCTCCACCCATTCGCCCGACGCACTGTCCTGACAGTAAACGGTCGATGTTTGCTTGAGCGTGTACGCCGAGGCATCGATATAAAGCTGATCGGCAAGCGTCGAGTTTACATATTTCATAAAGATCCCGAACACAATAGCAGCAGTGAGCACACCGATGCAAAAAAGCGTTCCGATGACCTTCAATATCGTAAGCAGCGGATTGCTGCGCCGCCTGCGGCCGCTCCTTTGACGCGGCGCGGTACGCGCGCTGTTTCTTTCGTTGCGCTGGTCCATTTGCGAGGAACCTCCTTCAAAGGGATTGCGGAGCGCGTAAAGCTCCAAGACTATCAATCCATTATAACACGCACTGTCAATAGCGAAAAGTGTCGCATTTTGTCATTTGCACGACAAGTTTTTAAAAGCATATTAAAAAATTGCTTTCATTTTACCGCTTATGATTGCAAAAATGCGATGCTGCACCGTATCCGCAGCTTGCAAACATGTGCGCGAGCGTGTATAATAAAGACAACACATAAGGAGGTCGAAGCAAATGAGCGAAGAATACGGACCGAATTTCGTCACCATTACGGATGAGGACGGAAATGACATTGAACTTGAATACATCGACGCACTCGAATATGAGGGGCGCACCTATATGGCATTTTTCCCCGTCGTTGAAGAGGATGCCGATGAGGGTGCGGAGGAAGACTACGGCTTGATCCTGCTGCGCAGCGATACGATCGACGGTGAGGAGATGCTCTCGACCATCGATGATGACGAGGAGCTTGAGCGTGTCTATGATCTTTTCATGGAACAGCTCATGGATGACGACGAGGAGTAAGATCATCGGGAAAAGTGCAAAGTATCATTTGCGGCGGAACGGCGCAAATGCGGAAAGACCTTTTTGATATGAAAAAACGCACGACCCTGCGGGACGCGTGATGGATCTTTTTTTAACCCACATTTCGTTATACGGGATGCCGGATCAGTACATGGTTTGCAGACCTCCCGACTGCCGCTTGCGGTCGGAAGCTGGGAGCAGTAAAGTGCGCTGGAGGCGACCCACCTGCTCAGAAGGTGCAGGTTATAACGAGGTCCACACGATCTTGCGGGGTCAGTTTTTGCGTCGAAAAGGATGCGGAGCATCTTTTTCGGATTTTTTGCTCCCGCGGCGTCGAAAAAGGGGAAATGTGAACTTTTTTTGCTTGCGTATTGCGGTTTGACCGTGTATAATACTTGTTGCTTTGCGAAGGGAGATTCGCAATTTATTTGAGAGGACTGATCAACAAATGAGTGCATCGAGAGAAAAAAAGATTCGTCAGGAACAGGCTGCCGCCGGTCACATTGACCCGAAGGTGGAGCGCGAGGCAAAGCGCCGTGCCGAGCAGCGCAGAACGAGCGTGCTCTATGGCTGCATCGCCGCCGCATTCGTGATCGCTGCCGCCTTTATCCTTCTTTGGAACAGCAACATCATCCAGCGCGGCGCGGCAGCTTATACCATCGGTGAAGAAACGTACACTGCTGCCGATGTCGACTTTTACACCCATGCCATTTATAACGAGTATTACGCCAATTACGGCTCGTATGCATCCTCCTTCTTCACGGCTGACTCGCTCCTTGAGCAGGCGCTTGAGCGGATGCACAATACTGTCGCCCTTGCAGCAAAGGCGATCAATGCCGGTTACGAGTTTACCGACGAGATGCGCCAGCACGTCGACGATACGCTTGCAACGATCGACGGCTATGCCGCAACCAACGGTTACTCCCGTGCGAAGTACCTCAAGATGGTCTATGGACCGCTTATGACCGAGGAAGTTTTCCTCCGCCATACAACGTTTGCAGAGTATGCGGCGGTCTATACTGACGATTACACCTCCTCGCTGGATTATTCGGAAGAGGACTTTGCCGCTGCCTATGCGGAAAATCCTGCAGATTATGACAGCGTCGATATCGAGTTCATCCTCTTCTCTGCAATGGTTGAAAGCGCCGATACTGCCGACGCCGAGATCGAGGCAGCGATGGAAGAGGCAAAGAAGAAGGCAGAGGAGGCGCAGCTGCATTACGCCGCAGGCGAAAGTCTCGAGGCGATTGCCGAGGAGCTCGGCGGCGAGTACAGCCACTCTCCCTATACCTCGAGCGGTACGTCCGAGATGCTCACATGGGCGTTTGCGGACGAGCGTATGCCCGGTGATGCGACCGTCGTTAAGTACAGCGATAAGGGCGGTTATTACCTTGTTGTGTTCCACTCCCGTGCGCGCAATGATTATCATTCTGTCGACGTGCGCCATATTCTTATCAATGTTGAAAACGGCGACGATGCGGCGGCGCTTGCCAAGGCGGAAGAGCTTCTTGCTGACTGGGAGAAAAACGGTGCGAGCGAGGAATATTTTGCCGAGCTTGCCGACAGCAATTCTGCCGATACTGCGACCGTGGGGATCGGCGGACTCTATGCTTCCGTCAGCCGTGGTCAAATGGTCGACGAATTTGAGGCGTGGTGCTTTGACGAAGCGCGCGCTGCGGGCGATACCGGTATTGTCTACGACAGCACCTATGACGGCTATCATGTGATGTACTTTGTCGGCGAGAACGATCTGCCCTACTGGCAGGAGAAGCTGACCACGGAGCTGACTGCTGCCGACTACGATGAGTGGCTTGCATCTGTCAAGGCAGAGTACCCGGCACAGAAGGAATCCGGCATCAAGTACGCCACAAAGCTTGTCTGATCCGCACCGACAAATTATGCAAACTTCAAAAGAAGGGGCGGTTATCACCGCTCCTTCTTTTTCACAGGGAGGATTCCTATGCAAGATCCCTTTTTGAGAACGTGAATGCTGCTCGGCGAAGAGGCGATGGCGCGTCTGTCGCGCGCACATGTTGCCATCTTCGGACTTGGCGGTGTGGGAAGCTACGCAGCCGAGGCGCTTGCAAGATCCGGCGTGGGGGAGATCACCCTCATCGACGAAGACAGCGTTGCCGTCTCCAACATCAACCGCCAGATCGAAGCGCTCCATTCGACTGTCGGCATGGCGAAAGCCGATGCCGTTGCCGCGCGCTGCCGCGACATAAACCCCGATATCATCGTTCATCCCCTTTGCGCGCGCTATGAAGCAGCGTCGCGCGAGCAGTTCTTCACCGCACACTACGACTATATCATCGACGCGATCGACCTTGTCGCCTGTAAGCTCGACCTCATCCAAACGGCACTTGGCGCGAACATCCCCATTATCTCTGCGCTTGGCACGGGCAATAAGCTCGACCCTTCGCGCCTTCGCATCTGCGATATCAGCGAAACGTATGGCTGCCCGCTTGCGCGTGTGATGCGCCGTGAGCTGCGCCGCCGCGGCATTGAGCGCCTGCGCGTCATCTTCAGCGACGAGCAGGCAGCACCAACAGCGCAGCTGGAAGCACCGCCTCCCGGGCGGCGCAGCGTTCCTGCGAGCAACGCATGGGTGCCGCCGTGCGCGGGACTGATGCTCGGCGGCGCGGTCGTGATGGCGCTTGCAGAGGGGAGGAAAGACATATGCTGACGGGAACACTTGTAAACGCAGGGGCGATCATCCTCGGCGCATTTTTGGGGGTCCTTTTCGGGCGCCGATTTCCCGAACACTTGAGCGACGCGGTCACAAAAGGTCTTGCCCTCTGCGTCCTTTACATTGGTGTCGACGGTCTGTTCGACGGGGAAAACACGCTCATCACCATCATTTCGATGGTCGTCGGCTGCATCATCGGTGAGCTTCTGGATCTCGACAAACGCCTGCATGACCTTGGTGCGCGTGTGGAGGCGCGTTTCCGCTCCGGCGGCGGCACGACCTCGATCGCAGAGGGCTTTGTCAGCGCAACGCTTCTTTTCTGTGTCGGCGCGATGGCGATCACCGGTGCGCTCGACGGCGGACTTCGCGGCGACCATGCAACGCTTTTTGCAAAATCGGCGCTTGACTTTGTGTCTTCCATGATTTTCGCAACGACGCTCGGTATCGGCGTTGCCCTTTCAGCTGTGTCCGTTTTTTTGTATCAGGGTATCATCGCCGTGTGCGCATCTTTCGCCCAGCCGTATCTCCTGCCGGTCGTCGTCGCGGAGATGAAGTGCGTCGGTTCGCTGCTGCTTATCGGGCTTGCGTTCAATATGCTCGGTGTGACGCGGTTGAAGATGATGAATTACGTTCCTGCCGTTTTCCTGCCGATCCTTCTGTGCTTATTTATGTAAACCGACTTGACAAGTCTGCGGGCAGGATTGTATAATGAAACCAATAAAGCGCATATTCCAATCATATCCGACTGACTTTGGGAGGAACTGCCATGGGACATCGAAAAAGAGCACGTTACTACGTCCGTCGTGCGCGCAGCGCTGTTTATGACGCGGCGCACGCTGTGAAAGAAGCGATCGCCTACGAGACGGAGCGTGCCGCGAAAAAGACGGTGCGCGCTGCCTGCAATGGTGTGGAAAATGTTACAAATCGTGTGCGCAGCGGGGCGAATGCCGCTGCCGAGCGTGTCCGTTCGCTGCGTGAGGCGCACGTTATGCGCGTCAACCTTTGCGCTGTGCGCGCGGTGCTTTTGGCGCTCACGCTTATTTTTGCCACCGCATTTGCCGTGTGCTGCGTGTTTGACGATACGAAAAAAAGCAAATAAGCTTTGTGCAAAGCGAACAAGAGAGCGTACCCTTTCGGGGCGCTCTCTTGTTCGCTTTTGACGGAGTTGCGCTGTTTTGCAAATTTTCTCAAAAATCCTCTTGTCAAAAGCACTTTATCGTGCTAACATACTAAAGCATAAAGCACCGAACAAACGGCGCAGAACTTTTAGAAATTTGGAGGAAGAAGATCATGAAGAAGTTTATGTCGATCCTTCTTGCTGTGATGATGCTGCTCGCTCTTTGCGCATGCGGCAATGCGCAGCAGGACGAAACGCAGGACACCACCCAAAGCAGCGACGAGACCAAGGCACTTGTCTACGCCGTTGAAGCCGGCTCCGCCGGCGAAGCCGCCGCGCTTGAAGCCGGCTATGAGACCGTCAGCGTCGACACGCAGGCGAAGGCGCTCATGGAAGTTGCCGCCGGCACGTCCGACGCGGCGATCATCGACTCGCTGATGGCGGGCGCGATGGTCGGTGAGGGTACGAGCTACCCCGATCTTGTCTGCACCGACGAGAAGCTCACCGAAGAGCTTTACGGTGTCGGCTGCCGCAAGGGCTCCGACCTTGCCGCATACATCAACAAGGTCATGGCAGACGCTTACGCCGACGGCACGATGCAGAGCATTGCCGAGACTTACGGCGTGCAGGAAGCGCTCGTTGCGCAGGAAGCTGCCGACGAGGTCGAGACCGCCGCTGACGGCGATGTTGCCTATATCCAGGATAAGGGCACGCTGGTCGTCGGTATCACCGACTTTGCCCCGATGGATTACAAGGATGAAAACGGTGAGTGGATCGGCTTTGACGCCGACATGGCAAAGCTCGTCGCCGAAAAGCTCGGCGTTGCGGTCGAGTTCATCGTCATCGACTGGGACAACAAGGTGTTCGAGCTTGACGGCAAGGGCATCGATGTCGTCTGGAACGGTATGACGCTCACCGACGCCGTTGTTGCGGCGATGGAATGCACCAACGCATACTGCAACAACGCGCAGGTCGTTGTCACCGCAAAATAAAAAGCCTTACATAAGTGTACGCACTGTCTGCCGCAAGGCAGGCAGTGCGTACGCTGAAAGGAAAAATCTATGTTACTGAAAGTCACACTGTCCCTGCTTGAGGGCTTCGGCACCGCGATGGAGCTTTTCGGCCTTACGCTTGTCTTTGCCCTCCCGTTCGGACTTGTCATTGCCTTCGGCTCGATGAGCAAGTGGCAGCCGCTGCGCTTTCTCGCCGTCAAAAAGCGGCGTGCTGACGCGGCAGAAAGGGGCGCGCTCCTCCGCCGCATCGGCGGCGCGTGGGATAAGTTTGCCGCGCTGCGTCCTGTAAGCGTCGTTTTGACGAAGCTTGCCGCCCTCCGTCCCATCAGCGCCATCGTGAATCTGCTCGTGTGGATCATCCGCGGAACGCCGCTCATGCTCCAGCTTATCATCATTTTCTACGGTCCGGGTCTGTGGTTTGACAACAACATCTGGGGCGGCAGCCGTATGACGGCGTGCGTGATGGCATTCGTCATCAACTACGCGTGCTATTTCTCTGTCATTTTCCGCGGCGGCATTGAGGGCGTCCCCGTCGGCCAGCGCGAGGCGGGCGAAGTCCTCGGCATGACAAAGAGCCAGATCTTCTTCAAGGTCACGCTGCTGCAAATGGTCAAGCGCGTCCTTCCGCCCATGTCGAACGAGATCATCACCCTCGTCAAGGACACGTCGCTTGCCCGCATCATCGCCATCACGGAGCTTATCAAGGCCGGCGAAGCGTTTATGAAGTCCGAGGGCATCACCTGGCCGCTTTTCTACACCGGCGTATTTTATCTCGCGTTCGTTGGCATCCTGACGCTTCTTTTCAATTACCTTGAGCGTCGGCTGTCCTATTTCCGTTAAGGGGGTGCCGCTATATGTCTATGCTTGAAGTTCGGCACATCGGCAAATCCTTCGGTCATACCGAGGTTTTGAAGGATATCAGCTTTTCGATGGAGCGCGGTGAAGCGCTTGCGATCATCGGCTCGTCCGGTTCGGGGAAAAGCACGCTTCTGCGCTGCCTGAACTTTTTGGAAAAGCCCGAGCGCGGCAGTATCCTCGTCGAGGGAAAGAAGATCTTCGACGCGGCCGATACCAAGGAGCAGAGCGAGCGTGAGATCCGCA
>JAFQUN010000094.1 GCA_017408525.1 Oscillospiraceae bacterium
CAAGAAGAAGAGCCTCACCGAGATCGCCATGCAGTACGGTTACGTTTACGTCGCACAGGTCGCCATGGGCGCGAACCCGTCCCAGACCATCAAGGCGATCGTGGAGGCCGAGGCGTATGACGGCCCGTCCCTCATCGTTGGCTATGCCACCTGCGAGATGCACTCCATCAAGGGCGGCATGATGAACTGCCAGAAGGAAATGAAGATGGCTGTCGACTGCGGCTACTGGAACCTGTTCCGCTACAATCCGGCTGCCGAGGGTCAGAAGTTCACGCTCGACTCCAAGGCACCTGCCGGCGGTTATCAGGAGTTCCTCATGAACGAGGCGCGTTACAGCCGCCTCACCCGCGAGTTCCCCGAGCGCGCAACGGAGCTGTTCGCACGCAACGAGCAGGCCGCGAAGGAACGCTACGAGCACCTCGTCAAGCTTGTCGATATGTACAAGGACTAATTTCCAAGCGTTAAAAAGGAGCGCGAGCCGCATGGCTCGCGCTCCTTTTAACTGTCGAAAAAGTGGCTCTGCCACTTTTTCGAGTTTTTGCGCGGCGACGCGTCACCCGCTTACGCCGCGAGAAGTATTTTCTCCGACGTACACGCCGCCGGAGAAAATAGTTTTTCTTTCTTTCCCGCTTACGCGAGATACCCGCAAGGGGCACGCCACATCCGTGAGGCGGCAAAGCTGCCGACGGCTGTGCAGAACTCGGCGAGACCATTTTCAACAAGCTGAAAGGAGCGCGAGCCATACGACTCGCGCTCCTTTGCTTCTTATCTCCCACCGGAGCGCATAATTTTTCCGCAAAGAGATAAAATTTATAAATGTCTTGCTTTTATCGGCGGTTTTTGATATCTTTATCATGTGACAGTGTTCGCCGCACGGCGAAACAGCCGCAAATATGCAAATAAAGCGAGGGTTTTAATATGGTAGAAATGATCACGAATATCAATTCGAAGATCAACGGCTTTGTCTGGGGCGCACCGGCGATGGTGCTCATCCTCGGCGTTGGTCTTTGGCTGACGATCGGCACAGGCTTTGTCCAGTTCCGCCGCTTTGGTTATGCGATGCGCAACACCATCGGCAAGGCGTTCATCAAGGTCGAGGCGAAAGAGGGCTCGGTTTCTCCGTTTACGGCGATGTGTACCGCGCTTGCCGCGACCGTCGGCACCGGCAACATCGCAGGCGTCTCCGGCGCGATCGCTATCGGCGGTCCGGGCGCCGTTTTCTGGATGTGGCTTTCCGCCCTCTTCGGCATGGCGACAAAGTTTTCCGAGGTCACGCTTTCCATCAAGTACCGCGAGCGCAATGCCAAGGGCGAGTGGGTCGGCGGTCCGATGTACTATATCAAAAACGGTCTTGGTCCGAAGTTTAAGTGGCTGGGCGTGATCTTCGCCATTTTCGGCTCGCTCGCTGCGTTCGGTATCGGCAACATCGCGCAGGTCAACACCATCGCCTCTACCGTCTCCGGTGCGATCCAGAACTTTGCTCCGGACCTGAATGTGTCGACCTCCTCGCTGATCATCGGCGTGATCTGCGCCGTCCTCACCGCCGTTGTCCTCCTCGGCGGCGTCAAGCGCATCGGCGACGTCTGCACGCTGCTTGTCCCTGTCATGGCGATCATTTATATCGTTTCCTCTCTCGTGGTCGTCGCGTGCAACATCGACCAGGTCCCTGCCGTTTTCCGTGCCATCTTCGTCGGTGCGTTCAGTCCCGAGGCTGCCGCCGGCGGTCTTGCGGGCGTGGGCATCTCCACTGCCATCAAAAAGGGTGTCGGCCGCGGCATCTTCTCGAATGAGGCAGGTCTCGGCTCCGCGCCTATCGCGCATGCTGCCGCAGACGTTGACCACCCCGTTAAGCAGGGTATTTACGGCATCTTTGAGGTTTTTGCCGACACGATCGTTATCTGCACGCTCACGGCAATGGTCGTGCTGCTTGGCAACGGCATCGAGGGCATCGAATACGGCAACGACATCGGTGCGCAGCTTGCCATCAACGGTATGAGCTCCGTCTTCGGCGGCAGCGCGAGCGCCGTCGTCGTGGCGGTCGGTCTTTCGCTCTTTGCGTTCTCGACCGTTCTTTCCTGGGGTCTTTACGGCACGCGCTGCGTCGAGTTCCTCTTCGGTGACAAGAGCGCCAGAGTGTTCCAGATCCTTTTCAGCGCCATGGCTATCGCAAGCGCCACGGTCGACCTGAAGCTTGCCTGGGACATCTCCGACACGCTCAACGGTCTTATGGCGATCCCGAACCTCATCGGTGTCGCCCTGCTGAGCCCCGTCGTCTTTAAGCTTACACGCGAATATTTCGCCAAGGACAGACTTAAATAAGCACATCGGTCTTGGAAAGGGAGCGTGCCGCGCAGCGGTGCGCTCCCTTTTTTTGCGATGATTTTCAAAAAACACTTGATATTGCGGTTTCTTTGTGCTAACATATCAACATCTTGTGGTTGGAGGTGATCGTGTGCGCATTTGCGGGCTGCAAAAGCTTTCGATGGTCGACTATCCGGAAAAGCTTGCCGCGACCGTTTTCACCGGAGGATGCAACCTGCGCTGTCCGTTCTGCCACAACGCCGACCTTGTCGTGCGGGCCGATCCTGCGCAGGAGCTGCCGCGAGGGGAGGTCATGGACTTCCTTCGTTCGCGCCGCGGGCTTCTGGATGCGGTGGTGCTCTCGGGCGGCGAGCCGCTTTTGTGGGCGGATGCGGCTGATTTTCTTGCACAGGTGCGTGCGCTCGGCTTTAGCGTGAAGCTCGACACGAACGGCAGCTTTCCCGATGCGCTGGAAGATATCCTTGCGCGCGGGGTCGTGGACTATGTTGCCGTTGACGTGAAAAACAGCCGCGAAAAATACGCACGGACGGTCGGCGCGCCGTTTGACACCGACGCGCTCACACACTGCGTGGAGCTTTTGCGGTCGTGGGGCGGCGCATACGAACTTCGCACCACGGTCGTGCGTGAGCTGCACACGGCACAGGATATCGTTGCCATCGGGGAATGGTTCGCCGGCGCACCGCGCTATTTTTTGCAGCGCTTCGTCGATTCGGGAAATCTGGTCGGTGCGGGGCTTCACGCGCCCGACATAGCGCAGATGCACGAATTTGCGGCGCTTGCCAAGCCGTATTTTACCACAGTTTCCTTGCGCGGGATCTGACTAAATCTTGTGTCAATATATTGAACTATTAAATTTTTGAAACCATATATAGTGGTTTTGACGGTTGACATAAACACAAGATATGGTATCATGGTATGGTACGTTTCGCGCGCTTGCGCGCTTTTACAAAAAGATCAAGGAGGATTATCTATGTACCGCGTTGTTAAACGTGACGGCAAGGTTGCCGACTTTGACCTTGCGAAGATCCGCGTCGCCATCACAAGGGCGTTTGACGCGACGAAGACCGCTTACAATTCCGACATTATCGACCTTCTTGCCCTGCGCGTCACGGCACACTATCAGGAAAAGATCCGTGACGATTCCGTGACTGTCGAGGACATTCAAGACAGCGTCGAGGAGGTTTTGAGCGCTGCCGGCTACGCCGATGTTGCCAAGGCGTACATCCTCTACCGCAAGCAGCGCGAGAAGATCCGCAACCTCAAATCGACCGTTCTTGACTATAAGGAGATCGTCAACGACTATGTGCGCATCAACGATTGGCGCGTGAAGGAAAATTCCACCGTGACGTACTCCGTCGGCGGTCTGATCCTCTCCAACTCCGGCGCGATCACCGCCAACTACTGGCTCTCGGAGGTCTACTCCGCCGAGATCGCCGAGGCGCACAAAAGCGGCGACTTCCACCTCCATGACCTTTCCATGCTCACCGGTTACTGCGCCGGCTGGAGTCTGCGTCAGCTCATCGAGCAGGGGCTTGGCATCCCGGGCAAGATCAACTCCTCCCCTGCCGCGCACCTTTCGACGCTTTGCAACCAGATGGTCAACTTCCTCGGCATCATGCAAAACGAATGGGCGGGCGCACAGGCGTTCTCGTCGTTTGATACGTTCCTTGCGCCGTTCGTGCGCGCCGACAACCTCACGCAAAAAGATGTCAAGCAGTGCATCCAGTCCTTTATCTACGGCGTGAACACGCCCTCCCGCTGGGGCACACAGGCGCCGTTTACGAACATCACGCTCGACTGGACCGTTCCCAAGGACCTTGAAAACGTCCCCGCGATCGTCGGCGGCAAGAAGATGGACTTCACCTATGGCGACTGCAAGAAGGAAATGGACATGGTCAACCGCGCCTTTATCGAGATCATGACCGAGGGCGACGCGAATGGCCGCGGCTTCCAGTACCCGATCCCGACGTATTCCATCACACGCGATTTCGACTGGAGCGAGACGGAGAACAACCGTCTGCTCTTCGAGATGACCGCAAAGTATGGCACGCCCTATTTTTCCAACTACATCAACTCCGACATGGAGCCGAGCGACGTGCGCAGTATGTGCTGCCGTCTGCGTCTTGACCTGCGCGAGCTGCGCAAGAAGTCCGGCGGCTTCTTCGGCTCGGGCGAATCGACCGGCTCGGTGGGCGTTGTTACCATCAACCTGCCGCGCATCGCGTATCTTGCCAAAACGCCGGCGGAGTTTTATGAGCGTCTTGACCACATGATGGATCTTGCGGCGGAGAGCCTCAAGACCAAGCGCACCGTTATCACAAAGCTCCTTGAAGCGGGGCTTTACCCCTACACCAAGC
>JAFQUN010000095.1 GCA_017408525.1 Oscillospiraceae bacterium
AGTACATGTTGCAGCGCTTGGCCTCGGACTCGATGGACTCCTGAGCCTGCTTCTTGGTGCCGACGAACAGCACGGTCTTGCCGGCCATCGCCACGTCACGGATGAAGGCGTAGGCTTCGTCGATCTTGCGGACGGTCTTCTGCAGGTCGATGATGTAGATACCGTTGCGCTCGGTGAAGATGTACTGAGCCATCTTCGGGTTCCAGCGGCGGGTCTGATGACCGAAGTGCACGCCGGCCTCGAGCAGCTGCTTCATGGAAATAACTGCCATTGTGGGATTCCTCCTTGTTTTTTCCACCCTCCGCGTCTTCTCCGCGCGGCACCCGGGATCTCCGGGCAACCGCCGCACAAATCGGCGGAAGTGCGTTTTCCGAAATATTATAACACAATTCCGCTCCAATGCCAATAGCCGGGTGTAAAATGTTTGAAAATCTATTTTTGATTCAAATTTTATATTGACAAACATCTAATCAAATTATATAATTACTTTGACAAACATCAAATTACTTGGAGGTGTTACCATGGATCTCGCCGAACTCGGCCGCATTCTTGATATCTGGGCAGACGAAGAAGGTCAGGCAGCGGCCCGCGCGCGCAGCAATGGCGACGAGCGCGCCCACTCCATCTCCCTGATGAAGCAGAACATGTACAGTACAATGCTCAGGACTCTCGCCGCAAAAGCGCCGCAGAGACTCGCTTCCACTGCAGATGAGATGACCCGCCGCGCGGAAGAGAACCGCCTGCACGGAGATCTCGACAACGCGGACCGCTGCGAGATCCAGCGCGCCTGCATCGAGCGCGTGCGCGCGCTGGTGCGTGAACTCGGAGGTGAAGCATGAGCGAAGTTCTCTCCCTCTTCAAGGCTTTGGGCGACGACACACGTCTGCGCATCCTGCGCGCGCTGGGCGAGCGCGACATGTATACCGAACTGCTCGCCGAACGCATGCAGCTCACCCCCGCCACAGTCTCCTTTCATATGAAAAAGCTGCAGGCAGCCGGTCTTGTGGACGCACGCAAAGAGCAGTATTACACCGTCTATTCCCTCAGAAAGGAGGCCTTCGCTATGACTATCCGCGAACTTGTACTTCCGGAAGAAGGCAATGCCGATAACGCCGAGGCCCTGCGCGAAGAGATGTACCGCCGCAAGGTGATCAAATCCTTCATGCCGCACGGCTTCTGCGAAACGATGCCCGCACAGGTAAAAAAACGTCTGATCATCTACGAAGAAATCATGAAGCTGTTCGAAACCGGCAAAACCTATTCCGAGAAGGAAGTCAACGAGATCATCTCGACGATCCACGCCGACTTCTGCACCGTGCGCCGCGCATTCGTCGGCATGGGCTGGATGTCGCGCGAAAAGGGCGTCTATACCGTGCATGGCATACAGCCGCACGAGTAACACGGACAAAAATGATGTTTTCGCCGTCATTTTTACAAATTTCCGCTTGACAAACCGCCTCAAATGGACTAAAATGCCTGCATACATTCCTCGGGATGACGTGGACACGACCATTTTGCAACGTACGTCAGAGAGGGTGCGTCACCGGCTGAAAGCGCGCCTCGCAACCGCAATATGGCTACCACCACCGACCGCAAGGCGTTTTGGGCGCGATACAGCCCTCGAAAGTGGTTAATTCAAGTTGGGTGGAACCGCGGGTAATTCAGCCCGTCCCTTCATTAGGGACGGGCTTTTTGTATTATCTCGACTGACAATCTTAAGGAGGAAATAGACCGTGAAACTGAACATCAACGGTGAGATCCGCGAATACGAAGGCGTCGTCAACGCACTGGACATCGCCGGCGAGATCTCCAAGGACCTGAAAAAGGAAGCCATCGCCGCCCGTTACAACGGCGAGATCATCTCCCTTGTTTCCCCCATCGCCGCCGACGGCGATCTGGAAATCCTCACCTTTGCAGATGACGACGCCAAGCGCGTGCTGCGCCACACCGCCAGCCATGTGCTCGCGCAGGCCATCAAGCACCTCAAGCCCGAGGCGAAGCTGGCCATCGGCCCGGCGATCGACAACGGCTTATACTATGACTTTGACGTGGACGAACCCTTCACGCCCGAGTTTTTGCAGGCCGTCGAAAAGGAAATGGGCAAGATCATCAAGAAGAATGAGCGTCTGGAACGCTTTGAACTGCCCCGCGCCGAGGCGCTCGAGCTGATGAAGGACGAGCCCTACAAGCTTGAGCTGATCAACGATCTGCCCGAGGACGCTGTTCTTTCCTTCTA
>JAFQUN010000096.1 GCA_017408525.1 Oscillospiraceae bacterium
ATCATGCGCAACCCCACAGAGGACTGCATCATCCCCAAGGTCGAGAAAAAAGAGATGAAGATCCTCCGGCAGGAGGACATCAGCGCCTACCTCAAAGCGGCAGATGCCCGCGGGGTACTCCCCATGTTCTTCCTGGAACTGACCAGCGGCCTGCGCAAAGGTGAACTGGTCGCCCTGCTCTGGAGCGACCTGGATGTGGAACGCAAAACCCTGTCGGTATCCAAACAGACCGTCCGGGCTGAGGGTGGCGAGATCAAGGTGACTCGCCCCAAGACAGCGACCTCCATCCGAAAAATCTCTATCCCCCAGGAAGCGGTGGACTTGCTGGTGCAGGAACATGATAAGCACCCGGACAATCCCTATATGTTCCCGTCCCCCAAAACCGGCGGAATGTGGTTCCCGGACTCCGTGGTCAACCTCCACGCAAAGATCCTGAAGGATGCCGGACTGGAACATCTGAGATTTCATGACCTCCGGCACACCTTCGCAACCATGGCACTCCAGAACGGTGTCGATGTGAAAACGGTATCCAGTATGCTGGGCCACTACGATGCGGGCTTCACCCTGAGTGTCTACGCCCACGCCACCGACCGAATGCAGGAAGAAGCCGCAGAAAAGATGGGCAGCTTTATGGCACAGGCCATGTAACCCCTACCCATAGAAGCAGAGAAAGCACCGGAAAATCTCCGGTGCTTTCTCTGTGTTATTTCCATGCAAAATTGAAACGAGGTTGGGCATAAAACAACTGGTAACCCGAACATCCTCGACCACCATTGATTGCCCGTCAAGAAGTCTGTTTATTGCTGATACTCTTGTAATGCGTTATTAATAAAAGTTGACGAAAGTGTTAGTACATTGATACCTACTTTGCCGTCTGCTGATTTTGTATAGATTGTGATGTTTTTCATATACCCTTCTTTCAAGTGCAAAGCAGCTTCTCTTCTATCAACATTATAATTGTTCGCCCAAATTCTAAGTAACTCAATTGGCAATTCAAAACAATACTTTTCTACACCGTTTTCATATAAAGACCAATAGTTATGTCTGGTCGACCAGTGGAGGGAATAGCCGTCAGCAAAAGCACGCGTTTCATCTTCATCAGCATAATACGGCTTGAAAAGGAATAAGATAGAGCCATTGTCTAAAATACCAATATCCATTCGCTGCGCAATTGTGTCACATTCTTCTGAAAACTGCTGCGCCCATTCAAGCACTTCCGAAACACAGGTTTCAGCTTGCAGAGCAACGTTTCCACCATTCGCAAATGCATCCAGCAGTTTTTCTTTGTCCTGCCGATTTATCGGGATATCATCAAGTCTATAAATTAAATCAACAACAGGAGAAAAAATCGCACTTTTGAATTGTAACAACGGAATCCTATGAACTGCTGCAAACTCTTGAGTTGTTACTTTGAACCCTGAAGTAGACGCCAGTGCAACCTGGTAGTGATAACGATCGAAGTTGTAAGTTGCGGGACTTCTGCGGCGATAATTGGCTCTATCACGAAGAATGTCTGGAGTCACAACATCGAAGCCGTTGATGTCCTCTCTTAAACCGAAAACATTTCTTCCGTGTTCAATACCGAGTTCGACATTTTTACACTTACACTCTATAATAAGCCTGCTCGGAAAGAAAAAGGGGATTTGTATTGGAGGATCAACTAAGACATCAGTATTATGGGGTTGACCCAAGCCGTGCACCATTACATTTCGACCGTTCTTAAATACTATTTTGTTATCTGGTATTACAGATGTGAATCCGCAGTGATTCAATACTTTCCTGACAAACCATTCAAAAGCATAGCCTTTTATATTTTTTGATGCCATGTTCTCACCTCAAATAATGCAGCGTAAATCAACCACTTTTATAATGTCTTTTAAAGGGTTTTCCTCAATTCTTCTTTACCGAGTTTTCTAATTATACAACTTATTGTCGAAAAAGTATAGTCCTGCAATACCGTATACGCTCACAGAAGCAACGAAAGCACCGGAAAATCTCCGGTGCTTTCCGCTTTGTGTTCCCGTGTGGGTCAAAAGTGAGTCTTGAGCGTTTGCTCAGACGATTTCTTTTTCGAAGAACTGATTTGTAATCAGCGCATTGTGGGTCAAATTCTAAAAATGTGGGTCAGGCGATTAAAACAATTTATAGCTAAAAACGCCCAAAAACCGTGGTTTTCGGGCGTTTTTTGGAGCTGGTAACGGGACTCGAACCTGCGACCTGCTGATTACGAATCAGCTGCTCTACCGACTGAGCTATACCAGCTTATGAACTTGTATGCGGGGTGATATAGAAATTACGAATCAGCTGCTCTACCGACTGAGCTATTCCAGCAAACATCTGCGTATCCGTACCCATAGCACCGACCGTGTTCGCTATCATACCACACTTTGAGCAAAGCGTCAACCATATTTTGCGCATAAAACGCAAAATATCACACCTTCGAAGACTCCGCATTATACGATTTGTAATCGACACTGCAATCCTGCAAAATCACCTCCTCCTCTTCCGTCATTTTCCTCTCCGCGCAGTACAGCAGCTCTCGCCGCCTTTCGACATTTCTCCCGAAAAATATCTCTTTTTCCCGTAAAAGAAAATTTTTTCGCGCGCAATTTTGCACCTTGTAAGAGACCCTGTCGCTATACATAAAATTTTCGATAATTTCCGTTTACAAATAGTTATCCACATTATCCACAGCCTTTTCCACAATCCGCAAACCGTTGTGCCGCAGCGCTTTTTAGGTTTTTTTCAAAAATTTCCACATTCCTCCAAGCTTATTTCCACCGCCGCGCACTCTCTCCCCCTCTGTTTACATAACAGCAAATTTCTGCAAAAATAACGCGCTTTGTTTCCATAACAACAGATTTTGCAAGAAGTATGCGGTGTCTTTCAAAAAGGAAAGCCGCACCCCTTTACACGGGTGCGGCAAGTGGTCTGAAATTCAGTCTTTTGCAGCAGTCTTTGCAATGTCCCGCGTTGCAAAAGCATTGAGCGAGAGGTCAGCTGCCGCGCCGGAGCGATACTCATAGTATCCCTGTGCGCCGATCATCGCGCCGTTGTCGCCGCAAAGCGAAAGCGGCGGGAGATAGAGCCTGCACCCCGCTTTTTCACACGCGCGCACAAGGTCGGCGCGAAGGATGCTGTTCGCGGCAACGCCGCCGGCAGCAGCGATCGTCTTCCGACCGCAAATGCGTGCCGCCTCCATCGTGCGCGGCACAAGCTCGTCGCTCACCGCGCGCACGAAGTCGCGTGCAAGCGCCGCGCGGTCAAGTGTCTCACCCTTTTGCTCTGCATTATGCGCGAGGTTGACGACTGCCGTTTTAAGCCCCGAAAAGCTCATATCGAGCGGCGCACCATCGATCCTCGCGCGCGGCAGATCATACACGCCGCCCGCACTTCCCTGCGCAAGTTCGTCGATCGGACGACCACCCGGGTAGGGAAGCCCCAAAACGCGCGCCGCCTTGTCAAAGCACTCGCCTGCCGCATCGTCGCGCGTTCCGCCGACGATCTCCATGTCGGTGTACCCACGCACATCGACAAGCAGTGTGTTCCCGCCCGAAGCGCACAACGCGAGAAACGGCGGTTCAAGTTCGGGGAACGCAATGTAGTTCGCCGCGATATGCCCACGGATGTGATGCACCGGGATCAGCGGAACACCCAGCGCATAGGCGGCAGACTTTGCAAAATTCACGCCCACCAGCACAGCGCCGATCAGTCCCGGCGCGTAGGTGACAGCGACCGCATCGACCTCACCGCGCGTGATCTTCGCCTTTTGCAGCGCCTCATCCGCAAGTCCCGCGATCGCTTCCACATGCCTGCGTGACGCGATCTCCGGCACAACACCGCCATAGATGGCGTGCATATCCGCCTGTGAGAGGATCACATCGGAAAGTACCTCCCGCCCGTCGCGCACGACGGCGACCGCCGTCTCGTCGCACGAAGATTCAAAAGCCAGTATGTTCATATGCCCTCTCCTACTGCATGGACTGATTTTTCTTGAACCGGCGCGTCATGATGACCGCGTCCTCGCGCGGATGCTCATAATAATTGCGCCGCCGTCCCTCCTCACGAAAGCCCCGCCCTTCATAAAGCGCGATCGCCGCCGTGTTGCTCGGACGCACCTCAAGCGTCAAAAAGGAGATGCCGCTCTCCCGTGAAAATTTGATAAAAATATCGAGAAGCTGCCCGCCGATGCCTTGTCCGCGAAGTTCCGGACGCACGGCGATGTTGGCGATATACGCCTCGTCCAAAATAACGTGTACGCCCGCATAGCCCGCAACGTTCCCATCCTCGTCGATCGCCACAAGGAAAGACGCACACTCATTTTCAAGCTCCTCGGCGAGCATCCGCCGGCTCCACGGGTCGGGGAAGCACACCCGCTCAAGCGCGGCGATCTGGTCGAGGTGGTCGGCATTCATTGCAACGATATCAATTTCTCTTGTCATCTCTATCCTCCTTGCCTTCAGCCTTTGGCTGCAAGCATATCCTTAAAGGTCTCGCCAAGTCCTGCACAGCCGTTGGCGCAAAAGAAATCAAACCATTTTCTCCGGCGGCGTGTACGGCGGAGAAAATTCTTCTCGCGCAGCGAGTGTGCGAACAAGGTGCATGCACGGAGCGAAGCGCAAAACACTCAAAAAAGTGGCGTGCCACTTTTTTGAAGACATCAGCCTTTGGCTGCAAGCCAGTTTTCCCCGCTGTGCGCCTCCGCGGTAAGGGCGACGGAAAGCGACGCAACGCTTTCCATTTCCTGCGTTAAAAGCGCACATACCCGCTCCGCCTCCGCGGCGGGACACTCAACGATCAGCTCGTCGTGTACCTGCAAAATGATGCGTGCGGCAAGTCCCTCCGCACGAAGCCGCGCGTCGACCTTTACCATCGCTGCCTTCATGAGATCTGCCGCCGTGCCTTGGATAGGCGTATTGAGCGCCACGCGTTCACTGAACGAGCGCCGCTGGAAATTCGACGCATTGATCTCCGGCAGGATGCGCCGCCGGTGCATCAGCGTTTCAACATACCCCTCACGCCGCGCACGCGCAACGACCGCGTCCATATAGGTGCGAACGCCGTCGTAGTGGGCAAGGTAGCTTTCCATATACGCCTTCGCCTCACCAACGCTCACGCCGATATCCTGCGAGAGGGAAAAGGCGGAGATGCCGTAAACGATGCCGAAATTGACCGCCTTCGCGTGCGAGCGCATCTGCGCCGTGACGGCATCGAGCGGCACACCAAACACCTGTGACGCGGTGACGGCGTGAATATCCGTTCCGTCCGAAAATGCGCGCAGCATCGTCTCATCCTGCGCGATGTGTGCGAGGAGGCGCAGTTCGATCTGCGAATAGTCCGCATCGACCAATACGCATCCCTCATCCGGCACGAACATCCGCCGAAGCTCGCTTCCGATCTCCGTGCGCGTGGGGATATTCTGCAAATTCGGCTCGGTGGACGAAAGGCGTCCCGTTGCCGTAACAGTCATCTGAAAGCTCGTGCGCACGCGTCCATCGGCATCTACGGCCTTCAAAAGCCCGTCGGCATAGGTGCTTTTGAGCTTTGCATATTGACGATAGCGCAGCACATTCTCAACGATCGGGTGTTCGGTGCGCAGCTTTTCCAAAACGTCGGCATTCGTCGACCAGCCCGTTTTTGTCCGCTTTCCGTGCGAAAGTCCGAGCCGCTCAAAAAGCACCTCGCCAAGCTGCTTCGGGGAGTTGATGTTGAACGCACCGTCTGCCGCAGCGTAGATCTCCTGCTCAAGCGCGGCAAGCTCCGCCTCCATCCGTCTCCCGAACGCCGCAAGCGCTGCCGCGTCCACGCGGCAGCCTGTACGCTCCATCTGCGCAAGCACGGTGCAAAGCGGCAGCTCGACATCATAATACAACTCCTGCACGCCGCGCGCTTCGATCGCCTCCGCCAGCACGCCGTACAGCGCATCCACGGCGGCAGTGTAGTCACAAAGCGCACGCGCCGCACCGTTGGCGTCCCCAAGCGGCGCAAAGTCGTCCGCCGCAGGAAACGCCGCAGCGCTCACGCTGTCTCCAAAATATGCCGTGTACAGCCGTGCGAGGTCGTAGCTTCCTGCCGTCGCATCGAGCACATAGGCAGCAAGCGCCGTATCAAACACAATATCCTCCGGAGAGATTCCCCTCGCAAGGAGAAGATGAATAAGATCTTTAACGTCGTGCGAGACCTTTTTTATCCCACCGCCAAAAAACGACTGCAAAAGCGCATCCCAGTCGCCGCTGTAGCGGTATGCAGCAAGCACATACGCCCGCTGCGCATCATCTTCACCGAAGCACACGCAAAAAACGCCCTCGCCGCAGCCGAGCACGCTCACACGCTCCGCCGCGCGCGCGGCACGCAGAAACTCCTCTGCCTCTTCCGCAGCTGCGACCCAGATGACCTCTGCGCGCTTCTTGCCGCTGCGCTCAGTGCGGATCTCCGCCGTCTGTGTAAGACCGTATTTTTCAATAAGCTTGTGGAACTCCAGCTTCAAGAAAAGCGAATAGAGGTCGGGCGAAAACGGACGGCGCAGGTTGTCCTCCGGTGCAAAATCAAGCGGCACATCGGTCACGATCGTCGCAAGGCGATACGAAAGCCGCGCCATCTCCTCGCCGGCACGGAGCTTTGCAAGCGCCGCGCCCTTCACCGGCGCAGCTTCGAGGTCAGCGTACAGCGCATCGATGCTGCCGCAGTGCTGCACAAGCGCCATCGCCGTTTTCTCGCCGATGCCGGCAACGCCCGGAATGTTGTCCGATGCATCGCCCATGAGCGCCTTGAGATCGATCATGTGGATCGGTTCAAACCCGTAATCCTCCACAAACTGCGCGCGCGTCATATCGCGTGTCGTCGTCTGTCCCATGCGCGTGGAGACAAGCTTTACGCGCGTTTTGTCCGTGATAAGCTGCAAGGAGTCCTTGTCCCCCGTCGCCGCGACACACTCCCATCCCGCCGCTTCGCAGCGGCGCGAGATGGTCCCGATGAGGTCATCCGCCTCATATCCCGCAAGCTCATAGCGCGGGATGTTCATCGCGTCAAGAACTTCTTTCAAAACGGGCATCTGCACGGCAAGCTCCTCCGGCATCCCCTTGCGCTGCGCTTTGTATCCATCGTATTCCTTATGGCGGAAGGTCGGCACACGCAGGTCGAACGCAACACACAGCGCGTCGGGAGCTTCCTCATCGACAAGGCGCTGCATCGTCGTCAAAAAGCCGTAAATCGCGTGCGTAGGAAGTCCCTCGCGCGTGGAGAGCGGGCGGATGCCGTAAAACGCGCGGTTGACGATGCTGTTCCCGTCGAGGATCAAAAGCTTCATGTGCAGCCCCTCCCATAAATTTCAATAAATCCATATGATTATACCCCATCCGCATATCGAAAACAAGCAAAAGCCCATTGACAGCCTTTATTTTTGTGCTACACTTACTTGGTATCGCAAACGAAAGGAGGTGCGCCGTCATGCGAAAAGCAAGCAAAAACGCACAATACGCTGCCCTGCAGGGGAGCTTCTGGGCGGGCTACGCCGCTCTTTGGGGTTACATCGGTGTCCTTCTCCTCGCCTTTGGGTTCGATGACCGCGCCGTCGGCATCATCACCGCAAGCGCGCCGCTCCTTTGTGTTGCCATTTCGCCATCGCTTGGCAGCTTTGTCGACCGCTCGCGCCGCATCCACACATGGCACGGCGCACTTTTCCTCACTGCATTCGGCTGCGTGGGAGCGCTTGCGCTGCGGCTTTTCCCGCGCGGTACGCTCCTGCCGGTCTCCGCGCTCCTTTTCATCGCCGCAGGCACGGCGCTTGCCTCCGCCTGCCCGTTTGTGGACTCCCTTGCCATGGAGGCGACCGACCGCGGGGAGCACGTCACCTACGGCTTCGGGCGCGGTGTCGGCTCGGTGTGCTATGCGGCGACGATCCTTCTCACAGGCTTTTACATTGAGCAGCATGACACGCGCGACCTTTTGAGTCTTTTTATCATCCTCTTTTTCGTTTTCACCTTTTTCCTTCTGCTCTTTTGCTCCCCCCGCACGCCGCAGCCCGTACAGCGGCGCGGGAGCGTCAAAGGCGCCTTCGCTCTCCTTCGCGCAAAACCGCGCTTTGTCCTCACCATGCTCGGCTGCATGTTCTTTTACATGAGCCACAGCATCCCCACCATTTACGGCTATGCCGTTGTCGGCAGGGTCGGCGGCGGCGAATCTGCCATTGGGATGATGCTCGCCATCTCCGCTATGACGGAACTTCCCGCCATGACGCTCGTTTCGCACCTGCGTGCGCGCAAAACGCTCTCGTGCGGGTCGCTCCTTCGTATCGCGGCGGTCGGCGGCGTTCTCAAGTGCAGCGCGTATCTTCTCGCGCCGAACGTCTTTTTCATCTGTCTTTTTGGACTTTTGCAGTTTTTCCAATTTGGCTTCTATCTCCCCGCTTCAGTCTATTATGTGGAAGAGACGATCGAACCCGAAAACCGCGTCAAGGGGCAATCCCTCATCCATGTCGCCGGAAGCGGTCTCGGCGCAGCAAGCGGGAACTTCCTCGGCGGCTTCATACTCGACGCGTGGGGCGCATCCGCCATGCTCTTCACCGCCGCCGTCTGCGCGGGTCTGAGCTTTCTTATCTTCACCCTTGCATCCCATCGCGCAAAATGAAAGAGCTGCACACCGGAAAACGCGGTGTGCGGCTCTTTTGCCATTTTATTGATACAGCATCCTCGGCTCAACAGGCATCTGCGTCGGAACACCCGCAAAGCTTTCACAGATCTCGCCGTCGACGAGAAACTGCACGCTTTGCACCGTGTCGAGCGCACAGATCGTGCGCACAAGCGATTCCATTGCCATACGCGCGCGCACAGTGTCTGTTGGCATCAGCTCCTGCACCGAAGCAGGAAGATTGATGTAGCAGACATCCTCCTCCACACGGATGGAGAGGATCATAAAGCCCTCCGGCAGAAGCGGTGCAAGAGATTCGTCGCGCGGGCCCTCAGAAAGCGCGTTCCAAAGGGTCTCAAGCCGCCGCTCACCCTCCTGCAGCGAGATGGAGCGAAGCTCCGCGCCAAGCGTTTCTGCCGCCACGTCATAGAAGTAGAGATTTGCCGAAAACCGCCGCACATCGTCCTCCGTTGCTGAAAGCAGCACCTCGTCGGCAAAAAACGTCTGCCTGTCGCGGTACGATATCTCGTTTCCCGAAACATATACACGCACCGATCCGACCTGCGGCAGCTGCGCGAGCGTCATCGTGATGCAATAATCGGCAAGCGACAGCTCCACGCCCGAGAGCCGATTGTACGCCGCCGAGAGATCGACCGTCGCACAGCGCTCGTCAAGCGTAACACCAAGCAGCGCCGTGCCGCCGGGGATCGCACTGCGCAGCCCGTCAGATGCCGGTCCTTTCAAAAGCCGCGTGACAAGCGCCGCACAAAGCTCCTGCGCGGTCATATTTTCCGCACCGTCGATCTGCACACGCTCACTGACGATCGCGTCGCTGCCCTGCACGGTCGAAAGGTCACCCGCCACGAAAAACAGTGCGTAGCCCCCCTCGTCCGCCGAGGTGTCCTGCCTTGATAAAAGCGCGCCGAAGAGAACAATGGTCAAAAGTGCGGCAGCGATGACGGATATTGTACGCTTCATTCGCCCGCCCCCTCTCCGCGCGCAAGCGGGAGGCGAACCGTAAAGCGCGTGCCGCCGCCCTCTCTCCGCTCCGCCGTGACGCTTCCGCCGCGCCTGCGCGCGGTGTCGCGGACAATGGAAAGTCCAAGCCCCGTACCGCCCGCCTCACGTGAGCGCATCTTGTCAACACGGTAGAATCTTTCAAATATACGCTCCATATCATCCTCAGGGATCCCAACACCATTATCTTCCACGGTGATGACGCACACATTTCCATCCTCGCACGCCGCGACGCAGACCTCCCCGCCTGCGTGGTTGTACTTGATGGCGTTTTCCATGAGGTTATAGACGATCTCGTGCAGGTCATCCTGCGTCGCAAAAACGGCGCATCCTCTCGGGATATCGCACGAAAGCGACACATCCTTCTCTTGCGCGATGACGCTGAGCATCCGCACTGTCCGCTCCACCACGGGTGCAACAAGCACGCGCTCCGCCGCACCGACTGCATTGCTGTCAAGCCGCGTCAGGCGCAGCAAATGCTCCGTGATACGCGAGAGGCGCTGCGCCTCCTCGCGAATATCACCCAAAAATTCGCGCACCGTCCCGCTGTCCATCTGTTCATTCTGCAAAATCGAATCGGTCAAAAGGCAGATGCCCGCAAGCGGCGTTTTCAGTTCGTGTGACGCATCGGAAACGAAGCGCCGCCGCTCGTCCTCGTTCGTCTGCACACGCGCCGCCATCGCGTTGAACTCCTTTGCGATCTCCGCGATCTCATCATTTCCGCGCACTTCTGCGCGCGCGCCGTACGCGCCCTCACGCAGATGTGCGATCGCTGCAAGAACGTCCTCAATGCTTCTTGTGAACATCTTGGAAAGCACAAGGCTGAGCAGCACAACAAACGCGCCGACAGCAAGGGAAATGGTACGAAGGTTCGTTTGCAGCGTCCGAAGCAGCATCGCCTGCTCAGCATCGTATTCATAGGCAAAGACCGCACCGATCGTCTGGTTTCGATACGTCACCGGTGAAGCGGCACGGCTTTTAAAGCTCGTCCCATCATAGGCGCAGTGGAAAACATCGTTGCCCGAAAGCGCCTGCACGATCTCACTGTAAAAGGCATAACGCCCAACCGCGTCCATCGTTTCGCGGCTGTCATACACAACAAGTCCCGCATCGTTGACAACAAGGATGCGCGAGATCCCTGTCGCCTCGGACGCCGACATCGCATCCGGCACATTCTCCGCGCTCAGCCGGTCAATGCCCGAAAGCGAGGAGACCATCACCGAAACACTGTTTTGCAGCGTCGACTGCTTCGCGCGGAAGGTCATATCCTGCGAAACGAGGAGCGGGTAGGTGTTCATCACGCCCAAAACCGCTGCAATGATGAGAATATAGCTAAGACCGAACTTAAACTGCAGGCTGCCGCGGCGCATGACGCTCCCCCCTCTCCGCCGTTCTCTTTTTCTACGCTTTGAAGTAATACCCCACGCCCCACTTCGTCATGATCAGCTCCGGCTCGGCAGGATTTTCCTCGAGCTTCTCCCGCAAACGCCGAATATGCACATCCACTGTGCGGAAATCGCCCACATAGTCGTAGCCCCACACAATGTTCATCAGATTCTCGCGGCTGTAAACACGCCGCGGATTGCGCATCAAAAGCTCGATGAGGTCATACTCCTTCGCTGTCAGGTCGATCACCTCGCCGCCGCGCAGCGCGACGCGCTGCTCCGTGTCAAGCGAGAGCGCGCCCGCTGTGAGGATGCTCTCACTCTTTTGCGCCGTCGCTGCGGCGCGGCGCAGCATCGCGCGGATGCGCGCCTTAAGCTCGAGGATGTTGAACGGCTTTGTCACATAGTCGTCCGCGCCGCACTCAAAGCCGATGATCTTGTCGGTATCTTCGCTGCGCGCAGTGAGCATGATGATCGGGACGTTTGAAAATTCGCGGATGCGCATACACGCCTCCAGCCCATCGACCTCCGGCATCATCACATCGAGGATGATCAGGTCAAAGCTCTGCTCACGCGCGAGCGCAACGGCGCTTGCGCCGTCAAAAGCCGTTTCGACCTGATAGCCTTCGTTCTCAAGATTGAATTTGATCCCCTTGACGAGCAGCCGCTCGTCGTCGACAACAAGAATTTTCACTTCGTCCCTCCTTCCACGCAAAGCCGCTCGCGGTTCGCCGCGAGGACAGCCTCGCCGATGCCCTTGACCTCGCAGAGCCCCTCGACCGTTTCAAAACCGCCGTGCTCCGTGCGATAGTCGATGATCCGCTGTGCAAGCGCCTCTCCGATGCCGTCAAGCGTCGTGAGTGCTTCGACGTCCGCCGTATTTATGTCAACCAAAACATTTTCCGGGACCGTGACCTCCGCCTCGCGCTGTGCCGTCACGGTGTAGGACTGCACGGGCGGCGCGTGTACATCCATCTTCGTCACCGCAACAAACGCCGTTGCCGCGATAAAAACGGCGAAAAGCGCGAGCAAAAGCCACTCCGTCCGCCCAAATCTTGCTTTTTCTTTCACAGTTGAATTTCCTGCCTTTTTCTGATATACTCAATGTCGAAAACCGTCGAATTTGGCAAAGATGCACCCTCGCGTCCTGTATTGCAGGCTCGTACATGGTGCATTTCTCTTGCCAGTATATCACATATTGAGGAATTGTAACATGAAAAATCGTCGTTTTCTGTCCGCTTTTTTGGCGCTCACGCTCACCTTCCTCCTCTTTTGCCCGACAAGCGCCCGCGCCCTTGAAGACCCGCAGATCGCCGCGCGCGCCGCGCTTTTGGTCGACGCGGAGACGGGCGAGGTGCTCTACGACAAGAACATGCACTCGCGCCTTCCGCCGGCAAGCATCACAAAGGTGATGACCTGCCTTTTGACGCTGGAAGCGATCGACGCGGGAAAGCTTTCCCTCACCGACGAGATCACTGCAAGCGCAGCGGCAATGGCGGATATCGACCCGCTCGGAAGCTCCGCCGGCATCAAGCAGGGCGAGGTTCTGACCGTGCATGAGCTGCTCCTTTGCATGATGGTCGTCAGCGCCAACGAGGCGTGCCACATCCTCGGCGAATCCGTCAGCGGCAGCATCGACGCGTTTGTAAACCTGATGAACACCCGCGCGGCGGAGCTTGGCTGCACAAATACGCATTTTGTCAACACCTCCGGTCTCCACGATGACGCGCACTATACCTCCGCGTGGGACATCTACCTCATCACACGCGAGGCGATGCGCCACGAGGCGTTCATGGAATATGCAAACACCGCGACCGCGACCGTTGAGGCGACGAACCTTTCCGATGCGCGCACGCTCCACACCACCAACTATCTTCTCGACAGCTGGCGCGCACTCGGCTACCGCAACAGCGAAGCGCGCGGTATCAAAACAGGCTCCACGCCCGAGGCGGGCTACTGCCTCGTCTCCTCCGCCGTTCGCGCGGGGCGTACGCTCATCAGCGTCGTCCTCGGCGCGGAGAAGGTCGAGCTTGAGGGCGGCAAAACGCAGGTGCAAAGCTTTTCCGAAACGTCTCGCCTTTTTGACTGGGGCTTTGAAAACTTTTCCACGCTCACGCTTCTTTCCGCCGACGAGCTTGTGACCGAAGCGCCGGTCGCGCTCTCGAGCGAGACGAACTATGTCGTGCTGCACCCCGAGCGCTCCGTCTCACGCATCCTGCCAAACGACATCACTTCGGACGACATTACGCGCGAGGTGACGCTTTTCTCCAACCCGGTCGAGGCGCCCATCGCCGAAGGCGACATCCTCGGCGAGATCACCCTCTCCTATGACGGCAAGGTGCTCGACACCGTGCCGCTGCTTGCCTCGAGCAGCGTCTCCGCCTCAAAGCTGCTTGTTTTTGAAAAGCAGGTCAAAGACTTCCTTGATAAAACCATCGTCAAGGTCGTCCTTGCCGTACTGGCTCTTTTGATCGTTCTTCTCATTGCGCGCGCCGTCCTCTACGGACGCAGCAGCCGCCGCTCCCGCCGCGGCTACGCGGGCGTGTCGAGCAGCGGATACCGCGGAAGACGCAGAAGAAGATAGCGGATAATTAAAAAGTTCCTCAAAGAGCGTTTGCCTCTTTGAGGAACTTTTAATCTTTTATATATTTCATGATATCCCCGACTTCGCAATCGAGGATGCGGCAAAACATTTCGATCGTGTGCGTGCTGACGCTTTCGTTGCGCTTGAGGCGCGTGATCTGCGCGGGACTGATGCCGTGCTTTTTGATGAGGGTGTATTGCGTGACGCCCTTTTCCTTCATGACCTGCCACAGATTGTCGTATGAGATCATAACATCCAAGCCTCACTTTCCCCCTTGCATATTAACCGAAAATGGTGTAGTATCATATTGACCGATATCGGTTAATATGATACAAAGAAAGAGGGCAAAGGATGAAAAAAAGAATTTTATCAACAGCATTGGCACTTGTGATGTGTTTGTCACTTCTGCCAAGTACGGCACTGGCGGTGAACGAGCCGCAGTTCAGGTGGTTTGAGGGTGTTGAGCCATATGACAGCTACACGAACGCAGAAGAAGGCTTGATCGTTGTACGGACGAAAGACGCCGAATGCGCATTGTTCAATATGGAAGCAGAGGTCCTTGTAAACTTCGGAACATACGATTCGATCGGCGTGCTAACTGGTGGAACCCTGGATTCTCTAATTCCCGAAAATTACTCAATATCAGATATCGGCGACGGTCTGCTGCCGGTTGCAAAAGGCGGGAAATGGGGCTTTATCGACACGACCGGCAAGCTCGTCATCCCCTGTGGATATGACTCCGCAAAGGATTTTTCCGAAGGTCTGGCACGGGTCGAAAAAGACGGGAAATGGGGCCTTATCAACACGAGCGGCAAGGTCGTCCTCCCTATCGAATATGACTACTTTGTAGGTGATTTTTCCGAAGGTCTGGCATGGGTCCAAAAAGACGGGAAATATGGCTTTATCGACGAGGTCGGCAAGCTCGTCATCCCCTGCGTATATGACCAAGGAGCTTATTTTTCCGAAGGTCTGGCACGGGTCAAAAAAGACGGGAAATACGGCTATATCAACACGACCGGCAACCCTGTCGTCCCCTGCGAATATGACGATGTAGGTGATTTTTCCGAAGGTCTGGCAAGGGTTGGAGTAGGCGAATATGGCTACGACGAATATGGCGGCGATACCTTTGTTGGGAAATGGGGCTTTGTCGACACGACCGGCGAGCTCGTCATCTCCTGCGAATATGACGATGCACGGTCTTTTTCCGAAGGTCTGGCAGGGGTCGAAAAGGACGGGAAATGGGGCTTTATTGACACGACCGGCGAGCTCGTCATCCCCTGCGTATATGACCATGCATACTATGCATATGATTTTTCCGGAGGTCTGGCACAGGTCGCAGTGGGTGAATATCCCGATCAGAAATACGGCCTTATCGACACGAGCGGCGAGGTCGTCCTCCCTATCGAATATGGCTTTGTAGGCAATTTTTCCGAAGGGCTGGCACGGGTCTTTAAAGACGAAAAATACGGCTATATCAACACAAGAGGCGAGCTCGTCATCTCCTGCGAATATGACTATGCAGAGGATTTTTCCGAAGGTCTGGCACGGGTCGCAGTGGGTGAATATCCTGATCGGAAATATGGCCTTATCAACACAAGAGGCGAGACCGTCCTCCCCATCGAATATGACTATGTAACGGAATTTTACGGAGGTCTGGCGCTGGTCGAAAAAGAAGGAAAATGCGGCTTTATCAACACGAGCGGCAACCTTGTCATCGACTGCAAATATGAAGACGTTTTAAATTACGATTATACTTGGTTTTACGACGAGTACGACGAGTACGGTCCGGAATACTACGACTTCTCTCTGGCAAGGGTCGTAGAGGAAGGTCTTGTTGGATTAATCGACAGGGACGGTAAGCCCGTCATCCCCTGTGAATACAAAAATATAGGCTATGACGGGGGTCTGGCAGTAACTACCAACGCGAGCGGGAAACTGGGCTTTTTTAACAAGGATGGCGAGATGCTCCTTTCGCACAGTTACGACCTTCTCGGCTTTTTATTCAATGTCGGTATATCAGACAACCTAATGCTTTGGGTGGGGAAAGACGGTAATTTCGGCATCGCAAGCGAGCCCCTTTCGGAGTACCTTACCCTTCCCGAATACGGAGATCACACCGTGACTTTCGACTCCAAGGGCGGCAGTAAGGTTAAAACGCAGAGCGTTGACGATGACCAAAAGCTGACCAAGCCCACTGATCCCACCAAGAGCGGCTTCGACTTCGGCGGTTGGTATCGTGACACCGTTTTTGAAAAGGTCGAAGACACTGTGTACACGCTCGAGGTCGACACCGAAAACCTCTTCAACGATGTTTACAAGTGGAACTTCGATACTGATGTCGTTTACGGTGACTTCACGCTCCATGCCAAGTGGACGGCAAGCCAGAACGACAACGACGACAACCAAAATAACGACCAGAACAACAACACCAACACCGATAACGGCGGCGGCAACGGTGGCTACACCGGTCCCGTGAACATCCCGGGCAAAAAGCCGGAGCAGCCCAAGCCCGAGCAGCCGAAGGACGAGGAAAAACCCGTCCAGACCGTGACATTCACCGATGTTCCGAGCGGCGCATACTACGCAGACGCAGTCGCGTGGGCAGTCGAAAAGGGCATCACGAACGGCGTTGGCGGCGGCAGCTTCGCTCCCGAAGCATCCTGCAC
>JAFQUN010000097.1 GCA_017408525.1 Oscillospiraceae bacterium
CTCCCCGTTGCCGAGGCAAAGCTGCTAAATCCCCGAAAACTTTACGCACGCACGGAAGTCTGTGTCCGTGCAGAGGGATACCGCCCTATAAACGTATCTCTTTGCACGGCGCATGAGGGGGGCGAGGAGCTTGGTGTTTCACTTCGTACCGAGCATCAGACAGCCTCCTTTATAACAGCAGTGCGCGGACGAGAGTTCTCTATCACGGATGAGATCGTGATTTCTGCAGGGAAAGAACCGATCGAAGAGCTTCTTCTCACGCACATCCGCCTGACCCCCACCGAAACGAAGCTCGTTTCGGGAAAAGCGATCGTAAAGGGATTGTGTACTCTTGAATATCTTTATCGCTCCGCATCGCAGAACCTCTGTCCGGCATCGGCAGAGGTAGGGTGGTCGCAGGTCGTTGAAGGCGCAGAGGAGATCGAACAGATGACTTGCCGTCTTGCATCGCTGCGCCTTTGCGATGCAGATATACATACCGGCAGCGACAGCGGTATGAATGACGATGCGCGCACACTCTCGCTCTCGCTCACGCTTGCCCTGCAGCTCGCGCTTTACAAGGAGGAGAGCATCGACTTTATTTCCGACCTTTACAGCACAAAATATGACCTCACACCGCAGCTTGAGAACGCAGCGCTGCTCGGCGCACCGCAGAGCGTCACGCACCGTCAAAGCGTGCGCGAGCAGCTCTCCCTCGGCGCTTCCGTGCGCTCGATCCTCTCATCAAGCGTCTGCTGCGGCGCGGTCACAGTCGAACGAACAGACGAGAGCGATATGGCTGCGCTCCGCACAAGTGCCCTTTTGAAGGTGCTCTATACTGACGAGAGCGGCGTTACGCTTATGGCACAGCGCAGGTGTGAGGTCGCCTGTCCTGCCGAGCTTTGCCGCGCTGACACTCATATCGTGCGCGCGCAGTGCTGTGATGAGATCGCCGCCGCCATTTCCGCCGACGGCATAGATGCGCGCTTTTGCATTGAATTTGACGTGACAAGCGCCTCTTGCGCGCGCAGGAGCATCATAACCGGTGCCGAGATCGACACAAGCGCGCCGAAGGACACCGCGTCCGCGCCCTCGCTTGTCCTGCGCCGGTTGCGCGAAGGGGAGTGCTTCTGGGATCTTGCAAAAACGTACAGCTCCACGGTCGACGACATCCGCAGCGCAAACGGTATCGTGCAGGAGAGCGAATGCGCCGGTGCTTTTTTGCTCATCCCACGGCGGCGCGTTTGAGAAAATACGAAATTTTCCTGCGGGCAAAAGAAGTGATGCTATTGAAAATCGGCGGATTTTGCGCTATACTACTTCCATAGTTTTTACTATGGAGGTAACCAACAATGGTTGAGATCAAAAAAGACACGATCATCGGTGACATCCTTGATGTTGCGCCGCAGACTGCGCCCATTTTTCTTTCCATCGGTATGCACTGCCTGGGCTGCCCCGCGTCCCGCGGTGAAACTGTTGAGGAAGCCTGTGCTGTCCACGGCGTTGATTCCGAGGAGCTTCTCAAGGTCGTCAACGAATGCATCCAGAACGGCGCGGCAAATGCCGACTGATCTTTCAAAAGCAAAGGAACGCATACGCAAAACGTATGCGTTCCTTTCTTGCTCATATGAGTTTTTTCACATAGACCGGTGTGTAGACAAGCCATCCCTTTTCATCGCGTGAGGACTCCATCAGCACGATCTCCTCGACCGTTTCGCACGGTGAGCCGAGTGCGCGCTCGATGAAATGCGGCTGAATTTGTGTAAAGGGTATATACTTGCGGCATAGCGTCAAATGGGGATTGAAGGGTTTCTTGTCAAAGGAAACACCCTCTTTTTGCAAACAAGCGCACACCTCGTGCTGCAGCGCGGTGAGCTGCGGAGATTTTTCACACCCGACCCAATAGAGGTCGCCGAATGAGCCGAGTTTTTCAAGGCGCATCGTAAATGGTGCGCCTCGCACCGCGCCGATCGCGGCAATGGCGGCGTCGGGTGATTTGACCTCGCCGATAAAAGCAAGCGTCAGATGCAGATTCTCCGCGCGCGTAAAATTGCCGCGTCCCTGGCGGCGCAGCGCATTCATTGCGCTGCCCAGCGCCTTTTCCGTCGCGTCAGAAAAGCGAACGGCAACAAAAAGCCGCATTAAAGATCACACTCCTTTTCCGCCATCATATCGGAAAAGCCGCTCAAATGCAAGGAGGAACCAAATATGGACAGCCGCCCGCTCATCCTCGCGCCGCGATTGCAGATGATCGCCGACATGGTCGCTGGTACACGCATCGCAGATGTCGGCACAGATCATGGATATCTGCCCATTTACCTTTTACAGCAAAAGCGCATCGACTTTGCCATTGCCTCTGACATCGGGCGCGAGCCGCTCGCCCACGCTGTCCGCTCTGCGGAAGAATACGGCATTGTGCAAGGCATCGACTTTCGCCTCTGTGCGGGGCTTGACGCCATCGCGCCGCAGGAGGTCGATACCGTTGTCATCGCCGGTATGGGCGGGGAGACGATCGCGCAGATTTTAGACACCGCACCGTGGACGCGAGAGGGAACGCATACGCTGCTGCTCCAGCCGATGTCAAAGCAACCGCTTTTGCGCCGCTTTCTCTGGGAGCGTGGATACTGCATCACGCGCGAGCGGCTCGTTTTGGACAAGGGTACGATCTATCCGATCATCGAAGCGCGCGCCGGCACGATGCAAGAGCCGACTGCCGCACAGTGCTATGGCGGCATCTTACTTACAAACGACCCGCTTTTCGGCGCATACGCCGACGAGCTGATCCGAAAGCTGCGCCGTGCCGCAGCAGGACGCGCGCAGGCGAAAGATACACAGACGGCGCCGGAGGACTTCGCAGCCATCGCCGACGCGCTTGAAAACATGAAAGGGGAATGGGAAAATGCCGACTGTAAGAGAGATCGAGCAAATTCTTTTTGACTGGGCGCCGCGCGAGCTTGCGGCTGAGTGGGACAACGTGGGACTTCTTGTCGGCAACCCGTCGCATGAGGTCGCGCGCGTCCTCGTCGCACTTGATATCACGGAGGGCGTTGCTGCTGAAGCCATCGAGCGCGGCGCAGATCTCATCGTCGCGCACCATCCGGTGATGAACTGCACCTGGCACAAGGTGCAGTCTGTCCGCACCGACGACCGGCAGGGACGGATCCTCACAACACTTCTGCGCCATGATATCGCCGCCATCTGTATGCACACGAATCTTGATGCCGCCGAGGGAGGCGTGAACGATGCGCTTGCCGCAGCGTTGGATCTTTCGTGCGTTGAGAGCTTCAATCCAGAGAAAATAGGGAGGATCGGTGTTACAAATTGCGAATTACCCCTTGAACAGTTCCTTCCTCATGTGGTAAAATCTTTAGGATGCGGCGGCATCCGCTACGTCGATGCGCACAGACCTGTGTACAAAGTCGCCGTCGGCGGCGGCGCGTGCGCAAGCGAGATCGACGCAGTCCTCGCTGCGGGATGCGATACGTTTGTCACATCCGATCTGCGCTATAATGATTTTCTCGATACGCAGGGGCTCAATCTTATCGACGCGGGACATTTTCCGACCGAGGATGTTGTGTGTCCCGTCATCGTCAGCCGCCTTGCGCAGTGCTGCGCAGGCATCGAGATCGTAAAATCGACCTCGCATAAAGAGGTCATTCAATACTACACATAAGGAGAAATCACTATGTCCGGACATTCCAAATGGCACAATATCCAAAAGACGAAGGGTGCGGCTGATGCAAAGCGCAGCGCCATGTTCACCAAGATCGCCAAGGAGATGATCGTCGCCGTCAAGCAGGGCGGCAGCGGCGACCCGAACAACAATTCCCGCCTTGCCACCGTCATCGTCAAGGCGAAGGCGGCAAATATGCCCAACGATAACATCAAGCGCACCATCGAAAAGGCGCTTGGCTCCGGCAATACCGATAACTACGAGTCTGTCACCTACGAGGGTTACGGTCCCAGCGGCGTCGCCGTCATCGTCGAAGCGCTCACCGATAACCGCAACCGCACCGCACCGGAAGTTCGTCACTTTTTCGATAAGTTCGGCGGCAACCTTGGTGCGCAGGGCTGCGTTTCCTGGTCGTTCGACCGCAAGGGCGTTATCGTCATTGATAACGAAGACGGTGACTATGATGAAGATACTGTCATGATGGACGCGCTCGATGCCGGTGCGGACGACTTCTCCGCCGACGGTACGATCTTTGAGGTCACCACCACGCCGGATGCCTTTAACGATGTTGTCAAGGCACTTGAGGAGAAGGGCTATGTCTTCGCCTCCGCCGAGATCGACCTTGTTCCGCAGAACTATGTCAAGCTCACAAGTGAGGACGACATCAAAAATATGCAAAAGCTCATCGACAACCTCGAGGATAACGAGGATGTCCAGAATGTGTATCATAACTGGGAGCAGGAATAAAGCGTAAAAGGGCGGGGATCATCCCGCCCTTTTTCAGAAGGAGGAACATCTATGTCTACCGGTCTTATATGTGCGGCTCTTCTTTTTGCGCTTGTCCTCCCGTATCTTTTGGTGCGCTCGTCTGACAAGGATAACTCCTATAAGGACTACTTTCTGCTCGCCGCCTGTCTTGACAGTGCTGCGTTGGTGTATTGCCTCATCATGCTGATGACGATGCTATAATATCCGCAAAGCGGAAGCCTTTGGAAAAAAATCGTTTCGCCGCACCGGCGGCTGTGGAGTTACACGCCGGATCGTGCGTAAAAAAGGAGAATGAGATATGATCGTAAAACAGGCAGAGATCCGCGACATCCCTGCTGTTCTGGAGCTTTTGCAGGCGAATCATGTGAATAACGTAAAAGACAGGTCGAATGGCTTTGTTACGACGAACATGACTGAGGGGCAGCTCGCAGCGCTCATTGAAAGGGAAAACGGCGTTACCATCGCAAAGGAAGATGAGCGCGTCCTTGCTTTCGCGATGGCAGGGTCGTGGGACTACTGGGCGGAGTGGCCGTTTTTTGCCTACATGATCGAGCAGCTCCCGAAGTTCAGCTTTGAAGGCAAGGTTTTGACAGTCGAGGGAAGCTATCAGTACGGACCTGTGTGCATCGACGAAAGTGTACGCGGAACAGGCGTTTTTGAGAAGGTATTCTATGCGTCGCTTGCAAGCATGCGTGCACGGTATCCCGTGATGGCAACGTTTATCAACCACGTCAACCCGCGCTCGTTCGCCGCACATACGCGGAAGGTCGCAATGACACACGTTGGCGATTTTCAGTTTAATGGGAACAACTACTATTTGATGGCGTGTCCGACGGATCTGGGCAGCGTATGAAAAAGAAGAAATGGCTTTTTGCCGCGCTCGCGGCGCTGCTGCTCTGCGCGGTCATTCTCCTTTCTGTGCCGCGCGTGCGGGTGAGAACCTTCCTTGCACTGCACAAAAGCGCGCTCGAGAAGGTCGTGGAGGACGGGCGCGGAAGGGCAGTGATCGTTTCCAACGAGGTGTTCCACACATGGGATGGTGAGCATACCATGGTCGAAAGCACCTTGTTCGTGCGGGGCGATACGTACTACGGCTGCTATTACTCGGTGGACGATGTTCCGCTGGCGTTTCAGAATACGGCTGCGGAGCTTGTGCAGACAGGGGAGAACGCGTGGAAATGGGAAGCGGAAGGAGATAACAGCGGCGTGACGGAGCGGATCGGAGAGGGTTGGTACTATTTTGAAGCTTCGTTTTAGGAAAGTGTGAACGCAAAAGGCGCAGAGATGGAGAAATCTCTGCGCCTTTTGTTCGTACTGAATATAGGTTTTTTAGTTGATTCTTTCCCGCAGGGGGAATGCGTCTTTAAAGTCGAATTTGCGCTCCAGCAAGCGGCTGATCTGTCCGATCATCCAGCCATTTACCACCGCACAGACGATCGTGCCCCATTTTACGCCGACGAAAACGCCGAAGCCGAAAAAGGCGAAAGACAGAACGATGCCGAGCAGACAGCTGCAGCAGTCGTATATCGTCTTTACCTTTGCGATGGGCGTATCGAGCTTTTGCGACAGCTCTTTGACGAACAGTTCATACGCCTCGGGCGGGAGATAGGTGTTGAACAGAAGCGCCACGCCGAAAGAACAGATCACCATGCCTGCGATATAGAATACGGCGCGTCCTGCAAGCCCCTCGCAGGGCAGGAGCGCGACAACCGGCATTGCGATGTCAAGCACAAGCCCATATGTAAACGCTGTCACAAAGGAGAGGAGATAGCTCTTTTTGACTTTCCGCATCACGATGGACAGGACAAGCAGCAAAAATGCCTGCAAGACATACTCCGACATACCGAAGGTGTAAAACGGCAGGAACTGCGACACCTTCAAATGGAGCAGATAGGCTGGCGCGACGACCATCGACATACCAAAGTCCGCCCGTTCCATAAAAGCGACGCCGAACGCCAGCACGACGATGCCGAGGGTAAATGCAAGCTCACAGTAAAATGTTCTTTTTCCGTTCATATAAACCTCCGTTTTTACAGTATACCGTTTGATACAGAAACGGAAAAAGATGCATTTCCAGTATATCTGAAAAGAGCGCGTTTATCAAGCGGGCAGATAATTTCAAGTGAATATACTTACCAGATATATGGTATCAGCCGGTAGAGGACTTTTGTTTTGTATTCGGAGTAGCCGGGCAATTCTTTTTCGAGGAAGCTTTCTTCCGCCTTGATCCTCTTTACGATCAAAAATGGATAGGTCAGGAAAATGAGAAAGGCGCACAGCGAGCCGAGTATGAGAGGAATGGAGAGGAACATGAGCACGCTCGCACTGTACATCGGATGGCGGACAAGAGCATAAAGTCCCGTATCGACGAGCGTTTGATTTTCCTGCACCTCTATGGTGCGGGAAAGGTAGGCGTTCTCGCGCAGCACCTCCGCATAGAGAACGTAGGAAGCAAGGAATATTGCGGCGGCAGTAAGCGATACGCTGTGCGGTAGGGCAGACCAACCAAAGCGAAAATCCAGTCCTGCGGTGACGAAGCCGGATAGGAACATCAGCGCGCTGAGTTTAATAAGGTCATACTGCTCTTTTTGCGTTTCTTTCGTGTTCAGACGCTTTTGAAGGAGCTGCGGTCTTTTCAAAAACAGAAAAATACCGGCAAGGAGCATGGGGAAAAACATGACCGCCATCAAAAGCCAACCGTTCGGGAAGAGAAACGTTCCGGCGGGAAGAAAAATCAAAGAGGCGGTCAGAACGATACCTGAGAGGAATTTGACGGTTGCCTGCACGAGAAGTTTTGTAGTCATAGTGCTCACCTTTTGGTTGGTTTTGCTTTTATTGTAGCAAATGATGGGTCAGAGTACAAGGCGGGACGCAAGGATTGCGTCTGGTTGTGTTTTTTGCTAAACTATATCTTGAGAAGAAAAAGTTTGAAAAGAGGGATGTGCTATGTTGGCTCTCGGCATCGTTTGGATCTTGTATGGGATTGCCGGAATATTCGGCTTTGGACACGTTTCGAAGCGGTTTAGGGGATATGTCTGGACAAATGACTACATTCGCGCGCAGGGAATATCGTTCATCATGCTGGGCGCGGCGTTTGTGGCGCTTTATCTGGTGAATGTATTCTTCTTTATCGGAAAACAG
>JAFQUN010000098.1 GCA_017408525.1 Oscillospiraceae bacterium
GGCATCCACATGGTGACGCCGCCGCGCACTTTCACGTCGCGCAGCTCGCTCCCACGCGCGGCAAGCGCGCGGTCGAGTGCGACAGGATGGCAGCAGCACCAGCCGTAATCGACCCAGTCACCGCTTTTGACGACCTTCACCGCATTTTCAGCAGTGGTGAGCTTCTTTTGATATTCAGAATTCCAGTTCATATCGTCCTCCAAGAAGTTGTTCACGCAGAACAAAAAATACCAAATACAGTATAACAGAAAATCAGAAAAAGAAAAGAGAAATTTCGACAAAAACAGGAAAAGGAGCGCCCTATCGGGCGCCCCTTATATAAATCGGATGCAATTATTCCTCGGCGGGAGCTTCCTCAGCGTACTCTTCCGGTGTGGGAACGAGCAGCGCGCGGATGCTCAGGGAGATCTTCTTCTTCTCCTCATCGATCGCGGTGATCTTGACGTCGACCTTATCGCCCTCGGCAAGAACATCGGCGGGCTTTTCGATGCGGCGGTCAGCGATCTGGGAGATGTGGATGAGACCATCGACACCGGGGACGACCTCGGCAAATGCGCCGAAGGTCATGAGCTTGACGATGCGGACGTTGACAACGTCGCCAACGTGGCAGGTCTCCATAAAGGTATCCCAGGGATTCTTGGACTTGTCCTTCACGCCGAGAGAAATCTTGCGCTTTTCGGCGTCAAAGCCAATAACGTACACTTCGAGGGTATCGCCCACGGCAACGATCTCGGACGGAGTCTTGATACGGCTCCAGGAAAGCTCCGAGATATGTACCATGCCGTCCACACCGCCGATGTCAACAAAGACACCGTAGGAGGTCATGGACTTGACGGTACCGGTATAACGCTTGCCAACTTCAATGGACTCCCAAATGGCAGCCTGTGCAGCGTTGCGCGCTTCGTTGGCGACATCCTTGATGGAGCCGACGACACGGCGGCGGGCACGGTTGACCTCGGTGATGCGGAGCTGGACCTTCTCCTTGACCATCGCGGAGAGGTCGGCACCCTTGGGAAGACCGCTTTGAGAAGCGGGAACGAACACACGCACGCCCTTGACGGAAACAACGAGACCACCCTTGTTCTCCTCGGTCACGGTGCCTTCAAGAACGGTTCTCTCCTCAACGGCCTTTTCGATGTTTTCCCAGACCTTGACAGTATCAAGACGCTTCTTGGAGAGGGTCGCGTAGCCCTCAACGTCGTTGACGCGGACGATGTAGGTTTCGATCTCGTCGCCGACCTTGACGATGTCCTCAGGCTTGGCATCGGGATCGCCGGAAAGCTCGCTCAGGGGGATGTAACCCGCCTGCTTGCAGCCGAGGTCGACCTGAACTTCGGTAGCACCGATCGCCGTGACGATGCCGGTCACCTTATCTCCTGTATTTAAAGTCTTGAACGTCTTGTCCAGAAGTTCGGCAAAAGATTCTTCGCTTGTTTCGATGTTTTTGATTTCTTCACTCATGGTTGCATATACCTCCTTAATAATGCCAGCAGGTGTGGAAGCGCCGGCCGTAAGACCCGCAACAGAGCAACCATTGAAAAAATCCGGCGAGAGCTCCTGCGCCGTACCGATCTGGTAGACACGGGTGCATCTCTGTTTACAAATTTCTGTCAGATGTTTGGTGTTTGCGCTTTTACAGTCACCGACCACAATCATAACATCAACTTCCTCTGCGATTTTCGCAGCCTCCGTTTGACGTTCGTGCGTAGCATTGCATATTGTATCAAATAATTTCGCGTTTGTACACTCTTTTTTTAATATTTTACCGCAACTTTGCCAAATTGACCGAATGCAGGTCGTTTGGGTGACCGCCGTGATGGGCAAATCAGCATTTTCCGGTGCGGAATGGAGCCATTTTTCAAGTTCTGCGGCACTTTCAAAGATATGTGCGCCGCTGCACCAACCGGCGATACCCTGCACCTCCGGATGGTCACGCTCCCCGATGATGATGACAGTGCGCCCCTCCTGCTTCGCTTCGGCAACACGCTTTTGGATGCGAAGCACATTTGGACACGTTGCATTGATGACCACCGCTCCGCGCGAAGTGATCTCCTCCAAAACAGCGGCACTTTCTCCATGGGAGCGGATAATAACGCGCTCGCCCTGTGCAAGCTCGCCGCAGGAAGCGGCCTTGCGCACGCCGCGGCGGGCAAGGTCGTTTACAACGTGGTCATTGTGGATGATGCTGCCAAGCATCACACATTTTCCCTCATCCGCCGCCTTTTCCGCGATCTCAACCGCGCGGCGCACACCGTAGCAAAAGCCGGCGGTCTTCGCAAGCCTTACCTTCATGTAATGTCCACCCCTCCGAGCGCATAGATACGTTTGAGTGCATCATCGGCAAAACGCTGATATTCCTCCGCCGTAGCACGGCGGGAAGCTGTTTCGGCGTGGTAGGGCGCACCAAAAGCAACACGAACACCGCCGAATACACGTTTTTTTCCCCCGATATACACAGGCAAAAGCTGCGCGCCCGTTCGCATGGCGATCATCACGATACCACCCTTGGCACGCACTCTCCCCGGTATTTTTACACGAGTGCCCTCCGGAAATACAAGAAGATTCGCACCTTCTTTCACCGTTTTGATGGCATAACGTATCGCCTGCATATCAGAACTGCCGCGCAAAACGGAAAACGCACCGAGCGCGCGGAAAAATGCGCCGATGACAGGAAGGCGCATCACCTCCGCCTTTGCCATGATCGCGACGGGTACGCTGCGCGGCAGCGCAACGCAGAATAAAAGCGGGTCGATGGCAGCGGAGTGGTTCGCGCAGAAGACGACCCCCTCCCCTGCCGGTATATTTTCAAGTCCTTCGACCTTGATGCGAAACAGCAGCCGCAGGATGGGCGCGAGGACAAAGTGCATCCCTTTATAAAAACGATTCATTTTCCGATCCGCTCCCGAATCACACAAATGATCGCGTCACGACTCTCCTCAAACGTCAGCTTGGTCGTGTCGACTGTGACGGCATCGTCTGCTTTGCGCAGCGGTGCAGCGGCGCGGTGCGTGTCGTTATAGTCGCGCTGCTCGATCTGGCGAAGGACTTCCTCGTACGGTTCGCTCGTGCCGCGCGCTTCAAGTTCGGCACAACGGCGCTTTGCACGCACCTGCGCGCTTGCGGTGAGGAAAATTTTCACCTCCGCGTCCGGAAGAACGACCGTTCCGATATCACGCCCGTCCATAATGACGCTGTTCTCACGCGCAAGTCGGCGCTGCATTTCAAGAAGAAACGCGCGTACCTCCGGCAGTGCGGAAACACACGAGGCGTACATGGAGATCTGCGGCAGACGGATCTCATCGGTCACGTCCGCACCGTTTAGGTACATCCGCTGCAAGCCGTCCGCGCCATAGCGCATCTCGATATGAATTTCATCAAGAAGCGACGTCACCTTTTCGCCCGCTTCATCAAGCGAGAGTCCTTTTGAAAAGGTGTGATAACCGACGGTGCGGTAGATGGCGCCCGTATCGACGTACAAGATGCCAAGTTCCTTCGCAACGGCGCGTGAGAGCGTGCTCTTTCCCGCACCGGAAGGCCCGTCCACCGCGACGGCAAAATGCTTTTTCATATCTACTATTCTCCCCGCTTTTCAATAGGTTGAAACATACTCCGCTGCTGCGATGCCGGCAGATCGTCCGGTCGCCCACGCAATTTGCAGATTATACCCGCCCGTGTAGGCGTCAACATCGATCACCTCACCGGCAAAGTACAACCCCGCGCACTTTTTGGATGCCATCGTCGACGGCTGGATCTCCCCCACGCGCACACCGCCGCTTGTAACGATCGCTTCGGCAACACCGCGCGGTGCAGTGATGGTGAGTTCAAAACATTTGAGCTGCGCAAGGAGCGCACGGCGCTGCTCACGCGTGACGGAATGGACTTTCGTATCGCCGGAGATGCCCGTGCGCCGCAGCATCACGTCGATCATGCTGCGGTTGACAAGTCCGCCGAGAAGATTTGCAAAATTCTGATTGCTGCGCTCCTCAAAGTCGCGCAAAAGCCGCGCTTCGAGCTTTTTTTCGTCGAGCGCGGGTTTGAGATCGATCTGTGCGCGGTATTCATCTTTTTCAAAATCACGCAGATGCGCGCTTGCGGAAAGGACAAGCGGCCCGGAGATGCCAAAATGCGTGAAAAGCATCTCGCCAAAATCATCGAAGACGATCTTGTTTTTCCTGTTCCGCACAACAAGGCGCACATTTTTGAGCGAAAGTCCCTGCATCGCAGCGCAGTCCTCCTCCGCGCATACGAGCGGAACGAGGGAGCCGCGCGGAGCGACAATGGTATGACCGACCGATTCTGCAAAACGGTAGCCGTCGCCGGTGCTTCCGGTCGCGGGGTATGACACGCCGCCCGTTGCGACGATCACGGCACGCGCGTCGTAACACGCTCTTTCGCCTTGGACACCGACAAGTTTTTCAGCTTCACAGATCAGATTTACCGCACGGTCACGCACAATATGAACGCCAAGATGTCTCAGTTCGCGTTCGAGCGCGCCGCTCACATCAAATGAGCGGTCGGAAACGGGGAACACACGTGCGCCGCGTTCGATTTTGAGCGGAACGCCAAGTTTTTCAAAAAACGCCATTGCATCGTGTCCGTCAAAATCGGAAAAAGCACTGTACAAAAAGCGGGCATTCCCCGGGATATGGGCAAGAAGCTCGTCCTTTGTCGAGGCGCTGGTCACGTTGCAGCGTCCTTTACCCGTGATATTGAGTTTTTTTCCCAGCCGCTCATTCGGTTCGAGCAGCGTTACGGCGGCACCGTTTTGCGCAGCGCAGATCGCCGCCATCATTCCGGCAGCACCGCCGCCAATAACAACGATTTTATTACTCATCAGGATTGTCAAAAATATCAAACTGCTCCCAGATATCTTCAAGAGCCGCGAAGTTCTTGGAAAGATCGTTTCCGCAGCGCTGCGATACGGCGAGAATGACCGCGTTCAAAAGGCTCATGGGGGCTGCAAGCGAGTCGACAAAGGAGATCATCTCGTTTCGCACAAGCAGACTTGTCGTTGCAGTCTGGTAGAGCGGCGAAATTTCACTGTCGGTGATACCGATGACCGATGCGCCGCGCTCACGCGCAAAACGCGCGCTTTTGAGCGTCAGCTTTGAATAGCGCGGAAAACAAATGCTGATAAACACATCTCCTTCACCCACGCGGAATATCTGGTCAAACATACCGGCCCCGTCATCTTCTATGAGCGTGACATTTCGGAAAAGAAGGCGGAAGTAGAAGTTAAGATATCCGGCAAGAAACGACGAGGAACGAACGCCGAATATGTAAATATTCCGCGCGTTTGTAATAAGGTCGACGATCTGCTCAAATTCACTGCTTTCCACCTGGTCAATGGCAAGGCGGATGCGCTCCATATCGCGCTGGAGAACATTTGTCACAAGAGCCTGTCCGGAAAGTGTTGCATCGTTCGCCTCGATACGCTGGATGCTCGTGAGCTTGCCGCGGATCATCTCCTGCAGTGCGCGCTGCATGGCGGGATAGCCATCATAGCCGAGCTGCGAAGCGAAACGCACGACGGTCGACTCGCTCACCTGTACGGTGCTGCCGAGCTTGCTCGCCGTCATAAACGCGGCTTTGTCATAGTTTCCGAGGATATAATGGGCGATCAGCTTTTGCCCTTTTGAAAAGCCGATCATATTTTTTTCAATAATATGCAATATATTTTTCGCCATATTTTCTCCCTTTGTATACATCTATTTTTCAAGGAGCTTCGAAAGCTCGCTCGCTGTGAGATACCGCCATTGCCCCGTCGGAAGCTCCCCGAGCGTCAAAGTATGCTCCCGTACACGCAAAAGCCGCTTGACGTGGAGATCAAGCGCCGCGCACATCCTTCGTATCTGGCGGTTTTTCCCTTCATGGATAGTGATGGCAAGCGCTGCCGTTTCTCGCCCCGCGTGCAGCGTCTGCACAGATGCGGGACGAATAGCCTCGCCATCGATATCGGTGATCTTTTCAAGTCGTTTTGCAGCATTTTGTACGTTTCCCGCAACTGTGACATGGTACGTCTTCTCCTTCTCATAACGCGGATGCAGAAGACGCTGGGCAAGCACACCGTCGTTGGTCATGAGGAGAAGCCCCTCCGAATCCATGTCAAGCCGTCCAACGGGGTACACCCGCGCGCCGCAGTCCCCTACAAGCTGCGCGACCATGGGGCGTCCCTTCTCATCGTGCATGGTCGTGACATAGCCGGTCGGCTTGTTGAGCATCAGATAAATGTGTTCCTCTGCGCCGCCGATCGGTCTTCCGTCGATCTCGATACGGTCAGACGCATCCGCGCATGCACCGAGCGCCACGACCGTGCCGTTTACGCTGACGCGTCCTTCGGCGATCATCGTTTCTGCCGCACGGCGCGAGCAGATCCCTGCCGCAGCGATCAGTTTTTGTACACGCTCCGCCACGAAAGAGCACCCCTTTTCTTCTCGTATGCGCTGCGTCACTGTGCCGCGCGCGAAAAGCCGTATTCATACAGCGCGGCATGGTCGCGCCAGTCATCGCCATCATTCAATGTCACCGCAACAAGGCGCATACCACCGCGCTCGGCACAGCTTACAAGCGTTCGACCTGCTTTTGAAGTATAGCCGGTCTTGCCGCCGATACAGCCGTCAACGCTTGTGAGCAATTTGTTGTGATTTGCAAATGTTCTGCCGCCGACGACCACGCACACGGTCGATGCGATACGCGCAAATGTCGGGTGTTCCATCGCGTGGGCGGTCAAAACGGCCATATCGCGTGCCGTTGAATAATGCCCCTGCGCATCGAGTCCGTTCGGATTGGCAAACGATGTGTCCGCAAGCCCGAGTGCCGCAGCCTTTTCGTTCATGCGCCCGACAAACGCCTCGACGCTGCCGCAGCAGTGCTCCGCGATGGCAAGCGCCGCGTCGTTTCCGGAGGCAAGCAAAAGTCCGTAGAGCATCGTTTCCATCGAAAGCACCTCACCCGGCACAAGATGCATGGATGACCCCTCGACCATGTGGCTTTCACGGACGGCGACCTGCTCCGAAAGCGATGACGCTTCCAGCGCAACAAGTGCTGTCATGACCTTCGTGGTACTTGCGATGGCACGGCGTGTGTTTTCGTCATGTGCGGACAAAAGCTCCCCGCTTTTGGCATCATAGAGTGCATAAGACGATGCGGAAACATTTGGCTGCAATGCATGGCAAGTTATAATACTTGCCAGAAAAAAGACACACAAAATCACACAAACGATACGGCGCATGGAATCATCCTTTCTTTTCGGGTGACTCCATTATATGCCGGTCAAAAGAGTTCTTTCTCTTTTTTCTTCTCCACAAAGCCCTCGACACGGTCGATGATCTGCGGGACCAGTTCGATCACGCGGTCGACCGTACCGGCGGCGGGAACTGCAACAGGCATCACGCGCACGATACCGTCGCGGATAACGAGGAATGCAACGGGGTTGATGGAAACGCCCGCACCGCCGCCGCCGCTGAAACCGTCCTTGCCGGACGCGGTTTTATTTCCGCCGCCTGTGCCGAAACCAAAGGACATTTTGGAAATGGGGATGACCGTCACACCGTCGGGCGTAGTGATGGGCTCGCCGACAATGGAGTTGGAGTCGACCATGTCACGGATGTGGGTCATCGTCGTCTCCATCAGATCCTTGAGTTCATTCTTTTTCGGGAAAGTGCTATCCATAATTTATACTTCCTTTCTTATGCCGCAGCATCATTAGTAACAGATTTCTGCTCAGCCGCGTCGGGCTGCGCGTTGTCCTTGTGGGCTTTTCGGAAAGCTAAAAACCATCGCAAAAGCGGCTTTGCAAGCGCAAACGCGATGATAAGCGCATGGATGGGGAGGATGGAAATGCCAACCACGCCGGAGGCAGTCGTCTCATCATTTTCAAAGTCGAGCGAAAAGCGGATATCGTTTCGCGGAATACTCAAAAGCGCGCGCACTTTCGGCATCACAGCGGCGCAGACAGCATTTGCGATACCATAGCTTTGCGCCGTCTTCGCCTTATCCTCCCCGCCAAAGCACACATACACATCGAGCGGTGCGATACGGATGCGCCCGCGTGTTTTCAAAAGTGCCTTTGCAAGCGCCGCACGCACAGCGTCGATCAAGGAGAGTACCTCCTCCCACGTCGGACGCGGAAGCCGCTTTTTCGGCTTTGTCTTTTTGGAAGATGCGGCCTTTTTCTTCTTTTCCGGTTTTTTCGCTGCACCCTTTTTTTGCGATGCACCTTTTTTTTGCGATGCATCCTTCTTCGCAAGCGATTTTTTGAACCGCCCCACAGTGAGCGTAAAAGTCGTCGCATCCCCGAAACGGATGAGAACGCCGACGCGGGTGTAAAGCACCAGCAGGATCAGCAGTAAAAGTATGCCAAGAATGATCAGTCCGATCAAGCGTCCCCCTCCCTTCTTTTTTCGTCTGTTTGTGCGCTATATAAGCGCAGAAACAGTTTCTTCCTCGGTTTCAAGCACTTCCGGCTGTGCGATCAGACCATCCTCACCGATGCGAAGCTGTCCATCCGCGTCAGCGCCGGGAAGTTCGGGCAGTTCATCAAGCGAGCTGAGATGGAAGACGCGAAGGAACTCCTTCGTCGTGCGATAAAGGTGCGGGCGGCCGGGAACCTGCAGTCTGCCGCACTCTTCGATGAGCTTGCGCTCGGTCAAAAGGCTCATCGTATACGAGCTGTCCACCCCGCGCACCTGATCGACAAACGCACGGGTGGTTGGCTGGTAATAGGCGATGATGGTCAAAACCTCAAGCGCAGGCTGGCTGAGCTTTGCGGGCTTTCGGATCTCAAACGCGCGGCGGATGATGTCTGCGTAGTCCGGTGCGGAACAGAGCTGATAGCTGTCGTTCATGCGAATGAGGCGGATCCCACGCCGCTCATACGAGTAAAAATCGCCGAGTTTTTGCAATACCGTCTCGACCGACGTGCGGTCGAGCGAGAGTGCAAGGCAGATGCGATCGATATGCACGCTCTCGCCGGAGGCAAATAGTATTCCCTCGACGGCAGACTCTATATCACGCATTTCCAAAATATCGTCGGTCATAGGTGACTCCTCACAGTTCCAAAGTTTCCGGCGCGTCCTTTTCGCAGGTCACGGTACAGTCCGTCTCCGAGCCGGCGAGGCGGATCGCACGCGCGCGGCAAAGCTCCAAGACTGCCATGAAAGTCGCAACGATCTCGCTGCGGCTGCGGCTGCCGCGGAAAAGGAGCAAAAAGCGCGTCACACCAAAATCGCGCAGGCGACGCAATATCTCCCCCGCCTTGTCGGCGACAGAGTACGGTTCGCGGCGGACGATCTCTTGAAACGCTTCCGTGCTCGGCGGTCTGCGGTCGCCGGTGCGTTCGTTCAGGCTTTCCATCGCCTCCACAAGATCCTGCGCCTCGTGATCGTAGTCGTAGATCTTTCCGCGCTCCATCGGCTCCGGATTTTTGGTCATGATGTTGCGCCCAAACTCGCTCATCGGACCAAGCCGCTCAGCAAGCGCGCGGATACGGACATACGTCTCCTTTTGCCGCCGCTCTTCAAGCGATTTGATGAGCTGATCCATCTCGTTTGCCGCTTCCTCGTCTTCAATAGACAAGAGCATTCGCGTTTTGATATACATCAAATGCGCTGCCATCGTGACAAATTCGCTTGCGACCTCAAGATCCATCTGCTTTCGCAGCTCCAGATACGCGAGGTACTGGTCAAGGATGAGCGCGATGGGAATATCCTGTATTTCGATTTTGTTTTTGCTCAAAAGGAACAAAATGAGGTCGAGCGGACCTTCAAAGTCGGTCATCGCCTCCGCCGCGCGCTCATGCACGACGCCTTCGAGTTTGAAAATAGGACTGTCCATTTTTTACCTCAAAATGATAAGGTCGACAAAAAAAGCATATACCGTGTTGATCGCTTTTGAGAGCGCGCCATCACCGATGCCGAGCATCACAAGCGCAAAAACAAGCAGCATCCCGACCTGCTCAAAGCGCATCCAGCGGATATACATCGCATCCGGCAGAACGGCAGCGGCGACCTTCGACCCGTCGAGCGGCGGGAGCGGCACAAGATTGAATACGCCAAGACCGATGCTCAGTGCCGCTGTCGACAGCAGAAAATCAAAAAGCAGGGCGACCGCCGGCGTGTATGTATCGCCGTAATAGATAAACCTTGCACCGAACAAGAGCAGTGCGGCAAGCAGCAGATTGGAAACAGGACCCGCCAGCGCCGTGAGCGCCATACCGCTTTTGGGGCGCTTAAAATAGCGCGCGTCGACCGGCACAGGCTTCGCCCAACCAAAACCGCACAAAACCATCGCCGCAAGACCAAACCAGTCAATATGGTGCAGCGGGTTAAGTGACAGCCGGTGCTGCCTCTTCGCTGTCGGGTCACCAAGCGCATAGGCAGCAAGCCCGTGGCACGTTTCATGGACGCTCAAACACAAAAAAACCGACACAAGGCGCAGCGCAAGAGCGCCAATGGCAGAGATATCAAGTTCATTCCAAAGATTTGAAAGGTAGTGCAACGCAGCTTCTCCTTCGCTTTGCTTCATAATGAGCCAAAATATAGATACATTATACCAAACTCTTCCGCCTTTTACAAGAAGATTTGCAATTTTTCCTTCAATATTCCTGCAAAAGCAGATCGGAAAAGACCGTCCTGCGGAAAAAGCAGGACGGTCCAATGGGTAGGGGTGTGGTGTTGGTCATAGCTGCCGGATCGATGGGAGCAATCTATTCGTTTTTCAAAAACAGGAGCCGTTTTGTCGATTCCGGAACCAGTGAGTCCAGTTTCTCGTAATTCTCCTCTTCGAGGCATTTGCGCACAGAGGTTGCGCTGATGATCCGCCCTTCCGTTTCGATGCGCGGGATCTCGACCAGCTTGATTCCGTGCGCAGGCAGGATCCGCTTCATCGCACTGTTGTACTCGTTTGTAACAGCGTCTTCCGGCTCCTCACCCACAAAACGATACGTAATGTTCAGCTTTGGCGCGATTTTTTCTGCGAAAATCGTGATGTCGTTTTCCACGTTTTGAACGATGTTCTCATCGAGCACCTTCACGAAATATTCCGGGAACGTCGCCTGAGAAAGGATAGCGCTGCCGCTCGGTACGACTGAAACGTTCTTGAGATCGGCGACGCCGTTTTTCACCATAGCGAAACGTTCTTCAAACGTGAACAGCGACCGGTCTTCCTCGACAACGAAAATGATGAGATGGTCGACCATTTTCAGCGCGCTCTCAATCAGATACCGGTGTCCGAAGGTAAAAGGGTTGCAGTTCATCACAATGGAGCCGATCGTTCCATGAGCGGATGGGTCGAAGTCACCGAAATTTCTGTTTATATAGAGCGAATTTCTAAAATCCATTTCTGCCATTTCTATCGATTCGCGCCCGCTCACAGGTTCCTGGAGAATGGGCAGGATCGCATCGTATATGGCATCGGCATAGTGCTTGTTGACTTTATAGTTGCAGTGGTAGGGTGCATCCACAAACCAACTTGTCGGAAGGTCGTTTTTTTCAAGAACGTCTGTAAGGTTGATGTCTGCGTTGCCCATCGCACTATTTTCATAGTTCAACACGATCACAATATCCCCTTTTTTCAGAGGCGTAGCTGCGATTATGACCCATGCAGATATATCACCGAGAGCGGCAATTATTCCATAATTTACAACCTTACACGGCTGTCCGGCAGAATTAAGACGATCTTGAAGCCAACTCTCTATCGTATGCTTATCCTCGGCATACAAACCAAAGACCGTACACGGTCCGTACATATATACACAGCGCTCATGGACTTCAGGCTGACCGACCGTCAGCCGTTCACCGTCGTGTACATGAAAAAGCGGCAAGTCACGGTCCTCGGGTCTATAAACGCCGTTTTGGAAAACGAGGGGCCAAAGAGGTGGAAAAAAGCCTTTTTCATACTCATCGTTGTATATCTCTCCGAAAAAAGATGCCTTCGCTTGCGGGAGGAGTCTTGTGCTTTTTGTTTCGCCCGTTTGCTTATATTTTTGGTCTAACTTTGCTTGAAACTGCCCAAGATACCCGCGTTCGTTCTCTTCAAATCCAACCGACAAAAAGTGTATGCCCTGATCTTCAAGAAATCTTTTAGCTCTTTCGTAGTGCGTATCAAAAAAGACAAGGTCATCTTGCGCAAGAGAAAGTCTTTGCGAAAGCTCTTTGAAAGTAAACATTCTTTTGATCGGCTTTTTTAATATAGCGTGGAATAACGTTGCGATCCCGTTCTGCTCATCTGTATCCGTAAAAAGAACCGTCACATCGTCTTTGTCGGAAAACGCGGGCAAGTGCTCTCTTTCAACGACCTCGACGCTCTCCATATATGTTTCCAAAATATTTTTCCAAACAGCAAACAGCCGCTGCTTTCTTTCAAAAATGCCGCACGGTTTGACAAGGACCGCATGTTTGCAAACATTTGTCAAGGCAGCGCCAATATATTTTTTATTAAAACGATGGGGTAGACATTCCGAACGAACCATGTCGTCCCACCGTATGTAATCTCCAAGAAGTCTCCCCTTCTCATCGATCACGGGGATGGCGTTTATGTTTTCCTTCTCCTTGAAGATCTGCCGCGCGCGCATATATTCTCCGGATTGGATGCGAGTAAAGCGTTTGCTGATCTCAACATAATTTTTGCCCGCTTCGTATGCCCTGCGAACACGTCCCATGCTGACGATCCCATAGAGAAGACCCGACAGTTCCGCATATACCATATTGGAGGGTCTACCCCACAGCACAGCCTCCAGCTCATCAAAGGTCAATATATCTTTCTCCTCTGACAATTCGATCACTGTCAGCTTTTCTCTTTCCGTGTAGACCATGCGGAATTTCCCCTTCAACAAAATAGTATACTTTTTTGTAAGTTTACTTTTACTGATTATTGCAAAAAAGTATAACATAAATAGTAGCAATTTTCCACATGTTTTTGGCATTTTATCGCTGATCTTAAAGAAAAAACACGCAGTATTCGGAAACATCCAAATACTGCGTGTTCGTTTTTATTGATAGGAGCAAAGCCCCTCGACAACTCCCCGTGAAGTTAAATTACTTAACAAGGGATGCGATCTCGGCAGCGAAGTCTTCCTGCTTCTTCTCGATGCCCTCGCCCTTTTCAAAGCGGACGGCATCCTTGAGAGAAATGGAAAGACCCGTTTCCTTCGCAACGGATGCGACGTACTGCTCGACCGTCATGCTGCTGTCCTTGACAAACTCCTGCTGCATGAGGCAGTTTTCCTTGTAGTACTTCGCCATACGGCCATCGACCATCTTTTCGATGATGTTCTGGGGCTTGGGCTTGGCAGCCTTCTCGTTCTCGGCAAGAGCGATGGCAAGCTGGATCTCGCGCTCCTTATCGAGCGTAGCCTGATCGACCTGGGACTTGTCGAGGAAGGAAGGATTGAGCGCCGCGATCTGCATGGCAAGATCCTTGCCCATCTCAACGACCTTATCGGTCGCCTCACCGGAAACTTCAAGATTGACGAGAACGCCGATCTTGCCGCCGGCATGGATATAGGGAACGGAAACGCCTTCGGCAAAGCGGGCAAAACGACGAACCTTGATGTTCTCGCCGATAACGAGGACCATCTCCTGCTGCTGCTGCTCGACAGTCAGCTCGCCGCCCATATACTTGGCAGCAAGGAGCGCATCGAGGTCAGCGGGGTTCACGGAAGCGACGGTCGCAGCAACGCCCTTGACGAAGTCGACGAACTTTTCGTTCTTGCCGACAAAGTCCGTCTCGGCATTGACCTCGACCACGACGCCAACACCGTCGATGACGGCAGCGTATGCCATACCTTCGGCAGCAATACGTCCGGCCTTCTTCGCGGAGGCAGCCATGCCCTTCTCACGCAGCCACTCGATCGCCTTATCCATGTCGCCGTCGGACGCGGCAAGCGCCTTCTTGCAGTCCATCATGCCAACGCCAGTCATCTCGCGCAGGTTCTTAACATCAGTAGCGGTAAAAGCCATTATTTTATCCTCCAGTTATTTTGTATAAGAGAAAGGGAGCAGGGGTCTTCCCTGCCCCCCTTTTAAGGTTTCGGTATTTTATTCGGCAGCAGCCTCAGCAGCGGTCTCGGTCTCGACCTGCTCACCCTGGCGACCCTCGACCATGGCGTTCGCCATGACGGAGGCGATGAGCTTGATGGCGCGGATGGCGTCATCGTTGCCGGGGATGGGATAGTCGATCTCTTCGGGATCGCAGTTGGTGTCGGCGATAGCGACAACGGGGATACCGAGCTTGTGCGCCTCAGCGATGGCGTTGCGCTCCTTGCGGGTATCGACGATAAAGAGTGCGCCGGGGAGCTTTCTCATTTCCTTGACGCCGCCAAGGTACTTCTCGAGCTTCTCGATCTCGCCGAGGTGCTTCATAACTTCCTTCTTGGGAAGCATGTCGAACGTGCCGTCTTCCTGCATCTTCTTGAGCTGGTTGAGGCGGTCAACGCGGGTACGCATGGTCTTGAAGTTGGTCATCATGCCGCCGAGCCAGCGGGCATTGACATAGAACATATTGCAGCGAAGAGCCTCTTCCTTGATCGCTTCCTGCGCCTGCTTCTTCGTGCCGACGAAGAGGATGCTCTCACCGTTTTCGGAAAGCTGGCGAACGAAGTTGTACGCTTCCTCAAGCTTTTTGACGGTCTTCTGCAGGTCAATGATATAGATGCCGTTGCGCTCCGTGTAGATATAGGGAGCCATCTTGGGGTTCCAGCGGCGGGTCTGGTGACCGAAGTGGACGCCTGCTTCAAGCAGAGCCTTCATGGATACGACGTTCTGGTTTGCCATTTTGTTGTTTCTCCTTTAATGTTTCAGTTTTTGCCTCCGAGGGGTTCCTCCCTCCGGCCAACCGTTTCGGCACCGACCGAAAGTCCGCCCCCGTGCGGAATACCGTAGAATGTTACCACATTTTATGTTAGATTGCAACTCTTTTTTGCGAAAAAATGTGTAAATTTTGCAAGTCTTATTCAAATGGTGCATTTCGAAGAAGATGCAAAGCATCTTTTCGAGGTTCGTTACCGCCTGCGCCGCCGCACGGTCGCCGTTTCGCGGTGCGGAAACTCGCGGTCGACCAAAATCACATCATCCCCTACCTGCTTTAGGCACTCCCACGGAATGTAATACTCCTCTCCACGCCCGAAAAGTCCAAAAAAACGCAGTGGACCGGGAACGATGACCGCGCTCACCTCGCCTTCCGGAAGACGCAGCTCTATATCACCGACATAGCCGAGGCGGCAGCCGTCACGGATATTGATGACTTCCTTGCTGTGCAGGTCTGTCAGTCGACACTGCATCGCTTTCCCTCCCTTCGCCTCCCTCTATAACTATTGCGCACGCGGCACGTCCTATGCACAGGTGAATATTTGAAAGCCCTATCGGCAATACTGAACGCAGTTTTTCGGCAAGGAGGCGCGTTTGGTGCAGGGTAAGGTAGAGATCTGCGGCGTAAACACGGCGAAGCTTGAAACGATCAAAAGCGACGAGATGAAAGCGCTTTTAGAGCGCGCGCAATCAGGTGACACAGCAGCACGGGAACGGCTTGTGATGGGAAATCTCCGGCTCGTGCTCTCCGTTTTGCAGCGGTTTACCTCGCGCGGCGAGAACCTCGACGATCTTTTTCAGGTCGGCTGCGTGGGACTTATCAAAGCGATCGACAATTTTGACCTTTCGCAAAGCGTGAAGTTTTCGACCTACGGCGTGCCAATGATCATCGGTGAGATTCGGCGGTATCTGCGCGATAACAGCGCCATTCGCGTCAGCCGCAGTATGCGCGACACCGCCTACCGCGTTTTGCAGGCGCGCGAGAAGCTGACGACCGCGACGCAGCGTGAGCCGACGGTAGAGGAGCTTGCGCGAGAACTCGGCATCGAGCGGCAGGAGGTCGTCTTTGCGATGGAGGCGATCAGCGACCCCGTTTCCCTGTTCGATCCGATCTACTCCGAAGGCGGGGACGCTATCTGCGTAATGGACCAGGTGCGCGACGACCGCAGCACCGACGAAAACTGGCTTGAGCAGATCGCGCTCAAGGAGGCGCTTGCGCAGCTTTCTGAGCGCGAGCAGCACATCCTTGCGCTGCGTTTCTACGACGGAAAAACGCAGATGGAAGTTTCCGGCGAGATCGGTATTTCGCAGGCACAGGTCTCGCGACTGGAAAAAAACGCGATCGGGTTTATAAAGAAATCAATATAAGCAAAAGGCGCGGAATATATTCCGCGCCTTTTGCTTTTCAAAAAGTCTCCGCATCGCCGTGCAAAAAACTTGAAAAAGGTGCAAAGCACCTTTTTCGACTCAAAACAGTGTCAGCTGGCTCGTTTCTGCCATGCCGGCGAAAGAGCCAAGCTCTTTGAGCTGTTCGATATGCGTCTTTGAGAGCTTGTTGCAGCAGATGGAAAATTCTTCGACGGAGATAAAGCGCTGTCCCATTCGCTTTTCGACCGTATCGCGCGCCGCTGCCTCGCCAAGTCCGTGGACGGAGATGAACGGAAGAAGCAGTCCCCCATCGACGATCTTGAAGCTCACCGCTTCAGACTCATAAATGTTGATCGTCTCGAAGCGAAAGCCGCGAAGATAGAACTCATAGCAGACTTCAAGCGTCGTAAGAAGATCCTGCTCGGCAGCGGTCGCGTCCTTGTTGTTTTCGATCTCGCGCATTTTTGCGCGCA
>JAFQUN010000099.1 GCA_017408525.1 Oscillospiraceae bacterium
GCAGCACATGAAAGGAAGGATCCCCATGCTCAACACACTTCAAAAAAATCCGCGCACGCGTTTTCTCGCGGCTTTCGCGGCACTGATCGTTTACGCCGCGTCCGTGAACCTGTTCGTCGTTCCGGCGGGGCTTTATACAGGCGGTCTTCTCGGCTTTTGCCAGGTCTTGCGAACGCTTCTTGTGCAGGCTGGCGTCAGTGTGCCGTTTGACCTTGCGGGTGTCCTCTACTGGATCGTGAATGTGCCGATCCTCATTATCGCGTGGCGCATCGTGAGCGGCCCGTTCGTTATGCGAACGGTCGTCGGTACGGCGATCTCGTCCTTTTTCCTCGCTGTCATCCCCGCACCCGCCGTGCCGTTTCTTTCGGAACGGCTTGCAAACTGCCTTGTCGGCGGCATTTTGAGCGGCTTCGCGCTCGGCGTCATCCTCACCTGCGGCTATTCAAGCGGCGGACTGGATGTTGTCGGTCTTGTCATGGCAAAGCTCGGGAAAAACTTCACCGTGGGACGCTTCAGCATCGGCTTCAACGCTGTGCTCTATACAGGGTGCATGATCCTGTTCGATGTCACCACGGCGATCTATTCCGTCATCTGTATGGTTTTCACCTCCCTTTTCATCGACCGCGCGCATCAGCAGAGCATCAATGTCCAAATGCTCATCTTTACGCGTGCGCCGATCGAGGATATCTCCGAGCAGATCACGCACAAATTGGAGCGCGGTGTCACCTACTGGGACGGCTGCGGCGCGTATACGGGCGAACGCATCCGCGTTTTGTGTGTGTGCCTTTCCAAGTATGAGGTCGCCGCCGTGCAGAAGATCGTTCTTGACCTCGACGAGCACGCGTTTTTTACCTTGCAGGAGGGCGTCCACATCAGGGGCAACTTCCACATGAAAGTATCCTGACATTTTCAAAAACGATGTGAAACATCGTTTTTGAGTTTCGCACTTCGCACTTCGCTCCGCGCACTCGCTGCGCTCGCACACTCCGCGTCGTGAGAAGAATTTTCCCCGACGCGCATGTCGTCGGGGAAAATGATTTGAAATTTTTCGCGGCACCGCCGCGAACTCGGTGAGACCTTTTCGCGCGGCGTATTTGAACGAAATGTGAATTTTTGGCGCATGAGGCAAAATATTTCAAAATCCCCCTTGCAAAAGGACGGCAGATGCAGTATCATAAGCCCTGTGATTAGCACTCCTGCTTTACGAGTGCTAATCCATGAGAAGGATTCTTTTTAATAAACATAAAGGAGGCACAATCCCATGAAACTCACCCCGTTGGCAGACCGCGTCATCCTCAAGATGGTCGAAGCGGAAGAAACGACGAAATCCGGCATCATCCTCACCGGTGCGGCGAAAGAAAAGCCCTCGGTCGCAGAGGTCATCTCCGTCGGCCCCGGCGGCATGGTCGACGGTCACGATGTCGTTATGACCGTTAAGGTCGGCGACAAGGTCATCACCAGCAAGTACTCCGGCACGGAAGTCAAGCTGGACGATGTTGAATATGTCGTCGTCCGTCAGGGCGACATTCTCGCAATCGTTGAGTAATTAAAATCTGAAATTACAGGAGGAATTCCGTTATGGCTAAGCTTATCAAGTCCGGCGAAGAGGCCCGCAAGGCTCTTGAGATCGGCGTCAATACTCTTGCAGATACCGTTAAAGTCACTCTCGGCCCCAAGGGCCGCAACGTCGTGCTCGACAAGAAGTTCGGCGCACCCCTCATCACCAACGACGGCGTGACCATCGCCAAGGAGATCGAGCTTCCCGATCCGTTTGAAAACATGGGCGCGCAGCTCGTGAAGGAAGTTTCCACCAAGACCAACGACGTCGCCGGTGACGGTACGACCACCGCGACGCTTCTTGCCCAGGCGATGATCCGCGAGGGTCTTAAAAACCTCGCCGCCGGCGCAAACCCTGTCGTCATGAAGAAGGGTATCGCCAAGGCCGTCGAGACGGCTGTTGAGACCATCAAGGCGAACAGCCAGAAGGTCAACGGCACGGCGGACATCGCCCGCGTCGGTACCGTTTCCTCCGGTGACGAGTTCATCGGCAAGCTCATCGCCGAGGCGATGGAAAAGGTCAGCGCCGACGGCGTGATCACCATCGAAGAATCCAAGACCGCCGAAACTTACAGCGAGGTCGTCGAGGGCATGATGTTCGACCGCGGCTACATCACCCCCTACATGGTCACCGATACCGAGAAGATGGAAGCTGTCATCGACGACGCTTACATTCTCATTACCGACAAGAAGATCTCCGTCATTCAGGACATTCTCCCCATCCTTGAAACGCTTGTCCAGTCCGGCAAGAAGCTCTTCATCATCGCAGAGGATGTCGAGGGTGAGGCGCTGTCCACGCTCATCGTCAACCGTCTGCGCGGCACGCTCAATGTTGTGTGCATCAAAGCACCCGGCTTTGGCGACCGCCACAAGGAGATGCTGCAGGATATCGCCATCCTCACCGGAGGCCAGGTCATCAGCGAAGAGCTTGGCTACGACCTCAAGACGGCTGATATCTCCATGCTCGGCCGTGCGCGTCAGGTCAAGGTCACCAAGGAAAACACCGTCATCGTCGACGGCGCAGGCGAGAGCGAAGCGATCAAGGCACGCGTTGCCCAGATCCGCAGCCAGATCGGCGTGACCACTTCCGATTATGACCGCGAGAAGCTGCAAGAGCGTCTTGCAAAGCTCGCCGGCGGCGTTGCTGTGATCAAGGTCGGCGCTGCTACCGAGACCGAGATGAAGGAAAAGAAGCTTCGCATCGAGGACGCACTCAACGCAACGCGCGCCGCTGTCGAAGAGGGCATCGTTGCAGGCGGCGGCACGGCGTATGTCAACGATGTCGCGTCCGTTGAAAAGCTTATCAGCAATGTCGAAGGCGACGAGAAGACGGGCGTTCGCATCGTCGCACGCGCGCTGACCGAGCCGGTGCGCCAGATCGCCGCGAACGCAGGTCTTGACGGCAGTGTTGTTCTTGAAAAGATCCGCAACAGCCACAAGGTCGGCTACGGCTTCGACGCTTACAAGGAGACCTACTGCGACATGATCGGCGCCGGTATCGTCGACCCCGCGAAGGTCACGCGCTGCGCGCTTGAAAACGCAGCCTCCGTTTCCTCCATGGTCCTCACCACCGAAGCGCTTGTTGCCGACAAGCCCGAGCCTCCCGCTCCCGTTGCCCCCGGCATGGGTGATATGGGCGGCATGGGCGGTATGTATTAAGATACAGCTATCGCTTGATCGAAAGGGTCCCGCCACGCATAAATTGCGTGGCGGGACCCTTTTTTTGTTAACGATGATGTCTGCCAAAGAAAATGTTTCGCCGCTCCGGCGGCGAGCTTCTATTTGCGCTTTTCTCTGATCGCAATGCCTACGGAGGGGTGATTCCGCGTTCCGACGCGGACATCCTTTTTTGCGCCGCCAAAAAAGGATGCAAAAAAGCGGTTTAGAAACCCATGGTTTCTAAAAACTTCCTTCCGCTATACTGCGTCTGCTCATATAAGCCACGGCGAACGGCATCGGATTTGTCTCTGCTTCTTCCTCCGCGCGTTACGCGCTGGATTGTCGGTTGCTGATACTGC
>JAFQUN010000100.1 GCA_017408525.1 Oscillospiraceae bacterium
GGCGCTGCACTCGTTCGACGAAAAGATCATCATGATCGCGGGCGGCTACGATAAGCACATACCGTTTGACGCACTCGGCGATGAGATCGCCCAAAACGTGCGGCTTCTTATCCTCTGCGGGGCAACGGCAAATTCCATTCGCCGTGCTGTGGAGGCTGCGCCGCACTACGCCGAGGGAGCGCCGGGAATCATGGACGCAGCATCGCTTTCCGATGCCGTGACCCTTGCCGCGCAGCACGCAAAAGCAGGGGAGAACGTTGTCCTCTCACCGGCGTGCGCGTCGTTTGACCAGTTCCGCAATTGTGAGCAGCGCGGCGAGGCGTTCAAGTCGCTTGTCGCAGCTCTTGCGGAATAGGGAAAAGCCCGTGACGCATACACTGCCCAAAAGGGGGTAAAGTGTATGCGCCGCCATCCGCTGACCTTGCGCCGTGTGCAGCTTACGCGCCGCACCCGCGTTCGCATCATTCTTATATCGCTGCTTTTTCTCATGCTTACGACGCTTTGCGCCGCCGCACTTGCACTTCGTCCGCTGCTGACGAGCCTTGCGACGGCGCGCGTTTCCAACACCGTCAACCGCATCGTCTCCGAAGCGGTGAATAAGACCATTGAAAGCGGAGACATCCGCTATGAGGACCTTATCAGCTTTGAAAAGGACGGTGAAGGGCGCATCACTGCGCTCAAAAGCAACATGGCGCAGTTTAACCGTTTGCAGGCGGAGATCCTCGACGATGTCCTCGCCCAGCTTGCGGAGGTCTCCACACGCGAGCTGTCCATCCCCGTCGGAAGCCTGACAGGTTCCTCGCTTCTTGCAGGGCGCGGTCCGCTTATCCATGTCAGGATGCAGACGGTCGGCTCATCCAAGGCGGATTTTTCCAACAGCTTCACCTCCGCCGGCATCAACCAGACGCGCCACCAGATCATTCTTGACGTACATGTGAGTGTGAGCATCCTGCTCCCGGGCTTCAAAACATCCACATCGGTCGATAATACCTACACCGTTGCTGAAACGGTCATCGTCGGCACCGTGCCGCAAAACTATGTCTACTTCCATGCCGCAAGCGAGGAGGAAGTGGAGGACTTTATACTCAACAACGCCGGTTAGGAGGCGCCTATGTCTTACCGTGAAGAAATGAAGAAACTGCGTGAGTACCTCAACGAACAGGGCTACCGCTATTACGTCCTTGACGATCCTGCGATCAGCGACCGCGAATACGACCTTCTCTTGCGAAAATTAGAAGAGCTGGAGCGCGAACATCCGGAGGAGATCACTCCTGATTCACCGACCCAGCGCGTCGGCGCGCCGCCGCTTTCGACCTTCGGTGAGGTCAGGCATTCTGTTCCGCTTGAGAGTTTGCAGGATGTCTTTTCGCCCGACGAGGTTGCGGATTTTATAAGTCATATAGAGGATACGCAAGGTGAAACACTTTACAGTATTGAACCCAAGGTGGACGGTCTGTCCGTATCCCTTGAATACGAAAACGGTGTATTTGTTCGCGGTGCGACGCGCGGTGACGGGCAGACGGGCGAGGATGTGACGGAAAACCTCCGCGCGATCCGAACTATCCCGACAGCGCTGCCGGAGAAGCTCCCGCGTCTTATCGTGCGCGGCGAGGTGTATATGCCAAAGCCTGTCTTCCGTTCCTTGAATGCCGAACGGGAAGCGAATGACGAGCAGCTTTTTGCAAATCCGCGCAACGCTGCGGCAGGTGCGCTGCGCCAAAAAGACCCGCGCGTGACGGCGCAGCGAAGGCTCGATATCTGCGTTTTCAATCTTCAGCTTGCCGAAGGACGCGGCTTTGCAAGCCACAGTGAAACGATCGATTACCTTGCCGCGCAGGGCTTTCCGACCAGTCCCTATAAGACCTTCACCGATTTTGACAGCATTTGCTCGGAGATCACCCGTCTTGATGAAGAGCGCGAAGCGCTGCCTTTCGACATGGATGGTGCCGTCATCAAGGTCAACGACCTCCAAACGCGCTTTGAGCTTGGAAGCACGGCGAAAAACCCGCGCTGGGCGATTGCGTACAAGTACCCGCCCGAGCAAAAGCCCTCGCAGGTTCTCGATATCGTCGTGCAGGTGGGACGCACAGGCGTTCTCACGCCGAAGGCTGTCCTTGCACCGGTGCGCCTTGCCGGAACGACCGTCACGAATGCAACATTGCACAATCAGGACTTCATCACCGAGCGCGACATCCGCGTCGGTGATACGGTCATTGTACAGAAAGCGGGGGAGATCATCCCCGAGATCGTTCGCGTCGTCATGGAAGAACGTCCGGAGGACACGACTCCCTATATGCTTCCCGAGCGCTGTCCTGTCTGCGGCGCAAGTGTCGTGCGCGATACGGATGGCGCGGCGGTCCGCTGCACAGGTGCGGCGTGTCCGGCGCAGCTTCTTCGAAGCCTCACGCACTTTGCCTCACGCGATGCAATGGATATTGAAGGGCTTGGCCCTGCCGTCATGCAGCAGCTTGTGGATGCAGAGCTTGTCCGCACGCCGGCGGATCTCTATACGCTGAAAGCGGAGGATATCGCAAGGCTCGACCGCATGGGAGAGAAGTCCGCTGAAAACACCGTGCGCGCGATCGAAAAATCGAAAGAAAATGACCTTTCGCGATTGCTCTATGCGCTTGGCATCCGACAAGTCGGCGTGAAGGCTGCCAAAGTTCTTGCGCAGCATTTCAGGAGTTTCGACGCACTTGCCGCCGCGACAGTCGAGGAGCTTACACAAATTGATGATGTTGGTGCGGTCACGGCGAAATACATCGTCGACTATGTCACAAGTGAGCAGGGGAAAAATCTTATTGCGCGGCTCAAAGATTCCGGCGTCAATATGGAAAGCCGCACCGCGCGTACGGATGACCGCTTTGCAGGAATGACCTTTGTTCTTACCGGCACGCTTTCGCGTTTTACGCGTGAGGAGGCGACAGAACTGATCGAAAGCCGCGGGGGAAAGGCATCATCCTCCGTTTCGAAAAAAACGACCTATGTTGTTGCAGGCGAGGCAGCGGGCTCGAAGCGAAAGCGCGCCGAGGAGCTGAACATCCCTGTTTTGACCGAGGACGAATTTCTTTCCATGCTTGGCAGTGATTCGTCGGAGAAAACCGAAACGCAGACAGTGCAGAAGACGCCTGCTGCCGGTCAGCTATCGCTTTTTTAATGGAAAGCGCTGGTTTTGAGTATATCGTTTTTTGGGGGGCAAATGAAGGGAAGAGCCGATGGATGCACGCATCCATCGGCTCTTTGGCTGTAAAAAAACCTCTACCCTGTCTTCCGATAATGCATCTGTGATTTCCTGGCCGATTACATATTGTTCCCTATATTTCATAATAAAATCTTCATCGGCAAAAATTACACCTTTATTTTCACTTAC
>JAFQUN010000101.1 GCA_017408525.1 Oscillospiraceae bacterium
CGGTCACGACGAGCGTGAGCAGACGCTCAACCAGCTTCTTGTCGAGATGGACGGCTTTGCCGCAAACGAGGGCGTCGTCGTTCTCGCGGCAACGAACCGCGCCGATATCCTCGACCCCGCGCTGCTGCGCCCCGGCCGCTTCGACCGGCAGGTATACGTCGGGCTGCCCGACATCCGCGGACGCGAGGAAATTTTGAAGATCCACACGAAGAACAAACCCCTCGCCGAGGATGTCGACCTTGCAAAGCTCGCGCGCGCAACGGCAAGCTTCACGGGTGCCGACCTTGAAAACCTTGCAAACGAGGGTGCGCTTCTTGCCGCACGGCGAAACGATAAGTTTGTGACGATGGCTGACCTTGAGGAGTCTGTCATCAAGGTCATCGCAGGACCCGAGAAGAAAAGCCGCGTCGTACCTGAGCATGAGCGCAAGCTCACCGCATACCACGAAGCGGGACACGCCGTTGTCATGCGCGCCCTTCCCACGCATGAGCCGGTGCATCAGATCACCATCGTCCCGCGCGGAAAAGCGGGCGGCATGACCATCTCCCTTCCCGAAGAGGATCGAAGCTATATGTCGCGCCGCTACATGGAAGAACAGATCGTCTCGCTCCTTGGCGGACGCGTTGCCGAGGCGATGATGCTCGGCGACATCTCCACAGGTGCGTCAAACGATATCCAGCGCGCCTCGCAGCTTGCAAGGCGCATGGTCAGCGTCTACGGCATGAGCGAAAAGCTTGGTGCGATCAGCTTTGAATCGGGCAGCGACGAGATCTTCATCGGGCGCAGCATGGCGCACGCAAAGCCTTATTCCGAGGCTGTCGCCGCGCAGATCGATGAGGAAGTCAAAGCCATCATCGACGCGGCGTATGCGCGCTGCGAGCAGATCCTTGCGCAGTCGAAAGCCACGCTCGAAAAAGTCGCAGCGTATCTTTTGGAGCACGAAACGATGGACGCTGCAACATTTGAAGAAATGTGCAAAAGTGAAGGAAAAGAAGCTTGAAGCCGCATGGTTTCAAGCTTCCTTCCTTTGCAGCACAAAAGACCGCTTGCTGCCATCAGCGCGAAACATCCCCCTTGCCAATGTGCGGCAGTTTGTGCTATACTGTGTGAGTTAGGAATTTTTGCGAAACGGAGAAGCACTATGGCTGTTATCGAATACGACGAATATAAACAGAAGCTGAACGCGATGGAGGCCACCTTCGCAAATCTCCACAAGGCGCTCGGCATCGACGCGGCAAAAGCTGAGATCGAGCGGCTCGAGGCGGAGACGAATGAGGACGGCTTTTGGAACGACATTGAGCGCTCGCAGAAAAACCAGCAGCAATCCAAGCGCCTGCAAAACAAGGTGAATCGCCATATGCGCCTTGTGCGCGCATGGGACGACCTCAAAGCCCTTGTCGAAATGGGTATCGAGATGGACGACGAGAGCCTTCTGCCCGAGCTTCGTGAGGGCTATACCGCGCTTGAAAAGCAGGTGGAAGATTCCCGCCTTGCAACGCTCCTTTCCGGCGAGTATGACTCTGCCAATGCGATTTTGAACTTCCATGCCGGCGCCGGCGGGACCGAGGCGCAGGACTGGGCGGAGATGCTTTACCGCATGTATATGCACTGGGCGGAGCGTCACGGCTTTACCTTCAAAATGGTCGACTATCTCGACGGCGACGAAGCCGGCATGAAGTCCGCAAGCGTCATTATCGAGGGCGAGAACGCCTACGGCTACCTCAAAAGCGAGTCGGGCGTACACCGCCTTGTGCGCGTATCCCCGTTCGACGCATCCGGACGCCGCCAGACATCGTTTGCGGCGCTCGAGGTCATGCCCGAGATCGACGACAGCATGGAAGTCGATATCCGCTCGGAGGATCTCAAGGTCGACACCTACCGCTCCTCCGGTGCGGGCGGTCAGCACGTCAACAAGACCGAGTCCGCCATCCGCATCACGCATATCCCCACCGGCGTTGTTGTCTCCTGCCAGACGGAGCGCAGTCAGGTGCAAAACCGCGAATATGCCATGCGCATGCTGCGAAGCAAGCTCGTGGAGATCAAGATGCAGCAGCACGCCGAGAAAATTTCCGATATCAAGGGCGTGCAGATGAAGATCGAATGGGGCAGCCAGATCCGCTCCTATGTCTTCATGCCCTACACGCTTGCAAAGGACCACCGCACAGGGTATGAAAAC
>JAFQUN010000102.1 GCA_017408525.1 Oscillospiraceae bacterium
ACCGCCGACGCCGCATGTCGTAAAACCAACGTAGGTCGCCGTATTCACGCCGATCGGTCCGGGGGTGGATTCAGCAACGGCGATCATATCCGTGAGCTGCGCACGGGTAAACCAGCCGGTGGAATCGGAAAGGTCGTAGAGAAACGGCAGCGTCGCCATGCCGCCGCCGACGGCAAAAAGACCGATTTTGAAAAACTCGAGAAAAAGGCGAAGATAGAGCATCATTCCCCCTCCCCCCCTCTCGTGCGGAACGCCGCGCGCGCGGCGCCGAAGACGGCGGCAAGCAGGATGAGAAGAACGGGCGAGAGGTCAAGTGCAGCCGCGCCGAGCAGGACAAGCACATAGACGCAAAACGCGGGCGCGTCGACGACCGCCTTGCCCCAAAGCTTTCGCACGGCGTTAAAGATAAGCACGCAGACACAAACGCGGATGCCGGCAAACGCGTCGCGCACCCACGCAACATCGGAAAAGCTCGAGATCAGCCCCGCAAGAAGAAGGATGATGACAACGGACGGAAATACCACGCCGAGCGTTGCAGCAAGCGCGCCCGCAAAGCCGCGCTCCTTTCGCCCGATGAAGGTCGCGGTGTTGACGGCGATCACACCAGGGGTACACTGTCCGATGGCAAAGTAGTCGGCAAGCTCCTCCTCCGTCGCCCAGCGCTTGTTCTCCACGACCTCGCGCTGGAGGATGGGGAGCATGGCGTAGCCGCCGCCGAAGGTCATCGCGCCGACGCGCGCGAACGTGCAGAAAAGTTCAAAGCATTTTCCCATCGCACACCTCACTCAGCATAGCCGTACAGTCCGCGCACGGACACCTCGCCGGAGCGGATCGTCTCGCGCGTGCCGTCCGGTCGGCGGACGATGAGCCCAAAGCTCTCGTCGATGTCCTCGGCAAAGACGCTCTCCCGCTCATCTCGCCAAAGGAGGCGCACCTCGCGTCCGATCGTCACGCAGCCGCGCCGGTAGGCAGCAAGATAGCGTGCCGTATCGCCGGCGCAAAGCGCGGTGTAAAGTGCATCGACCTCACGCAAAACGGCGGCGGCAAGCGCCGCGCGCGAAACACTCTGTCCGAGATGGAGCGAAAGTGAGGTCGCAATGTCGCGTACCTCGTCCTCGAAATCATCCCGCGTTTGACTGACGTTGATGCCGATACCCAAAACGGCGTATTCAAGTGCGCCGCTCTCCCCTTCCATCGAAAGCTCGGTCAAAATGCCGCAGAGCTTCTTCCCGTCAAGCAGGAGGTCATTCGTCCATTTGATCTGCGGTCTTGCGCCGCAGACACTTTCGACCGCATCGCACACGGCGACGGCGGCAAGTCCCGTCAGCGGCAGGAGCGATTCCGGCGGGCATTTGGGACGCAGGAGAACGGAAAGGTACAGCCCGCCGTCCTTCGACTGGAACGTGCGCCCGCGCCGTCCGCGCCCCGCCGTTTGCTGCGCGGCAATGACCGCCATGCCGTCCGGCGCGCCGTCATGTGCGGCGCGCTTCAAATAGGTGTTGGTCGAATCGACGCTTGCAAGGCAGTCGATCTTCTGTCCAACGATGCGCGTCTTCCCCAAAAGCGAGGAGACCTCGTGCGCGGTGAGAACGTCGGGACTGCTCACAAGACGGTATCCGCTGCCCGCCTGCGCTTCGATTTTATATCCGTCGCGCCGCAGTGCGTCCACCGCCTTCCAGACAGCCGCGCGCGTGATGCCAAGCTCGGCGCTGATATGCTCGCCGGAAACCGCACCTTCCGGTGCACCGCGCAGGAGATCGAGAATCTTTTCCTTTTTCATCGTTTTCCCACTTCCAAGATACAATATGTTATTTAGAGTATACCACATCGAAGGTCCGCTGTAAACCGAAAGCAGTGTTTTGGTTGACAGTATGGCGCGCGGCATGGTATACTCACCGTAAACCGCAGCTTGATTTCAGGTTTACAGGAGGATGCTATGCGTGCAAAAGAGCTTTGCATGGCGGCACTTTTTGCGGCGCTGACGGCAGCAGGGTCGTTCATCCGCATCCCGCTCGGCGTTTCAACGATGACGCTCCAGCTTCTTTTTACAGCGATGGCAGGCGTTCTTTTGGACGCGCGCACCGCCGCACTTTCGCAGGCGGTGTACGTCGCACTGGGGCTTTTGGGACTGCCCGTTTTTACAAAGGGCGGCGGTATCGGGTATCTGCTCGAACCGACATGCGGCTTTCTGCTCGCGCTGCCCGCTGCGGCGTATGTGATCGGACGGCTTGCAAAAAAGCGCACCTCGCGCGGCAGGATCGCGCTCTCCTGCGCGGCAGGGTTTTGCGTGGTCTACGCCGTAGGGCTTCCCTATATGGCAGCGGTTTGCAATTTGTATCTCGGGCAGGCGATGGACGCACGCGCCGTTTTCGCGGCAGGGATGGCACCGTTTCTTCTCGGCGATGCGCTGAAAATCGCACTTTGTGCGGCGGTTTGTCCGCAAATTGCAAAGCGAATACAAATATAAAAGAACAGGGCAGCCATGCTGTCCTGTTCTTTTCAGACTGTCGAAAAGTGCATCAGGGTTTTATGACCTTCGACGCGCCGGCGAGCTTTTCAACGATCGTATACATGTTGGTCACCGACCCGACGGCGAGCTTTTCCGTAAGTCCGTAGAAATTGAGGCATGTTCCGCAGGTAAGGATCTCAACGCCCGCCTTTTCCATGAACATGAGATCTTCCAGCGACACCGAACCCTCGACAGGGATCGTCGCACCGCCATTGTAGAAAATAAGCGTCTGCGGAAGTTTGGGCAGCTGCGACAAGGCATAAAGGAAACCTTTCATAAGCGTTTTGCCCAGCTCACTGTCGCCGCGTCCCATTTCGGCAGAGTCGACCGCGACCACGATGCGCTCCGCGTCAAACGCCATCTCACCGCACGCTTCGCACGCAGCGACCTCGATACGGACGCAGAATGTCCCGTCTTCGCGCGTTTCACACGCGGAGGAGAGATTTTTCGACGCCGCCATGCGTTCCAGGTTGCCAACAGCCGTTTCGTTGTCGACCAGAACTTCCAGCGTCCCACCATCCGTCATTTTCCCGATCTCACGCATCGCTTCCACAACGGGAAAAGGACACGCCTTGCCAAGAGCATTTACAGTTACAGACATAAAAAGCCCTCCTTGCCGGATTTTATCCACTTCATCGTAATACAAAGCCGCACCGATTTCAAATAGAATCTGCCAATGCTCCGCCCGTGCATCATCGAAAGGTGTGATAACCGGCGGAAACGGCAAATTCCTTCTGCCGAAGTTTCAGCCAAGCGCAACGTCAAGCGTCATCATCAGCGCAAATCCGATCGCAACACCGATCGTCGCCGCGTTGCTGTGTGCGCCCGATTGCGCGTCGGGAATAAGCTCTTCGACCACAACATAGATCATCGCACCCGCCGCGAAGGAGAGGATAAAGGGCAGAACGGGTGTGATGAGTGATGTGAGGAAAATCGTCGCAAGCGCACCGAGCGGCTCAACAACGCCGGATAGAAAACCGTAGGAAAACGCTTTGGCGCGTGACAGTCCGCTCGCTTTGAGCGGCATGGAGATGACCGCGCCCTCGGGGAAGTTCTGGATGGCTATGCCAACGGCAAGCGTGAACGCCGCCGCCATCGTCACCGCGCCCTCTCCGGAAAGAGCCGCTGCAAAGACAACGCCGACCGCCATCCCCTCCGGAATATTGTGCAGCGTCACCGCAAAAATGAGCATCAGCGACCGCCCAAGCCCCACACGCGGGCCCTCGGGAACAGACGCGGTGATGTGCAGATGCGGGATGAGCGCATCAAGTCCAAGCAGGAAAAAAACGCCCGCAAGGAAGCCAAGTGCCGCAGACAGCCACGGCGTCGCCCCCGCCTCCTCCGCCATTTCGATGGCAGGGAGAAGAAGAGAAAAAACAGACGCGGCGATCATCACACCCGCCGCAAACCCCAAAAGGATCTTTTGCAGCGCGTCGGAGATGTCGTGTTTCATAAAAAGCACCGCCGCCGCGCCGGCAGTCGTCCCCGCAAGCGGGATGAGGATACCAATGATCGCAGTTGTAAGATCGCTCATGGCGCACCTTCTTTCGCAGGATCCGGGAGCGCATCAGCCCCCATGACCATAGTATGCCCCGCCGCAGCCGCTGTTCCGCCGCAGCCGGACGCTTACAGTATAGCATCTCACGAAAGCTTTGAAAAGTTTACAATTTTTATCTTGTTCCGCGTCTGCGGGCGGGATAGAATAAGCTTGATTTCTTGAAAGGGTGATGTGCTTGAAGCGGACAAAGCTCAAAGACCGTCTTTTGCCAAATTATTCACGCGGCGAGGAGATCTTCAACTCCACCTCGCATGGTGTGGGGGCGGCACTTGGCATCGTGGCAACTGTTTTGTGTGTCATTGCCGCGGCGCGTACGCATGATGCGTATGCGATCGTCGGGGCAGCGATCTTCGGTACAACGATGACGGCGCTTTACGCAGTCTCGTCCATCTACCACGGCATCCCACCGCGCTTTTACGCAAAGCGCGTGATGCAGGTGATCGACCACTGCACGATTTTTCTCCTCATTGCGGGAACTTATACGCCGATCGCGCTTTGCACGCTGCGCCGCTATGACGCGCGCCTTGGCTGGACGATCTTCGGCATCGTATGGGCGGCAGCGATCGTCGGTATCGTGCTCAACGCGATCGATCTTAAGCGGTATAAGACGTTTTCTGTCATATGCTACCTTCTTATGGGTTGGTGCATCATGATCACCGCGCCCAAGCTTGGTGAGATCTTCGAAATGGGCGCGATCGCTCTGCTGCTTGCCGGCGGCATCGCCTATACGCTCGGCGCGGCGCTGTATGTCATCGGGGCGAAGAAGCCCGTCATGCACTCCGTTTTCCATGTCTTCACGGTGCTTGGCAGTGCGCTGCACTTTTTCGCAATTCTCTTTTATGTATTCTGAGGCTGTCTAAAAAAGCCTTGTCCGTTGGGACAAGGCTTTTTTGGCACCCCGAAGAGGACTCTAACCTCCGACCTACCGCTTAGGAGGCGGTTGCTCTATACAACTGAGCTATCGGGGCATATGCGGTGCAGGTATTATTTTACGTTCCGCACGCGGCAATGTCAAGAAAAAACCTTGCAAATGGAAATGATGAAGAATATAATGTTTTGTTTGTAAGACCAAATGCACGAAAAGAGGCTTTTTTATGCAAAACGAAAAACTCCGCAACGTCGCCATTATCGCCCACGTCGACCACGGCAAGACAACGCTCGTCGACGAGATGCTCAAACAGGGCGGCGTCTACCGCGCGAATCAGGAGGTCGTCGACCGCGTGATGGACTCAAACGATCTTGAACGTGAGCGCGGCATCACCATCCTTGCCAAAAACACCGCCATCGAATATGGCGACACCAAGATCAACATCGTCGACACCCCGGGTCACGCCGACTTCGGCGGCGAGGTGGAGCGCATCTTGAAGATGGTCAACGGCGTCATCCTCCTCGTCGACGCGGCGGAAGGTCCCATGCCGCAGACGCGTTTCGTCCTCTCCCGCGCGCTGGAGCTGGGGCATCGCGTGATCGTCGTTGTCAACAAGATCGACCGCCCCGACCAGCGCATCCACGAGGTCGTTGACGAGGTGCTGGAGCTTTTGCTCGACCTCGACGCAACAAGCGAGCAGCTCGACTCCCCGATGCTTTTCTGCTCGGGTCGAAACGGTACGGCATCCTATTCGCCCGACGCTGCCGGTGTGGACTTAAAGCCGCTTTTTGAGACCATCCTCAACTATATCCCCGCGCCGGAGGCGAATGTGGACGAGCCGTTCCAGATGCTCGTTTCCGCCATCGATTACAACGAATTTGTCGGCCGCATGGCGATCGGACGCATTGAGCGCGGCACGGTGCGCCAGAATCAGGAGATCGCCGTTGTCAACTACCATACACCGGACGCTGCGCCGAAAAAAGCAAAGGCTGTTGCGCTGTATGAGTTTGACGGACTTGGCAAAAAGCCGGTGACCGAGGCATCGGCGGGCAGCATCATCTGCATGAGCGGCATCGGCGACATCACCATCGGCGACACGGTCTGCGTCCCCACAGCGCCCGATGCGCTGCCGTTTGTCAAGATCAGCGCGCCGACCATCGAAATGACGTTTTCCATCAACGATTCGCCCTTCGCAGGACGCGAGGGCAAGTTTGTCACCTCGCGTCAGATCCGCGACCGCTTGCAGCGCGAAACGCTCAAAGACGTGTCGCTGCGCGTGAGCGATATTGAGGGCGCGACGGATGCTTTCAACGTGGCAGGACGCGGCGAGATGTCGCTTTCCATCCTCATCGAGACGATGCGCCGCGAGGGGTACGAGTTCCAGGTCTCGCCGCCGCGCGTTTTGTACCAGACGATCGACGGCAAAAAGTGCGAGCCGATCGAACGCATGGTCGCCGACGTTCCCGCCGAATGCGTGGGCGCGGTGATCGAGAAGATGGGTACGCGCAAGGGCGATCTTTTGGAGATGACACCGGTGGGCAGCCGCATGAAGCTTGAATTTCTCGTCCCGTCGCGCAGCCTTTTCGGCTACCGCAACGAGTTTTTGACCGACACGCGCGGGGAGGGCATCATGGCATCGGTGTTTGACTCTTATGCCCCGTTCAAGGGCGAGGTCTCCCGCCGCAATACGGGTTCGCTCATCGCGTTTGAAACGGGCGAGTCGATCACCTACGGTCTTTTCAACGCACAGGAGCGCGGCGCGCTCTTTATCGGCGCAGGCGTCGATGTGTACGCAGGCATGGTGGTCGGCGTTTCTCCCAAGCAGGAGGATATCACCGTGAACGTGTGCAAGAAAAAGCAGCTGACCAACATGCGTGCGTCCGGCTCGGACGAGGCGCTGCGTCTTGTGCCGCCGAGAAATCTCTCGCTTGAACAATGCCTTGAATTTCTTGCCGATGACGAGCTTTTGGAGGTCACGCCGAAAAGCCTTCGCATCCGCAAGTCGATCCTCGATCACGAACGACGCATGAAGGCGACACACGGCAAAAAGGGATAACTCTGCAAAAAAGGGGGCTTTGCCCCCTTTTTCTTGTCTATCTGCGCATGAGATTCACTGATGCCTCTTACAAAAGAAGACCTCCAAGCCGACGCTTGGAGGTCTTCTTTGGAGGTGACACCCGGATTTGAACCGGGGAATGAGGGTTTTGCAGACCCTTGCCTTACCACTTGGCTATGTCACCATATAACAATAGGAGCATTGCTGCCCCTATTGTGTTTGGAGCGGGCGACGAGGCTCGAACTCGCTACCTCCACCTTGGCAAGGTGGCGCTCTACCAGATGAGCTACGCCCGCAAAATGGTGCCTCCGGTCGGAATTGAACCAACGACACGTGGATTTTCAGTCCACTGCTCTACC
>JAFQUN010000103.1 GCA_017408525.1 Oscillospiraceae bacterium
GCAGTATCAGCAACCGACAATCCAGCGCGTAACGCGCGGAGGAAGAAGCAGAGACAAATCCGATGCCGTTCGCCGTGGCTTATATGAGCAGACGCAGTATAGCGGAAGGAAGTTTTTAGAAACCATGGGTTTCTAAACCGCCTTTTTTGCATCCTTTTTTGGCGGCGCAAAAAAGGATGTCCGCGCTGGAGGCGCGGAATCACCCCTCCGTAGGCATTACGATCAGAGAAAAGCGCAAAAAGAAGCTCGCGCTCGGAAGCGCGAAACCATCCTTTTGCAGGCATTGCGACAGGAAAAAGACAGAAATAGAACGCGAAAGAAACAAAAAAGGAGAAACTGCTATGGACACCATCGCCGCCATCGCAACACCGCCGGCACGCAGTGCCGTTGGCATCGTGCGCCTTTCAGGACCGCGCAGTGCGGAGATCCTCGGTGCGGTTTTTACGCCGTCAAGCGGTGCGCGCACGCAGGATATGCAGCCGCGCCGCATGACCTACGGCACGGTACATGATGCGCAGGGGCAGGTGCTCGATTCCGCACTTGCCGTCCTTTTCGATGAGGGGCGCTCCTACACCGGCGAGCAGAGTGCGGAGATCCACTGCCACGGCTCACCGGTCGTGCTTGGCGAAGTTTTGCGCGCGGCGTTTGCCGCCGGTGCGCGTCAGGCGGCGGCGGGAGAGTTTACCCAGCGCGCCTTTTTGAACGGACGGCTCGACCTTACGCAGGCAGAGGCGGTCATCGACCTCATCGATGCGGAAACTGTCGGAGCGGCGAAAAATGCCGTTTCGCAGCTCGGCGGTTCACTGCGCTGCCGCATCGAAGCGGTCTACGACGCGCTCATTGATGTGACGAGCCGTTTTTACGCCGTGGTCGACTACCCCGATGAGGACATCACGGAGCAAAGCGAGGGTGAAATTTGCGCGGCGCTCGCGGCTGCGGCGAACGCGGTCGATTCGCTTTTATCCACCTTCGCGCGCGGACGCGTCCTCAAAAGCGGCGTGAAAACGGCTATCATCGGCGCGCCGAACGCGGGAAAATCTTCGCTCCTCAATGCGCTTGTCGGCTTCGACCGCGCCATCGTCACCGACATCGCCGGAACGACGCGCGACACGGTGGAAGAGCGCGCCGTCCTTGGTGGAACGCTTGTGCGGCTGATCGACACGGCGGGCATCCGCGAAGGCGGCGACACGGTGGAGCGCCTCGGTATCGAGCGCAGCCGCGCGGCAGCACTTGATGCCGACCTTCTTCTTGTCGTTGCTGACGGCAGCCGCCCGCTGACGGCGGAGGATGAAGAGGCGATCGCGCTTGCGCGCGCGTCGGGCAAGCCGTGGCTGCTGCTGCTTTCCAAGGCAGACCTTGGCGCGGTGAATACGCCCGCGCTTTTGGACGAAGGTGCGCAGCAAAAGACGCTCCACATCTCCTCTGCGACGCTCGCAGGACTCGACGACCTCGCTGCGGCGGTCGCAGAGATGTTCCCGTCGGGCATGGCACAGGGCGAAACACTTGTGACGAACGAACGGCAGGCAGACGCACTGCGCCGCGCGCTGGACGCGCTGCGGTCAGCGGAGCAGGCGCTTGTGGGCGGCATCACGCCCGACGCCGCGCTCACAGAGGTCGAACGCGCACAGGAGGCTTTGGGTGAGCTGACGGGGCGCACGGCACGCGAGGATATGGTCGCGCGCATTTTCGAGCGGTTCTGCGTGGGAAAATGACAGTTTTGACAAAGCGCCTCTTTGTGTGGTATAATCAAACGAATTCCATATAAAAGTGGCCTTTGCGGCAGCGTGTACGCGCCGCCTCTTAAAAGAAAGGAATATTTTGTATGCGTGATTATATCATCATGACCGATAGCTGCTGCGATCTTTCCGCGGCAGAAGCGCGCGAGGCGGACGTTTGCGTAGTTTCGCTCTCCTACATCATCGACGGCAAGACCTACCTCAATTCACTTGAAAATCCGCCCATGTCCTCCAAGGCGTTTTTTGACCTTCTGCGCGAGGGGGAAACATGCACAACGGCGGCGGTAAACGTCGGTCAGTTCACCGACGTGATGCGCCCCATCCTTGAACAGGGACGCGACATTATCTATGTCGCCTTTTCAAGTGCGCTTTCGACCACCTATCAGTCCGCCTGCATTGCAGCAGACGATCTGAAAGAGGATTTCCCCGACGCGAAGATCGTCGTCATCGACTCGCTCAGCGCCTCGCGCGGACTGGGGCGGCTCGTCTATCTTGCCGCGCAGGAGAAGAAAAACGGCAAGACGATCGATGAAGTCGCCGATTTTGTGCGCGATTATATCCCGCGCCAGTGCCACTGGTTCACGGTGGACGATCTGAATCACTTGAAGCGCGGCGGGCGCGTCAGCGCCACCACGGCGCTTGTCGGCACGATGCTGAGCATCAAACCCGTGCTGCACGTTGACGACGAGGGGCGGCTCATCTCTCGTGAGAAGGCGCGCGGCATGAAGGCGGCGCTCGGCAATCTTGTTGACAAGGTCAAAGAGCTTGGCGTCGAGCCGATCTCCTCGCAGACGGTCTTCATCTGCCATGCCGACTGCCCCGACAGCGTGGAGTACGTCAAAAAGCTCCTTGCCGAAAAATACGGCATCACCGACGTTCGAAGCGACTATATCGGTCCTGTCATCGGCGCACACACCGGTGCAGGTACGCTCGGTATCTTCTTTGAGGGCAGCGCGCGATGAAATGGCTTGCTCTGCACATTGATTCCGCTCCTGCGGGACTTCCGCTCGTTTGCGATATGCTCGATGACTGCGGCATTGAAGGCGTGGTCATTGAGGACGAGGCGGATTTTCAAAATTTTCTTGAAAACAACCGCCAGTATTGGGACTATGTCGACGAAGAGCTTACGGAAAAGATGCGCGGCAAGTCGCGCGTGACGTTTTATCTGGAAGAAAACGACGCGGGCTTTACGAAGCTTGCCGAGGTCCGTATCGCGCTTTCCGCACTCAAACGCGCGCATCCCGAAACGGGAATGTGCCACATGACGATGGACAATGTCGAAGACGCCGACTGGGAGAACAACTGGAAGCAGTTTTATAAGCCGATGGAGATCGGCGAGCGGCTTCTTGTCATTCCCGAATGGGAAAAGCGCGGCAAGACAGACCGCGTGACGCTCATTTTGAACCCGGGACTCACGTTTGGCACGGGCAGTCACGCGACGACGCGCCTTTGCCTGACGGCGCTTGAACGGCACATTCGCGGCGGGGAGAAGGTCCTCGACCTTGGCTGCGGCAGCGGCATTTTATCGATCGCCGCGCTGCGGCTTGGTGCGTCGCGCGCGTTTGCGTGCGATATCGACGAAAAGTGTGTGGGCGTTGCGTATGAAAACGCCGCACTCAACGACATCCCGCGCGAGGTGTACACCGTGCGCGCGGGCGATCTCCTGTCCGACAAGAAGCTCGCGCGCGAGTTTGGCGGCGAGTACGATATCGTCGTTGCGAACATCGTCGCCGATGTTATCATCGCCCTTGCGCCGCAGGTGCGTCCGCTTTTGAAAGCGGGCGGCATCTTCCTCTGCTCCGGCATCATCGACGACCGCGCCGCGGAAGTCGCGGATGCGCTTCGCGCCGCCGGCTGGGAGATCGCGGAAGAACGCAGCAGCGAAGGCTGGTTCTCATACCTTTGTTTGGCAAAAGAGGCATAGCCTCTTTTGCGAGTCTTTGCACTTCGCTGCGCGCACTCGCTGCGCTCGTACACTCCGCTACGTGAGAAGAATTTTCGCCGACGTACACGCCGCCGGCGAAAATCGCTAAATTTTATTTCGCGCCTGTTGGCGCGAAACTCTGTGAGACATTGGACAATGTGCAGGGTGGTGTGTACAGCACCACCCTGCATTTTTGGAGGCAGTATGGCAAAACGGAAAGCGCGTTCGCGCGCACGGCGGCGTATCGTCTGTGCGGCGGCGCTTTTGCTGACACTTTTTTTGATATGGGGCAACCGCTCACTGCAAACGGAAGAGTTTGTATTCTCATCCGAGCGGCTTCCCGCATCATTCGACGGCTTTCGCATCGTGCAGATCTCCGATCTGCACGGTGCGCAGTTCGGGCGCGGCAACGCGCGCCTTATTGCGGCGGTGGAGGCAGCAGAACCGGACATCGTTGTGCTCACGGGTGACATGGTAGACGCGCACAGCACGGCAGACGACCTCTTGCCGCTTATCGATGCGCTTGCGGCATGTTGGGGCGTGTACTATGTCACGGGCAATCACGAGTGGGCGGCGCACGACGTACCGGAGCTGATCGAAGCGCTGGAATCTCGCGGTGCAGCCTGCCTTGAAAACGAATATGAGAGCATCTACCGCGGCGGCGAGCGCATCGTCATCGCCGGTGTCCACGACCCCAACGGCTACGCCGACCAGAAAACGCCCCATGCGCTTGCACAGGAGATCGCCGCGCAGGAAGAGGACGATCCCTTCCGCTTGCTGCTTGCGCACCGAAACGACAAATACGGCACTTACGGCGCACTGGGGTTCGACCTTATCCTCTCCGGTCACGCGCACGGCGGGGTCGTGCGATTGCCGCTGACTGACGGCTTGATCGCGACCGACCATACGCTTTTCCCAACGTGGACGGACGGCTTTTACGAGGACTTTCCAACACCGCTTTTCGTCTCGCGCGGGCTTGGCAACACATTCCCGACGCTTCGTCTTTTCAACCGCCCGCAACTGGCGGTCATCACACTGCAAGGGCAGGAATGAGGTTTTCCATGAACGAATATTTTGCCGGAAAATTTGATATTGCCGTCATCGGCGCAGGTCACGCGGGCATTGAAGCCGCGCTTGCCGCCGCGCGTCTCGGTCGGCGGACGGTGTGCTTTACCATCAGCCTTGATGCCGTTGGCAATATGCCCTGCAACCCCGCCATCGGCGGCACGGGCAAAGGACACCTTGTGCGCGAGCTTGACGCGCTCGGCGGCGAGATGGCAAAAGCCGCCGACAAAGCGTGCATCCAGTACCGGCTTCTAAACCGCGGAAAAGGTCCTGCCGTTCACTCTCTGCGCGCGCAGGCCGACCGCCGCGCATACCAGAATATTATGAAGCACACGCTTGAATCGCAGGATGATCTCTCGCTGCGTCAAGCGGAGATCGTCGATATCCGCACCGAGGGCGGTGCGGTGCGCGCCGTTGTCACGGCAACAGGCGCCGTCTACGAAGTGGATGCGGTCATTATCTGCTCCGGTACGTTTCTTGGCGGTCGCACCATCATCGGCGCGTGCGTGCGCGAGAGCGGGCCGGACGGGATGCACGCCGCCGCCGCGCTTACGGAGCGGCTTCGCGCGCTGGGGCTGCCGCTTCGCCGTTTCAAAACGGGAACGCCGCCGCGCGTGAACGCACGCAGTATCGACTTTTCGAAAATGGAAGTGCAGCCGGGCGACGAAGTGCCCATCCCTTTCTCGTTTGAAACGACCACCCCGCCGTGCAACCGCGCGGTGTGCTATCTTACCTACACGACGGCGCGCACGCACGAGATCATCCGCGAAAATCTCCACCGCTCGCCGCTCTACGACGGTGTGATCGACGGCGTCGGACCGCGCTACTGCCCGTCGATCGAAACGAAGCTTGTGCGCTTTCCCGACAAGGAGCGCCATCAGCTCTTCCTCGAACCGATGGGACTTGACACGGAGGAGATGTATATTCAGGGACTCTCTTCCTCCATGCCGGAGGATGTGCAGGTCGCGTTCGTTCACAGCATCCCGGGGCTTGAGAATGCCGAGATCATGCGCAGCGCCTACGCCATCGAGTATGAGTGTGTCGACCCGACGGCGCTTTTGCCGACGCTCGAGTACAAAACCATCCGCGGCCTCTACGGCGCGGGGCAGTTCAACGGCTCGTCGGGCTATGAAGAAGCGGCCGTGCAGGGCTTTGTCGCCGGCGTGAACGCCGCGCTCGCACAAAAAGGCGAGCCGCCGCTCATCCTTGCGCGCGCCGATTCGTACATCGGAACACTTATCGACGACCTTGTGACAAAGGGCACGGACGAGCCGTACCGCATGATGACCTCGCGCAGCGAGTACCGCCTTCTTCTGCGGCAGGACAACGCAGATGAGCGGCTGTGCCACATTGGACACCGTATCGGACTTGTGAGCGGGGCGCGTCTTTGCGCCGTTGAGGAGAAGTATAAAGCGGTTCGGCGCGAGGTGCGCCGCCTCGCATCGACCGGTCTTGCGCCGAGCGAGGCGCTCAACGCCATGCTTACCGCGCGCGGCACGACTGCCGTGCATGACGGAAGCTCCCTTCTTGCACTTTTGCGCCGCCCGCAGGTGACATACGCCGACCTTGCGCCGTTTGACGAAGGGTGCGCGGCACTGCCGCCGGAGATTCGTGAGCAGGTGGAGATCACCGTCAAATACGAAGGCTACATCGAGCGCCAGCGCCGCCAGGTGGATGAGTTTCGCAGACTCGAAAACCGCCCGCTCGACGAGGCGATCGACTATGCCGCGATCGAGGGGCTGCGGCTTGAGGCGCGCGAGAAGCTCGCCGCGATCCGCCCGCTCAGCCTTGGGCAGGCGTCGCGCATCAGCGGTGTCTCCCCTGCCGATATCGCCGCGCTTTTGATATGGCTTGAAAGAAAAGCAAGGGGCTGAACCGATGGTTCAGCCCCTTGTCAGCTTATCAAAAATCGCTCATTCGCTGTTTTGATTCGATGTCAGAAAATCGGTTTCGGTCGCATCAACATCCAAAAATTGCAGGATTTACCAATGGCACGATGATCTCGCATATCTCTCCATCCGCGTCATACCCATAATAGCTGTTATAAAGCCCATCCCCAAATCCGGAGGCGATCATCACCATTTTACTGCCCGTTTCCGGGTTTGTCCACTCGATGAAATCTCCGCCCTCTCGTTGATAAGCGGGCATTTGTTCATAGCTTTTGGCAAAAAACGCCGCGAAGTAATCATCATAATGGTTGCCCTCGGGGGTTTGCTCGTGCCACTTGTCAAGGAAGTGTATGTACTCCTCGGCAACCTTTGCATCACACAGGCAGATCATCCCCGCATCTACAGGGAAACCATCAAGAACGTCTCCGTCCTGCGACTTGATCGCGCTTTCGTTTGTTGCCGAGGCTTTCTTATATGTGACCGCTTTTGTATCTTTTACTTTAAGTCTCGCGGTGCACATACGAATACCGATCTGCTCCTGTCTGCAAACGGAAACCTCCACACAGTAGGTTCCGGCAGGGATGCTTTCTGCAAGGACCGGCGAGTAGTGTGAACTTGGAAGATAGGCAAGCGGGTCTGCCGCAATGATCTTTCCTGTCGGACAATTTGTTTGCCCAACCTTCAGAAAAAATCTGCTTTCACTTTTCACAAATTGGCTCTCGATGGCTTCCGCCGGTATTTCCTCCTGCGTTATAAAAGCCGCGTTTTCTTTGAGCTTTTCCTCGAACTCCGCTTGCTTTGCGGCTTGTCCCATCCAGTAGGCACGGATTCTTTCAACGATCGCCGCAGCGTCCTCGAGTGCGGTTTTTTCATTATATTTTTTCAGGTCGCTGAAAATATGACCGCAATGCTCCAAAGAATCTTCTTCGTAGCCTCCGCAGACACCCAGCATCCATTCTCCCAAAAGCTTCGCCTTGAATCTGAAAATGTAATAGTGCAGCTCATGTAGATCAAATTCTTTCGTACATTCTATCCTGACCGGTTCTTTCCCAAGTTCATTCGGATGTGCCAGCCACTCTTTCATGGCTTTTTCCGCCGCTTTGATCTGTTCTTTATTCATGGCAGCTCCTCCTTTTATTATTTTCTTACTGCGTGTCTTCTTTCTTGCGAATAAGAATAAACGGGGTACACTGGGCATCCTGCCCTGCGGGGTTGTCACGGATGATCTCGCAAAGCTGCTCATCCGTGAGCGAAACGGTGCTTCCCTTTCCGAGAATGTCGCGCGTGAGGTCGTTTGCGTCGACGATCATGGCGCGAACGCCCGTTTTTTCAAAGATCTCGTCGCAAACGCCGGAGGGGTTTTCGGGGATGCGGATGCCGTATTCGCCGTAAACGGGAAATACGTCGGGGTAAAATCCGTCAAGACCCGTCACTTCCATGCCGACCATCTCATAGAAGATGCCGCGCCGTCCGACAAGCTTTCCAAATCCGGCGCAGACCGCCGCCCAGAAAACCTTCGCCGCGCCGCACTCGTCGATGGCGAACTGCATCTTGCACACCTCGCCAACGCCGATGCCGGCGCTGTTGTGCTGGATGGCAAAGCGGCTCAAAAGCTTTGCAAGCGGGCTGATCTTCATGTCCTTGCGGTACACGACGCGCTTTTGACAAAGAGCGATGATCTTTTCGCTGATGCTCAAAAGGTCGCCCTCCTGATAAAGGGGCTTCACATAGCGCTCGACAAGCTCGATATAGTCCTCACCGATGGCGACAAAGTGCGTTTGGATAGCGTGGCGCAGATATGTTCCGGTGGAGGTTTCGATCTCCACGTTTTTATTTTGGTTAGCGGTAAATTCCATAATGGCGACCTCTTTTTCTTCGTAAAATATCTGTATCGTTTATTTTACCACAAATTTTTGAAAAATCCACCGTTTTTATATTTACAGATCGTATAAAATAGGGTATCATATACGGCAAGTATAGTCTTTCGATGGTCTTTTGCGCTTCGACAGTTCCCGCAAAAGGAGCTATTCCGCTCCTGCGGGAGCGGAGTTCCTTTTTGCGCCGTCAAAAAGGAACCAAAAACCGGCTTAGAAACCTACGGTTTCTAAGAATTTCCATTCGCTCTATTGTTTGTGCGGCGCTTTGCCTCGGCGCGTGGGAAACGAATCGACTATGCTCTTTTTCTCGGGCGTTGCGCCCTACATGGTGTTCAATGGCAAGGAATGCGTTTCAAGTGCAGCGCCTACCCTCGATAAGCCCCGAAGGTGCGGGGGTAAACTCCGTCCGCGTAATGCCATCTTTACTCAAACCGCAGTAGGCGCGGTTGTTGACAGGAAAGCTCCATCGACAAGCAACAATGGAGCGCGTAACGCGCGGATACGAAGGCAGAGACAAATTCGACAACGAGCGCCGTGGCTCACCATGGCAGCCGCAGTATAGCGGAAGGGAAGTTCTTAGAAACCGCAGGTTTCTAAGCTGACTTTTTTGGCTTCTTTTTTGTTCAGCGACAAAAAAGAAGCTCGCGCTCGGAAGCGCGAAACAAAATCTCTTTTGCAGGCATTTTGAAAACAAGAAAACTGACAATAGAAACAAACAGAAAATCAAGAGGTGAGGATATGGCAACGGCATTTTCAAGGACGCTTTCCCTTTTAAGACAGGAAAAAGGTGTCTCCCAGCGCAGCGCGGCAAAAGAGCTTGGCATCTCGCAGGCGCTTTTGTCGCACTACGAAAACGGCATCCGCGAGCCGGGACTTGCCTTCGTTCTGCGCGCGTGTGAATACTACCGCGTTTCCGCCGACTTCATGCTCGGGCGCACGCTCTCGCGCGACGGGAGCATGATCGCCTCCGAGGACGTGTACGACGCAAGCGGAGAGAAGGGGACTCTCAAAGGGAGCATTCTCGCAACGCTTCAAAAAAAGCTTATCATAAACGCCGTGAGCCTTCTTTTCGACCTCCTCGGCAAGGTCGGCAGCCGCGAGGCGATCAGCGCCGCTGCCGCAAGTCTGAGCGTGCCGATCTACCGCCTCTTCCGCCGTCTTTACTGCGCCGGCGGTGAGAACGAGTCGCTTTTCGCCCTCTCGCGCACCGCGTTTTCCGCGGATGCGGAGGAGGCTGCCGCCCGTCTTGCCGATGCGCGCTATCTTGCCGCGCTCTGCGCTCACGCCGAAGCAAAGGGCGAATTTCCGCCCATGGATGACCAAACCCTTGCACAGTCCTATCCCGGACTTTTCCAAAGCGCCTCGCAGGTTTTGCACAACGTCGACGAGGAAACAAACGCCATTTTGACATCGAGGTAACGATATGAACCAGAAAAACATCCGCAATTTCTCCATTATCGCCCACATCGACCACGGAAAGTCGACCCTTGCCGACCGCCTTCTTGAGACGTGCGGTGCCGTTTCCTCGCGCGAGATGGAAGACCAGATCCTCGACAACATGGATTTAGAGCGTGAGCGCGGCATCACCATCAAAGCGCGCGCCGTCACGTTCAACTACACCGCGCAGGACGGCGAAACGTACACGCTCAACCTCATCGACACGCCCGGTCACGTCGACTTCAATTACGAAGTCTCGCGCAGCCTTGCCGCCTGCGAGGGCGCGGTCCTCATCGTCGACGCGTCGCAGGGTATCGAGGCGCAAACGCTTGCAAACACCTATCTTGCGATGGAGCACGATCTTGAGATCCGCCCCGTGGTGAACAAGATCGACCTCCCCGCTGCCGACCCCAAGCGCGTCAAGGAGGAGATCGAAAACATCCTCACCATTCCCGCCGAGGACGCGCCGGAGATCTCGGCAAAGCTCGGCATCAATATCGACGCCGTTTTGGAGGACGTCGTTAAAAACGTCCCCGCGCCGTCGGGCGACGAAAAAGCGCCGCTTCGCGCGCTCATCTTCGACAGTCTGTACGACGCTTACCGCGGCGTGATCGTCTATATGCGCGTGGTCGACGGCGTGCTGCGCCCTGGTATGGACATCCGGATGATGGCCGCCGGCACGACCTTTACCGTTTTGGAGTGCGGGCTTCTGCGCCCGCTGGGACTTGAAAAGACGAACGAGCTGCGCGCTGGCGAGGTCGGCTATTTCACAGCTTCCATCAAAAACGTGCGCGACACGCAGGTCGGCGACACCGTCACAACGGTCGAGGGCGGCGCGGCGGAGCCGCTGCCCGGCTACCGCAAGGTACGCTCGATGGTCTACTGCGGCATTTACACCGAGGACGGCAGCAAATATCCCGACCTTCGCGACGCGCTTGAAAAATTGCAGCTCAACGACGCCTCGCTCACCTTTGAGCCGGAGTCGTCCGTTGCGCTCGGCTTTGGCTTCCGCTGCGGCTTTTTGGGAATGCTGCACATGGAGGTCATTCAGGAGCGGCTCGAGCGCGAGTTCAACCTTGACCTTGTGACGACGCTCCCATCCGTTATTTACGAGGTCTACAAGTCCGACGGCAAAGTTGTGCGCGTTGACAACCCCCACAACTACCCCGACCCGTCCGTGATCGAGCACGCCGAGGAGCCGTTTGTAAAAGTGTCGATCATCACGCCGCCCGATTACGTTGGCAACATCATGCCGCTTTGTCAGGACCGGCGCGGCGAGTACCGCAATATGCAGTATCTTGACACGAACCTTGTCGAGCTGCATTATGAGATGCCGCTCAACGAGATCATCTACGACTTTTTTGACACGCTCAAAGCGAATACCAAGGGCTACGCCTCGCTCGACTACGACTTTTCCGGCTACCGTCCGAGCGAGCTTGTCAAGGTCGACCTCCTCCTCAACGGCGATCAGGTCGACGCGCTGAGCTTTATCGCCCACAAGGACAAGGCATACGCCCGCGCAAGAAGGCTTTGCGAAAAGCTCAAAGACAACATTCCCCGCCAGCTCTTTGAAGTCCCCGTGCAGGCGGCGATCGGCGGGCGCATCATCGCACGCGAGACGGTCAAGGCGATGCGAAAGGACGTTCTTGCCAAGTGCTACGGCGGCGATATCACGCGAAAGAAGAAGCTGCTTGAAAAGCAGAAAGAGGGCAAAAAGAAGATGCGCACGCTTGGCACGGTGCAGGTGCCGACGGAGGCGTTCCTTGCCGTTCTCAAACTTGACGAATAAATCTTTGCAGACATTGCGGCAAAAAGGAAAACGAGGGGAAGGACGAAAGTCCTTCCCCTCGTTCGTTTTCAAACCATCATCTGCGCCGCACCGGCGCGGCACACATCGCTCCGGCTAGAAAGCGCGGCGCACGCGGCGGTGCATGGCACAGACTTCGGTATCATGATTATACCACACAATATGCCCTTTGTCAGCAAAAATTTTGCTTTATTTCGTAGGAATTCCTGCCAGTTCGAGTGCGCCGTCCACATCGACGCCGCATGCACGCAGCGCATCCAGCGTATGCGTCATCTCGGCATAGACCTCCACATAGATGCTGTTTGCCGTTGTGGCGACAGGCTTTGTCGATTCGGCGTAAGCATAGGTATCATAGTACATCACAGGACCATCCCACGGATCTTCCTCGTAGAGTGCGCCGTCCTCCACCGTCGAGCGGTAGCTCATGTCCACGCCAATGTTGCAGTAGGTCATCTCGTCGAAAAGACCGGTGCCGATGTTGCCCGCGTCAAGGTCACGCATGATCGCGTCGTACACCGTGCGCGTCTGGTCGGCGTCGAGGTTCGTGTGATTGCTCTCGTAGCCGTGCTCCTCGCTGTATACCTCGATGTTCACAACACTGTCGAGAAGCTGCGGGTCGTGGAAGAAGGGATTGTCGTGGCTGCCGTTTGTGATGAAGCTCTGCTGCACCGTGCGCGAGGAGAGATACGCCTGCATCGCGCCGGTGACGGTTTGCGTGTCGGAAAGCTCGTCGCGCAGCACGATAAGGTCATAGTCGCGCTCGAAGCGGCTGCCGTCGGCAAGGTAGTAGCTGAGTGTGAAGTAACCGCTTTGCCGGTCCTCCGGCTCGCTGTAATCGTAGGGCTCATACATGGCGTAGTTATACGCGTAGTTTTCGAGGTAATCCTCATAGAGCGCGCGCTGCGTGTGCTTTTCGTCGATGATCTCCTTGTGCAGCGAAAGGAGCAGCCCGATCGTCTCCTCGTCATTGATGTAGGCGTGGAAGTGGTCGCTAAAGCGCGTGCTGACGCTGACAGCCTCGATCTCCTCCGCGTCGGGCAGACGGTTTTCGTAGCCCGTCACGTCCGAGCAGATCAAAAAGCAGGAGGCAGCGAGCACAGCCGTGAAGACGAGCGCGCTTTTTCGTGCCGTGCGGAACACGCGGAACGACTTTTGCAGCAGCATCTCGGCGATGAAAAAGCCGACAAGTCCCGTCACGATCACGCACACGAGTGCGACAACAGAGGCATAGGTGCGCGAAACGCTGCCCTGCGCGAAGATCTGGAAAAGACCCTGTCCGAGCGAGATCGCCGCGCAGAAGCCGACGCCGTACTTGAAGATGCCCTTTGCCCAGCGCACGCTCACCACGTCGCCTGCCGACTCGCTGTGGCGCGCGCGGTAGACGAGCCACGAGAGAACGAACAGCACCACGCCGACGAGCGCGTACCACGCGATGATGCTGCCGCCGGTGAGTTCATAGCCGTTGATCTCCCGAACGTAGCCGCCGTTTACATACATCTCGTCGCTGTAGGTGAAGGCACAGCTCACCCCCGTCATGATCTTCGCAAGCGGCGAGAGCGGGGCGAGGACATAGTCATTGATGCCGGAGTAGCCGAAAAGGAAGCTGCCGGCAAAGGCGCTCACCAGCGCCTCGGCGGCGATGGCAAGGAAGTTCAAAATGCCGTAGAACACGGGCAGCGCCGCGATGGAGCCTGTAAACTGCGCACACAGCGTCGCAAAGCCGAAAAAGAGCAGCGCCTCGCCCGTCGTGAGAAGGAACCAGATAAGCAGTGACTTCCCGTCAAAGATGCCGCCCGACAGCGTCACGATGGCGGAGCAGATGACGATGAAAAGGTGCGAGGATGCAAAGAAGAAAATGCCGGTCACGCAGTTTGTGACAAAGAGCGACTCGCGCCGCACGGCGATCGCGTGCATCATGCCGACCGCACGCGGCTGGTAAAGGTAGGAGAAAAGCGCCATCGCGAAAAACGCGGCAAAGATGAAGATGATGACGGTGCCGCCGCCCTCCGTCGCGTTGCGGATGATGGTGCGCGCCGTGCGGAAGGTCTCCTCGGCAAGCTCGTTTTGGCGGTAATTCGTCCACAGAAGGTTCGCCGCCTCAATGAGCGGGATCAAAACGAACCAAACAGCCGCATAGAAAAGCCAGAGCGGCCAGAACCGCTGCAAATTGCGGCGGAACAGTGACGCGTTAAAGAACGATGTCTTTGACTGCATAATCGACACCTCCCAGTTCATAGATGAAAATTTCCTCGAGCGTCAGCGGGATCGCCTCCAAAAGAAGCGGCGAGAACTCCTCCATCCGCGTGCGGTACTCGTCGAGATTTCCGCGCAGGATGTAGGTGTGTACGCGTCCGGTGGACGCGTGGTGCAAAACCTTGAACTCCGCACCAAGCTCCGGCACCTCGCCCGGGTAGACGACCTGGAGCTTGACGGTGTTGTCCTGCAACTCGGAAAGGCTGTGCTCCAAAAGCACCTTCCCGCGGTTCATAATTCCGACGTGGTCGCACACATCCTCCAGCTCGCGCAGGTTGTGCGACGAGACGAGGACAGTCGTGCCGCGCTCGGAAACGTCCTGCATGATAAGGCTCCAAACCTGGCGGCGCATCACGGGGTCAAGCCCGTCGACCGGCTCGTCGAGGATAAGGTAGTCGGGCATCACGCACATGCTCAGCCAGAACGCGACCTGCTTTTGCATACCCTTTGAAAGGCGGCGGATGGTGCGCTTTTCGTCGATGGCGAAAACGTCCTTGAACCGCTCGTACCGCTCGGCATTGAACGTGGGGTAGACGCCTTTATAAAAGTGCATCATGTCGCGCACGTTCGACTGGAGGAAATAGTACCAGTCATCGGGGATGGTCGCGATGCGCGACTTGACGGCGACGTTTTCATACACCGCCTCGCCGTCGACGAGGACTTCGCCGCTGTCTTGCCGATACACGCCCGTGAGCGTTCGCAAAAGCGTCGTCTTTCCGGCGCCGTTCGGACCGACCAGACCATAGATCGCGCCCTTGGGAACGGTCAGCGTCGCGCCGCCCAGCGCGGCGAAGCCGTCAAAGGTCTTTACAATGTTTTTGACTTCGATCATTTCTCTTCCTCTCCTTCCAAAAGCGCCGCAAGCTCCTCGCGCGTCACACCGAGATAGCGAAGCTCGCAGATGATCTCACGAGCTTTTTCCAAAAGCTCGTGCCGCCGCGCCGCATCCTCACTGCGCGGTGCGGCGAAGCTCCCCTTGCCCGCGACCGAGTAGATGTAGCCTTCCTTTTCAAGCTCGTTGTACGCGCGCTGGATCGTGTTCGGATTGATGGCAAGCTGCGCGGCAAGCGTCCGCACCGACGGCAGCCGCTCGTCCGTTTGCAGCGCGCCGGAGACGATCAAACGCCGCAGATTGTCTTTGATCTGCTCGTAGATCGGGCGTGCGTCCCTGTAATTCAATGAGATCATACAAATCCCCCCTTTATCTGCTTAAAAACATGACCAGCAGGGCTATAAGCAAACACAATGTGCCGCCGCCGATCAAAATCGTCATCAATGAAAAAGCCATCGGATATCGCCTCCCCTGTACTAAGTGTATTAGCTGTGTTAGTACAGTTAGGATAGCAGAAGCGGAAATGTTTGTCAACTCTTTTTTTCAAAAGCTGCACTGCTCGAAAAAACAAAGAAGAACTGTCCGAAAATTCGGACAGTTCTTCTTAACGGTGGTCTTACACTTCCGCCGCCGGCGGAGGCGGGGATGCAAACTTGAATCTTCCGGATCCATCGAGATATTTTTCCCGAAGCTCCGCCGCCTCGTCGGGGTGGACTTCGGCGCAGCGCCGCTCGATGAGCTGCGTGAAAAACGTGACATATGTTTCCTGCAGCGTTGTCTTTCGCGCAAGGATCTTTTCGCGGACAGAATCCGCCTTTTCATCGCCCTTCTCCTCACGCAGATAATTCAAATACGGCTCGAACGCGGCAAGATACTCGTTGTCGTCCATCGCGATGATCTTTTGCGCCGGTTCGACAACTTCACGCAGGTCGAAGTCCATCTCCGCGTTTGCGAACTTCTCGAAAACGACGTTGTAGAGCGTGTTGTTCGCGTGCGGCTTATACGTCGTGCTCATCACCTGCGCATTGGGATCGTCGATCTTGTTGAACGCCGCCTCCTTGTCGATGCCGTGGAGGACGCGCTCGCCCTGCTCATTGATGGTGATGACGAAGTTTTCGCCCTTCGTATCGAAATTGCAAAGCACCCAGTCGGTGACGTGCTCGCGCAAGATCTGCGGCATGAGCGCTTCGACATCTTTTACCGTCTTCTGCGTTGCAAGCTCAGGATGGCGCGAGAACTTGAAAAGGTCAAGCTTGCGCTCGATGATATTTCCCTGCGCGTCTCTTTTATGCTGCTCAACGTTTGCAAGGCGGCGCTGGAAGGAGACAAGTCCGTGCTTTTGCGTCTTTCCGACAAACGCCTGCACCGCCGTCTTCCTGTCGACGAGCATCTGCACATTCGCGCCCACCGCCGTCAGGTGCGCGCCGGAGGGCTTGGCGTAACCCATGCAGTTGACCGCCTGCTTTGCAAGCCACTGGCTGCCGTCGTTTGCGATGTACTGGCTCATCGGCTTTGTGCCGCCGAGGAAGATCTCCTCATCGTGGATCATTCGAAGCTCCTCGAGCTGCGCGCGCATCTGCGCTTCCATCTGCGCGCGGCGCTCCTCAACGGTCTGCCCCTGCGCGGCTGCGAGCGACTGCTCCTTCCACGCGGCAAAGCGGCTGCGCGTCTGCTCGATCTGCTGCATGACGTTTTCGGGAAGCGCCTTGTCAACGATGAGCTTGCCGCCGTGTACGTTCGTCTGCTTCGTGACGATCCCGCCGTCGGCGGTTCTCAGCACTTGGGCGGCGTCATCTCCCGCGCCTCCATTGCCTCCGGCAAGCACGCCGTCGCGTTTGAGCGCCTCACGCGCGGAGATATCCTTGTTCTCAAATGCATAATCGGAAGCCGTGATGCTGACGGTGCGCTCTTCCTCCTCTTCGGTGATCGCGCCGAAGCCGAGCTTTTGCGCAAACTTCTTAAAGCCCATCACAAAGCCCTTGGAAAAGTCATAGAGCGCGTGACGGCGGTTATAGGCCTTCTCGTCCTTCTTATCCGCCTGCTCGACCTTCTTCTCAAGCGCCGCGCCCTCTTCCTCTTTGAGCCGTGCGGCAAGCGCGCGCTCTTGCTTCATGCTTTGCGCGGTGTCGTTTTCAAAGAGGAACACCTCGCCCGTTTTGAAATACTTCTCGCGCAGGGCTTGCGCCTCGTCGGGACGGTCGCCTTCGATGTTTTTGATGCGCTCGCGCACAAGCTCGCCGAAAAAGCGGCGGTATTCCATGCGCAGCGTCTGCTTGCGGCGAAGGAGGTTCTTTTCGATCTGCAGCGCGTCGTCGGGACGGTCGCGCTTTTGCTGGTCGATGTATTTTTCAAATATCTTGAGATACTCCTCGTCACTGCACTGCTCCACGCGCAGGACCTGCGCTTCGACAGCGTGCAGATCAAGATCCATCATGCCTGCCGCGTACTGGCGGAAGAGCTGGTTATAGACCGTGTCCTGATCGAAGCGCTGGTAATCCTTGCTCATATGCTGCGCGCCCGCGTCGAGAATGGCGCGTCCGCCGGCTTCTTTGTCGATACCGCGCAGCTGCAGCGAACCGTTGGGTTTTTTAGACACGATGAAGTTTTCGCCCTTCGTGTCGAAGTTTGCAAGCAGCCAGTCGGTCGTGTGCTCACGCAGGATCTGCGGCGCGAGCTGCTGCACCTGGCTTTTCTCCTCCCATGTAAGCGCGTCGGGCGTGCGGGAGAAGCGGAAAAGGTCAACGACCTCGCCTTTTGCGGGGCTTAGGACATTGTCGACCATGCGCTGCATGGAAACGGTGCCCTGTCCCGCGCTTTTCGTTTCGATTGCCTCGATCGCCGTTTCGGGATGCACGAGCTTTTGCACCTTGTATCCGGCAACGGTCATCAGCGAGGCGTTCGGCGCGGCAGCGCCGATGCAGCTGTGGTTCGTTTTGAGCAGCCACTTCGACCCGTCCTGCGCATAGCGCGTGGCATTGGGCTTTGTGCCGCCGTTCACGTTGGAGACCTGATTTGCGCTAAAGCGCATGGCAAATGTCGCCGTTTCAAGCGTTTTATTGTCCATCGCCTCGGCGTACTTTTGACCAAGCTCGCGGTAGTATGCGCCGTACTTTTCCTCAAATTCAAGGTCTTTCCCCTCGTTGATCGCTTTTTCGGCGAGGGCAGCCATGCGCTCAAATTCCTGTTTGAGATTCACCTGATAGGTCGGCTCTTCGGTCGTTTCGCGCTCTTCCCGGTCGCTTCCGGAGATCCAGCGCGCGAATTTGACGCCGACGGCGACGACTTTGTAAAAGCCGTGGCGCGTATCATCCGAACTCGCCTTCTTCTTGTCTTCTTTGATCTGCTTTTGGCGGCGTTTTTCGCGGATCTCGGCGATCTCGTTCGTGCTTTTCGCGTTTTTCATCGCCTTGTCGTTTGCATCCTTTGCAAGCGCCTGCTGTCTGTACTGAAACTGATCCTGCTCCCACGCGGCGTACTCGGCGTCGAGCTTGTCGACAAAGTTTTCGCGCAGCGCGTCAAACTCCTGCTGCTTTTGCGCAAGCGTCAACCGCTCCTGCTCGCCCAGCATTCCCTGCTCGTTTTCCATCTTCCTGACTTCGGCGCGAAGTCCGGTATATTTTTTAAGAAGTCCGCTTTCTTTTTGAAACTGGGAATCGTAAGGCACAAAAACACCCCCTTACGTCAAATTTCCTGTATAGTATGCGATATAGACATGCTCTCCGACATGTTTTGTCGGGCAAAGCGCCTCCACGATGCGCATTCCCTGCGTGGCAGCGGGCGTAACGCGAACGGTCGGACACACGTCAAGCTGCCCGAGAAGTCCGATCACACGCACCAGTGTTTTTCCGGCGAGGATGTTCTTTCCACCGCGCGCGTAGAGCAGCTTCAGCTCCAGCTCGCCGTCCAGTTCTTTCATAAGGCATGCCGCCTGAACCACACCGTCGGTGACGGCACAGAGCGAGAGGTCCTCCCGATAGCCGCGGTGCGCGGAAAGCTCATCTGCGACAAAGGGGAAGGCGGGTCTGATATGCGCGATAAATTCCTCACGCATGAGGCGGCTTTGTGCAAAAAAGTATGCAGGCTTCGACTTTGGCAGCGGGAAGCGCGCAAAAAGCGGCTGCATATCCTCTGCGGTGAGCGCAATGCTGCGCCCTGCCTGCCGCTCGAGCGTAAAAAGGCGCGTGGCGGTCAAAAAGCGGTGGAACGGCGTTCCAAATCCCGCCGACACGAAGGAGAACGCAAAGTCGACCCTGCGTGCATCCGCCATTTCGCACAGTTTCCGCAAAAGCGCCGTGCCGATCCCGTTTCGGCGAAAGCCCGCCTCGACGAAGATGTGGCGAAGCACCATTCTTTCCTTTGAAAGATCGAAAACCGCACTGCCTGCAAAGGTGCCGCGAAAGAGCACGGCGATGCCGCCGCCCTTTTTCGCAAGCAATGCCTCGCGCGAGGAGAAGGGAATGCTTGGAAGCGCCCGCTGCAAAAGGTCGCCTTGCAGAGGCTCGTATGTAAGATGTAGATCACCCACGGCGACCGCCTCTTTCTTTACAAAATATGCGCGTGCCTCATTCGTCCGCCTGCACGATCAGCTGACGGGCAAGAGGACTTGTGTGCATGAGCGTATGCAGTCCGTCACCGTAGTGGTCGAGCACCGTAAGACCGATCGCCATGCTGTCGGAGAGCTGCTTTTGCGTCGGCTCACCGTCGGGGCAGTCGAAATAGGTCTTAAAATGCACGGAGCCGTCGTCACAGTCAAACTCGAAATTTCCGTTGGGAAGACCGTAATTTGCGCGGTGCAGATATTCGCCCGCGACAGCGCGCATATCGGCAGGCACACTCCCCGCGACGGTCGTGTAGCACAAAAAACCGCCTTCGGTCACCTGATAGACGACGAGCGCGGCGCCGAGTTTGCAGCTAAGTTCCGCCTCGACGGAGAACATTCCGCCGATCGAGTCGAAAACAAACGACCAGTCCTGTTCTTTGAGATATTCCTCGATCTTCTTTGCGATACTTTCCGTGTATGCCATAGAAAAACCCGTCCTTTCTTTCGGTAGAATTTGAGGTTTTGCAGGAAAATCCAAAAATGCCAAGTACATTTTACATAAGTTTTGCACAATTTACAATACGAGGAAGTTAAAGTCTTTCTTAAAATTTGCCCTCCGTCAAGAAACCATCCGTCTGCGAAGAACAAAACAGCCGCCCGCTGCAAACCTCCTGCAGCGGGCGGCGACAGATCAAGATCCCTTCTTTTTCAGATAAAACACAGCAGAATACACCGTCGGCAAAAGCACCATCGCCAGAACGACCGCCAGAAAAGACCACGTCCGCATCATCCCCGTAAGCTGAAGGACAACGAGCAAAAGTCCTGCGGCGATCCACAGCCATCCCGCAAAGCGGTGCGTGCGGTCCCAGTTCTCCTCGTCGGCAAGCGTCCACGGAAGCTTGATGCCCACGGTATAATTCTGTCGGCACTTGGGAAGATAATTCCCCAAAATAACGAATAAAAGTGAAGCAAAAAGCGTCCCGAAATATGAGATGTTCACCGCCGTTCCCATGGCGTAGAGATAGACCGTACCGCACGCAAAGACGGACGTTGCCGGACAGATCCAGAAAACAAGCCCCAGTATTTTATCCGACACGTTTGCGCTGCGCGGGTCGAGCCGCAGCGCAAAAACGCACACAAGATGCAGCGCGAAAATCATCAGCGGCAGTGCAAAAACGGCAAAAGCCTTGCTTGACCAACCGTCCGCCTCGCCTGCAAAGTTGAAATGTGTTGCGATCTTGTCGGGAAGCTCTCCCCACAGAAAGATCCCCGCAAGAAGAGGTAAAAGCGTCACGACCGCCGAGAGGACAAAATGTTTTTTATTGCGCATCGTTTCCATCTCCTTTCAGTTCTGTAAGCCACAGCATGACCTCCTCCACAACGGAGGTGTTGAGGCTGTAGTAGATAAAATTCTTCTCCTTCGCTTCGAAAACGAGCTGTGCGCGCTTCAATATCCCCAAGTGGTACGAGATCGTTGCGCCTGTCATGTCAAAATGTGCGCCGATCTCTCCGGCGGAGAGCCGCCCCCCGCGCAAAAGGGTCAGTATTTCGCGCCGCACAGGATCCGAGAGCGCCTTGAACGTTTCAGCAAAGCCCATTACGTCCCTCCTTGCAAGATATTTAGAAAGTCCTCTAAATACAATCTACCACACAGCGCCCTCCATGTCAACAGGTATTTAGATTTTTTTCTAAACAGGCGCCGTTTTCGCTGTTGTTTTGCCGGCTCTGAGACGGCTCATTTTTTCATTTCGCACTTTTTCACAGCTTTTCAACAAAGTTTTCTTGCATTTTTGCAAAAGAGTGTGTAGAATGGTTCTGTATTATATATACTTTTTATGCTGCCGCATTGTGTGCGGCGGATATCGACGCGTTTTTCGCGCAGTATAGGAGTTTTTTATGTATTTTGGTAGTGTCCGCTTTTTTAAGCACCTGATCATATTTATACTGGCGCTGCTGATCCTTGTTCCGACAAGCGTTGCCATCTATCTTGGCATCACGCTCTACCGCGCCTCGCTTCCCGAAGCCCCCTCGGAGGATACGCAGATCAACGAGCAGGTCGGGTCGGCGCAGGAGGATGACGCGCAGGGCGGCGAATCGGACGAGGAGACCCCGCCCGCACAGGAGCAGCAGCCGTCTCAAAACGCAGACGCGCCGGCGCAGACGCTCGACGAGAGCATTTTGTCGGCAGACCTCCCCTATCGCCAGCTTTTCCCCGATATGTATGTCGAGCCGGCGGAAAGCTTCCAGTATTCGCAAAAAACCGTCTACCTCACGTTTGATGACGGTCCTTCCTATATCACGACCTCTGTCCTTGACGCGCTCGATTGGCAGGAGGTCCCTGCGACTTTCTTTGTTGTCTACCGCTCCGGCGAAGAGGGCACCGCCTATCTCAAGCGTATTGCCGAAGGCGGACACACCATCGGCATCCACAGCTATTCCCATGAATACACGAAGATATACTCCTCTGTCGAGGCATTTTTGACCGATTTCTATCAGGTTTGGAACTGGGTGTATGAAACGACCGGCATCCGCTCGTCCGTTTTCCGCTTCCCCGGCGGGAGCGTGAACGGATACAACCGCGATGTTTATGTTGAGATCATCGCCGAGATGACGCGCCGCGGCTTTACTTACTACGATTGGAACGTCTCCTCCGGCGATGCCGCCGCGACCGAGGTCTCCTCTGCCGCCATCTATGAAAATGTTCTCTCCGGCGTCCGCTCGTCGAGCCGTGCCATCGTTTTGATGCACGACGGACGCGGTCACTCCACCACCGCAAATGCGCTGCCCGACATTATCCGCACCCTGCAGGAGGAAGGATACACCTTCGCTCCGCTGACAAACGATGTGTACCCCATTATTTTCGGGTACCATTCGGTCGCATAACCTTTTCTTTGTAACAAACGGATCACTTTAAGGAGGTCGTTTTACCATGTCCGGTACTGCAAGAGAAAACGCCAAGCAAGCCTTCAAAGAGCTTTTCGGCACACCCTCCGATCGGGTCGAAAAGCCTTCCTATGACGCGCCGCCCAGCGAGGTCGTGGCAAATGCTCCCATCACGCCCGCTCCTGCGTACGACGGGACTACGACCGGCAGCACCTTTGCCGACAGTTCTGCGCGCACCAACGCTGCGAGTGTCGATCCTCTGCGCAGCAATCCTTTCATCAGCGACGCACTGAAAAACAGTCCCTATATGAACGATGTGCCGCGCAGTGAGACTGTCGAAAGCTCCGCCTATACCGTCGACGAGATGCCGAGGAGAGCTCCCACGCCGCCGCCCACGCCCACGCCGCAGGCTGCTGCTCCCGTTTCTGCGCCGCAGGCTGCCCCGCAGCCGGAGCCGCCTGCTGCTCCGCACGATTGGAAGACCTCGTCCTCCTCTCTTGTACACAAGACCGCACCGGTGACGGTCATCGGTGAGGACACACAGATCATCGGCACGATCAAAACGAGCAATTCGCTGGAGCTTTATGGCTTTGTCAAGGGCGACATTCTCTCTGAGGCAGATGTTTTTCTGTACGGGAAAGTCAACGGCAACGTCGCGGGCAACAACGTTTTCCTCAACGCCGGCGCCGTCAAGGGTGATATTTCCTCCGCTTCGACGCTGCGCGTGAGCCACAGCAGCGCTGTTGCGGGCAATGTCCGCTGCGCGACCATCTCCATCGATGGCAAGCTCCTCGGCAATATCGAGGCGGCGCAGTCTGCCGAGCTTTTGGACAACGCGGTGATCCTCGGTGATATTTCGACCTCGCACTTCGCGATGAGCGAGACCTCTCGCTTGCAGGGCGTTGTCAATATCTCCAGCCGCGATTCCATGGGACGCGACAACTTCGACGCATATTTCGATTTTTAAGCAAGCTCCCCCTCTCGAAAGAGGGGGAGTTTTTTCTTTTCGGCGCAGCCCCATCCGCAGAGAAAGAAAAATCGCCCCCGCGGTGCGCTGCACCGCAGGGGCGATCGGGTCAACGGCAATATTTTTCGATGTACTCACTCTGGCAGTGCCTGATGCACTTGAGCGCCTCTTCGCGGGAAAACGCGTCGCTGACGACGGTTTCCTTGTTTTCAAGGCTCTTATAGACCTTGAAAAAGTGGCGGATCTCGGAGGCGACGTGCTCGGGAAGCTCCGTAATGTCGTGATAGGTGTTATAGGTCGGGTCCTCGAAGGGGATGGCAATGATCTTTTCATCAAGCGCGCCGCTGTCTTCCATCTTAATGACGCCGATGGGGTAGCATTCGACAAGGCTCATCGGACGGATCGTCTCGCTGCACAAAACGAGCACGTCGAGAGGGTCGCCGTCTGCCGCCCAGGTGCGGGGGATGAAGCCGTAGTTTGCCGGATAGTGCGTGGACGTGTAAAGGATGCGGTCAAGGCGCAGCGCGCCGGTGTCCTTATCCAGCTCATATTTGTTTTTCGAGCCTTTTTCGATCTCGATCACTGCCAAAAACGCCTCCGGACGGATGCGCGCAGGTGCAACGTCGTGCCAAAGATTCATGGTAAGATCCCCTTTTTATTTTCGATTATTTTTGTGAAACGCCCTGTTTAATTTTTATTATAGCGCCAAATCCTGCGTTTTACAAGAGGGAAAGTTCGCTTTTGATTTTGACCTTTTTCCTTGTATTAAAATCCGCGTTGTGATATACTGAAACAGAGTGGCGAAGTGCCGCCATTTGATCGGTCCGGCTTATCTGAACGTGTTCTGCACAGCCGTTGGCAGCTTTGCCGCCTTACGGATGCGGCGGGGCGCTTGCAGGTATCGCGCGTGAGCGCGAAAAAGAGCAAAATCATTTTCTCCGGCGGCGTGTACGTCGGAGAAAATACTTCTCGCCCCGCAAATGTGCGAGCAGCGCGAGTGCTGTCGCAGCCGTTGGCGGCTTTGCCGCTTACGGATGCGGGCATGCCCCTTGCGGGTACTGCGGCGGGGCGCAGAAAACTCGAAAAAGATGCCTCGCATCTTTTTCGAAGGAGTCAGGGAGGTGCGCCTTGGAGCGCGAAAAAGTTATCGTCAGCGAGGCGGAGCTTGCCCGCCAACGCGACTTTCAAAATAAGATAAAATTACTTACCTCGCAGCGCGAAACGCAGCCGCTTGCCATGGTCGATACGTTCGGCTGTCAGCAAAACGTCGCCGACGGGCAGCTCATTTTGGGTATGCTGCGTGAGATGGGCTTTGCGTTTACCAACAACGAAAACGAGGCGGATATCATCGTTCTCAACACCTGCGCCATCCGTGAGCACGCGGAAAAGCGCGTGTACGGGAATCTCGGCCGGCTCACGCACACAAAGGCAGCAAACCCCGAGCAGATCATCTGCCTTTGCGGCTGCATGGCGCAGCGCCCAAGCGTTGCCGAGCGCGTGCGCGAGAGCTACCGCCATGTCGACCTCGTTTTCGGACCGCAGGCGCTTTGGAAATTCCCCGAGCTTCTCCACCGCGTCTATACCGAGCGCGGGCGCGTCTTTTCCATCGACGACGAGCATGGCTCGATCGCCGAGGGGCTTCCCATCGTGCGTGAGGGGACAGTCAAGGCGTGGGTTTCGATCATGTACGGGTGCAACAATTTCTGCTCGTACTGCATCGTGCCCTACGTTCGCGGACGCGAGCGCAGCCGCGATAAGGACGCGATCCTTGCCGAGTGCCGGGCGCTCATCGAACAGGGGTATAAGGAGATCACGCTTCTCGGTCAGAACGTCAACTCCTACGGAAAGGACCTCGGCGCGGACTACGACTTCGCCGATCTTCTCTCCGATATCGACAAAATTCCGGGCGACTATCTCATCCGCTTTATGTCGAGCCAGCCGAAGGACGCAACGCACAAGCTTTTCGACACGATGGCGCGCTGCACGCACGTTGCAAAGCAGCTCCATCTTCCTGTGCAGTCGGGCTGCGACCGCGTGCTGCGGGCAATGAACCGCCCCTACACGCGCGAGGGGTATCTTGAATTGATCGGCTACGCAAGAAGCGTGATGCCCGAACTCGTTCTCACAAGCGACGTTATCATCGGCTTCCCCGGCGAGACGGAGGCGGAGGCAATGGAGACGGTGTCTCTTGTGGAGCAGGTGCGCTTCGACGCGCTTTTCACGTTTATTTTCTCCCCGCGTCCCGGTACGCCTGCGGCGAAGATGGAAGACCCCACCCCCCGCGCGGAAAAGCAGGTGTGGTTCGATAAGCTGTGCGATGTACAAAACACCATCTCCGCGCAGCTTCACGCGCAGTACGTCGGACGAACCGTGCGCGTGCTCGTCGACGGCACGAGCGATGATTTGCGCTGGCCCTTGCAGGGGCGCACGAACGGCGGGCGGCTGGTGCATCTTTGCGGCGAAGCGTCGCATGTTGGGACGTATCAGGATGTGCGCATCACCGACAGCAACACCTGGGCGCTCTTTGGAGAGGTCGTCAGTAAAGAGAGTTGATTTTCAAAGGGGGTTTGTTTCGCGCCTCCGGGCGCGAGGTCCTTTTGCCGTCACGCAAAAGGACCCAAAAAGTGATTTAGGAACCTGCGGTTCCTAAAAACCTCCCTTACGCTATACTACGACTGCCGAGATGAGCCTCGGCGCACTTTGCCGAATTTGCCTCTGCGCCTATCTCCGCGCGTTGCGCGCTGGTGCGGTGCTTGTCGATGGTGGTTGCGTTTTTCCGAGTGCGCCTACACGGTTTTGAGTAACGATGGCACTGCGGGGACGCTTTCCAACCCCGCATCATCGTGGTATATGCGTGTAGGCGCTGTGCTTGAACGGCAAGCACCATCAACGACCACAATGTAGGGCGTAACGCCCGGGGAAAAGAGCACAGTCGATTCGTTGTCCACGCGCCGAGTTCTATTGCCGCACCATCGGTCGGTCGAAAGGGAAGTTTTTAGAAGCCGTAGGTTTCTAAATCAGTTTTGGTTACTTTGTCTGACGACAAAGTAACCCGCGCCGGAGCGCGGAATACTTCCCTTGTAAATCTCCGTTAATGAAAAGAGCGAAAAAGTTACTCACCGCCGGAGCGGCGAAACAACTCCTCTTGCAGAAATTTAGAAAGAGAGTACACACCATGGGCGAGCTGACACCGATGATGCGCCAATATCTGGAAATCAAGGAGCAGAACAAAGATTCCATCCTCTTTTTCCGCCTTGGCGATTTCTATGAAATGTTCAACGATGATGCGCGCCTTGTTTCCGACGAGCTTGACCTGACGCTCACAACGCGCGACCGCGGCAAGCCGCCCGAAGAGCAAACGCCCATGTGCGGTGTGCCGTACCATTCGAGCGAAGCGTATATCGCGCGGCTGATCGCAAAGGGCTACAAGGTCGCCATCTGTGAGCAGACGGAGGACCCCGCCGCCGCAAAGGGGATCGTAAAGCGTGAGATCGTCCGTGTCGTCACACCCGGTACAGTCGTTGATGAGGCGTCGCTCGACGAGCGGCGCAGCAACTTCATCTCCGGTGTATATGTTTCAGCCGGTGCGGCAGGCGTGTGCTTTTGCGACGTTTCGACCGGCAAAATGTTTGTCACCTGCGCACACGGCGCGGAGTGCATCGCGCACATCGAAAACGAATTTGGGCGTTTCTCTCCGGCGGAGGTCGTCGCAAACGACGCTGCCGCCGAAAACAACGCTCTCTCCCGTCTTTGGCGCGAGCGGCTTTTCTGCCATGTGGAGCGTCAGGATGCCGGTGCGTTTGCAAAGGATGCCTCGCGCACACTCGCGGCGCAGCACTTTGGCGAGGATGCGCTTGCGGCGATCGAAAGCAGCGCCGCGCTTTGCGCACTCGGCGGACTTCTCTCTTACCTGCACCGCACGCAGAAATGCGCGCTCTCCCATATAAACGAGCTTGAATACTACGACCACGCGCGCTTTATGGAGCTTGACCTCACCGCGAGGCGCAACCTGGAGCTGACAGAAACGATGCGCGGCAAGGAAAAGCGCGGAAGTCTTCTGTGGGTACTCGACAAGACGAAAACGGCGATGGGTGCGCGGCTTCTGCGCGCGTGGCTCGAACGCCCGCTCCTTGATATTGCCGAGATATCACGCCGCTCCGGCGCTGTCGGCGCGCTTGTTGAAAACACCATCGCACGAGAGGAGCTTTCCCTTGCCCTGAGCGGCATCGGCGATATGGAACGTCTTCTCGGGCGCATCGTATACGGCACTGCCGGTGCGCGTGACGTTGCCGCGCTTGGCGAGTCGATGCGGTGCATCGGACAGGTGCGCGCGCTTTTGGAGCCGTTCGAGGGCGGGCTTCTTGCAAAGCTCCGCGCCGCGCTCGACCCGCTCGATGACCTTGCCGAGCGTATCGGCGCAACGATCGATGACAAACCGCCGTTTTCCGTGCGCGAGGGCGGCTTTATCCGCAAGGGCTTCCATACCGAAGTCGACCGTCTTCGCTCGATCCGCGACGGCGGAAAGGATATGCTTGCTGCCATCGAAGCGCGCGTGAAGGAGCAGTACGGCATTAAAAACCTGAAGGTCGCCTACAACAAGGTTTTTGGCTATTATATCGAAGTCGCCCGCTCGCAGATCGACCTCGTTCCTGCCGAGTGGGTGCGAAAGCAGACGACCGTGAACTCCGAGCGGTACATCAATCAGGAGCTCAAAGACCTTGAGCACGAGATCCTTACCGCCGGTGAGCGGCTTGCCGCGCTCGAATATGAAATTTTCCGCTCGCTTTGCGACACCATCTGCGAAAACGCGCAGCGCGTGCAGCGCACCGCCGCCGCACTTGCCGAGGTCGACGTTTTGTGCGCGCTTGCGACCGTCGCGGTAAAATACAATTATTGCTGTCCGACGGTGGACGATTCGGGCATAATCGACATTCGTGATGGACGCCACTGCGTTGTTGAGCGCGTTTTGAAAGATTCTCTTTTCGTGCCGAACGATACGCTCATGGAGACAAGCGGCGACCGCGTTGCCATCATCACAGGTCCGAACATGGCAGGTAAGTCCACCTATATGCGTCAGGTCGCGCTCATCGTGCTGCTTGCCCAGATCGGCAGCTTTGTTCCCGCGCGAAGCGCAAGGATCGGTATCGTCGACCGCATTTTCACCCGCATCGGCGCGTCCGATGACCTTGCCGCGGGGCAGTCGACCTTTATGGTCGAGATGAACGAGGTCGCGGAGCTTTTGAAAAGCGCAACGTCCAAAAGCCTTCTCCTCCTTGACGAGATCGGGCGCGGCACATCGACTTTCGACGGCATGAGCATTGCCCGCGCCGTTTTGGAGCATTGCGCCGACGGGAAGAAGCTCGGCGCAAAGACGCTTTTTGCTACGCATTACCATGAGCTGACCGCGCTTGAGAGTGCGCTCTCGGGCGTTCGCAACTACAACATCGCCATCAAAAGCCGCGGCGATGATATCGTATTTTTGCGCAAGATCGTCCCCGGCGGCGCCGACCGCAGCTATGGCATCGAGGTGGCAAAGCTCGCGGGGCTGCCCGAGGGTGTCATCCGCCGCGCGCGCGCTATCCTCGCGGAGCTTGAGGGGGGCGGCGCACCGGCAAGGTCTGCGGTGCCGGAAGCCGCAGCGCAGAGCGGTCAAATGAGCTTTGGCTCCCTTGCTGAAAGCGAGGTCATGGATGCCTTGCGCCGCGTACAGCCGGAGACGCTCACGCCCATCGAGGCGATCGGGATGCTGTATGAATTGCATAAGAAACTTTCATCGTGAAAGAACATCTCATGTTCTTTCACGATAAGGGTTTCGCTTCGCTGCAGCGCACTCGCGTTGCTCGCACGTTTGCTCCGCGCAAAGTATTTTTGCCGACGTACACGCCGCCGGCAAAAATGGTTGAACTCTTTTTCGCGGCATAGCCGCGAAACTCTGCGAGGCATTTTAATTCAGAGGGTGGTGAAACGATGGCAGTATCAAAAAAGGGCACGAGTGCGCTGATGAATCGAACGGAACGCGTGGCAGGAACGATCTTTTTTATCGTTTATCTTCTTGTGATGCCGCTTTTGCTCGAGCGCATTTTCGCTATCGCCGAAACGCTGCTTGATACGACCATCAGCGATTCGCTTGCAAATGTTCTTTACTATTACACGCTCTTTGCCGCGACGGTCCTCCTTTTCCATTCTTTCATCGCCGCAACGACCTCTCGTCTTTTGGACAATGTGAACCGCTGCTTTGTCTCCGTCGGACTGGGACTGATCCTTTTTTACGGCGCGAACGAGCTTTTGTACCGCGTAAGTCACGTCTTTTTTGACGGACACACCAACCTCAACGACGTGACCATCGCCGCGCAGGTACACGCCGCGCCGCGCATGACGATGCTCATTGTCATTGTCCTCGCCCCGTTCGTGGAGGAGGTTTTGTTCCGCGGGCTTGTTTTCGGATGCATCCGCGAGAGGAGCCGCATAGCGGCATACGTTGTCTCGTGTGTGCTGTTTGCCTTTGCCCATGTGTGGACATTTGCACTTTCCGGCTGGGATATCACATACTTTGTGTTGATGCTGCAGTATCTTGTTCCCGGCATCGTTTTTGCCTGGGCGTATGACCATTCTTCAAGCCTTTGGAGCGCGATATTGCTCCACGCGGCGGTCAACGCGCTTTCCATCTTTGTTATTTTGAATTAAACTGCACCGCCGCAGAAGGGAGGGGTTCGATGGCTGAAATATTGCAGCTTCCGCAGCAGCTTGCGGACATGATCGCCGCAGGCGAAGTCGTCGAGCGCCCCGCAAGTGTTGTCAAGGAGCTTTTGGAAAACGCGATCGACGCGGGCGCTTCCGCCGTGACGGTGGAGATCCAAAACGGCGGCGTGACCTACATCCGCGTGAGCGACAACGGCTGCGGCATCGCACCGCATGAGCTTCCGACCGCCTTTTTGCGCCACGCGACGAGCAAACTGCGCTCGCAAGAGCAGCTCTCTTCCATCGAAACGCTCGGCTTTCGCGGCGAGGCGCTTGCCGCCATCGCCTCCGTCTCGCGCATCGAGATCTTCTCCCGCACAAAGGAAGCGGCGTCGGGCGCGAGCCTGACGCTTACCGGCGGCGCACCGGGGCCGGTGGAAGCGGCGGGCTGTCCCGAGGGGACGACCATCATTGTGCGCGACCTCTTTTTCAACACGCCAGCGCGCATGAAGTTTCTTAAAAAAGACAGCGCGGAGGCGGCTGCCGTGTCCTCGGTCGTGCAGCATATTGCCATCAGCCATCCGGAGGTCTCCGTTCGCTTTCTGCGCGATGGGCAGGAGGCTTTGCACACCCCCGGTGACGCGGTGCTCAAAAGCGCGGTGTACGCGGCGTTCGGGCGCGAATTCGCGCTCGGACTTGTGGACGTACACGGTGCGGACGGTGCGCTGCGCGTCGATGGGTTTGCCGCGCGCCCTGTGAATGCGCGCGGCTCGCGCGCGATGCAGACGTTTTTTGTCAACGGGCGCATCGTAAAGTCCCAGCTTCTCACCGCTGCGCTCGAGGAGGCGTACGCAAACCGGCTGCTCAAAGGGCGCTTCCCCGGCTGCGTTTTGCACATCACCATTCCGTGCGACATGGTGGACGTGAATGTACACCCTGCCAAAACGATCGTCAAATTTATCAACGAGCGGCAGGTCTTCTCCGCCGTACACCACATCGTTTCCGACGCGCTCGACGAGAAACCGCCCGCGCCGAAGCCTACCGTGCAAAGCGGTATCGCAAAACCGCGCGGTGACTTTTACCGCACCATGACAAGCGAGCAATTCCGCGCGCACGCTGCGGCTGCTGAAAAAAAGCCGGTCGCCGCACCTGTGCAGCCGCCCGCGTTTCAAACGCGCATCCCAAGCGCACAGACCGAGCTGCGCACCGCGCGCGTCGCCTCCGATGCACTGCGCGATAAGGTCATCTATACGGTGGAAAGAGCGCCCATGCAGGAAAATGTGCCGCCGTCCGACACTGCGCCAAAAATCGAGCGTGTCAGCGAGAATGCCGTCGAACCTGTTTTGGCGCCGCTGCCCGAACCCGCTTTTGCGGAGGGTGCGGCGCATGAGCAGCTCTCTCTCGTGCCGGGCGCTGCGCCGTGGCGCATCGCCGGCGAGGTTTTGAACACCTACATCATCTGCGAAGACGAAGACGGCTGTGTCCATCTGGTCGACAAGCACGCAGCGCATGAGCGCATCAATTTTGACCGGCTCAAAAGCGGTGCCGCACCCATCGAAAGCCAGCAGCTTCTCTCCCCTGTTGCGGTACAGCTTGCGCCGGAGGAATGCACCGCGCTTTTGGAACAGCTCCCGCTTTTGGAAGAATTTGGATTTCTGTGCGAAGATTTCGGCGGCAGCTGCATCCTCATACGCGCCATTCCCACCGATATCGCCGAAGGCGAGGCGAGCGGCAGCCTGGAAGAGCTTGCCCGCCGTCTTCTTCGTGACCACCGCGCTGACAGCGCATCCGCGCGCGACGCACTGTTCCACACCATCGCCTGTAAAAGCGCCATCCGCGCAGGGATGCATTCCGGCGAAAGCGAGCTGCGTGCGCTCGTCGACCGCGTGCAGTCGGGCGAGGTGCGCTATTGCCCTCACGGGCGTCCCGTTTGCGCAACGATGACAAAATATGAATTGGAAAGGATGTTTAAGCGAGTATGAACAATGTTCTTTTTGTGGATTGCTGCATCAGCCAGAAGGGCTATGGCTCGCACACGGCACAACTTTGCCGAAGCTTTCTCTCCTCTTATGCGAATTCCCATCCGGCAGCACAGATCGATACCCTTGACCTGAAAACCGTTTCGCTCGCGCCGTTCACGTCGGAAAAGCTGAACCTGCGCGACAGACTCCTTGAAACGCGCCGCCTCGGCGACCCGATGTTCGCCCTTGCCAACCAGTTTGCCTCCGCCGATTATATCGTCATCGGCGCGCCGTATTGGGATCTTACGTTCCCCGCGCAGCTTAAACTGTACATTGAGCATATCAGCGTGCGCTATATCTCCTTCCTTTACGACGAGCGCGGGCGGCGCGGCATCTGCAAGGCGCAGAAGCTCATCTACCTTTCCACCTCCGGCGAGGAGGCGGGCGACGCCATCATGCCCGTTTTGGAATGGGAGGCGCTTTGCGGTACGTTCGGCATCCGCACGTTTGACCACATCATTGCAGGCGGGCTTGACGTGCATCCCGATCAGGCGCAGGCGATCCTCGGCGACGCGTGCCGCAGGGCAACAGCGCTTGGAAGGATCTGGTAAAATCGGTATGGCGCAAAAGGTCATCTGTGTCACAGGACCGACCGCGTGCGGAAAAACGCACCTTGGTATCCTTCTTGCACAGCACTACGGCGGGGAGATCATCTCGTGCGATTCGATGCAGATCTATCGCGGCATGGAGATCGGCACCGCCGCGCCGACGGCTGAAGAGCGCGCGCTCGCCGTACACCACATGGTCGGCGTTGCCGAACCGAATGAGGCCTATTCCGCCGCGCGCTTTGTGCGCGAGGCGGATGCGTGCGTGCAGGATTGTCTTGCGCGCGGACACGTCCCCATCCTTGTTGGCGGCACAGGGCTTTATATGGATTCTCTTGTGCGCGGCGGCGATTTCGCCGCAGGCTGCTCCGGCGGCGCGGTCCGCCGCGAGCTGACCGCGCGTGCGGAGCGCGAGGGTATTGAGCCGCTTTTTGCCGAGCTTCAAAAAATCGATCCCGACGCTGCCGCGCGGCTGCACCCGGGCGATGAAAAACGCGTTTTGCGCGCGCTGGAGGTCTACCTTGAAACGGGGGAGACGCTCACCGCGCACAACGAGCGCACGCGCGCGCTGCCGCCGCGCTACGACGCGACGTATATCGTGCTTTCTTTTGCCGAGCGCGAGGAGCTTCGCCGCCGCATCGATCTGCGTGTTGATAAAATGGTCGAGGCGGGGCTTTTGGAGGAGGTGCGCGCGCTGCTGCGCTCCGGCGTTTCGCGCGAGGCTACGGCGATGCAGGCGATCGGGTTTAAGGAGTTTCTCGCCGTTTCCGACGGCACCGTGACAGAGTCCGAGGCGATCGAGACGGTCAAGCTTCGCTCGCGCCAGTACGCAAAGCGTCAGCTCACATGGCTTCGCAAGAACGAGCGCGCCCACTGGTTCTACTGGGAAAAAGAGTGCGATTTCCGCGCTGCCCTACAATTTTCGACAAAAATCCTCTCCGCCGAGGGGTTATCCTAACAAGGTACCCACGGCGGGCGAGCGTATCACGATCGTCCGCACAAAAAAAGAAAGGACGATCTACTTATGAGTACGAGCAAACTCCCCAATCTTCAGGACACATTCCTCTCCCGCGCCCGCAAGCAGGGCGTTCCCGTCACTGTTTTTTTGATGAACGGGTTTCAAATGCGCGGCGTTATCACCGCGTTTGACAGTTTTACCGTCGCGCTTGATACCGACGGAAAGCAGCAGATCATTTATAAGCACGCCATCTCCACGCTCGTTCCGGCGCATCCTGTCGAGCTGCGTGAGCACAGCGAGGAGGTGGACGCGTAACACAAAAGAAGGTACACCATGAAAGGCTCCTCCGTTATCGGAAAATTGACCATGCTCTTTTTGGCTCTGGGCGTCGCTGTCTACTTCGGCGTGCAGGGATATCTCTATGCAGCAAACCCTCTGACGACCACCGTTGCGTACACCTATGCAGCGCAAACGACTGTCGCTTTGGAGGGTTTTGTTGTGCGTGAGGAGGCTGTCATCCCGTCCGAGGGAGGGCTTTTGCGTGTTGTTTGCGCCGAGGGCGCGCGCGTTGCCGCGGGAGAGACGATCGCAACGGTCTACGCCTCGTCCGACGCGCTTGTGCGCGAGGATACGCTGCGCGCGCTGCAGGAGGAGCTTTTGCTCATGCAGTTTGCACAGGCAACGGCACTTTCGCCGGAGACGACGCTTCGCATGGACAGCGATATTGAAGACCAGCTTCTTTCCGTCCGTGCGCAGCTTTCACAGGGCAACCTTGAAAAGGTGTCCGATGACGCGCAGGAGCTCAAAACGCTCATCCGCCGCCGCAACTACGCCTGCGGCGACGCGGCTGAGGCGCAAGCGGGCATCGATGCGCTCACCGCGCAGATCCGCGAGCTGAACTCCCTCAACCGTGAGAGCGTGCGCTCCGTTAAAGCGGATGCTCCGGCTGCTTTTTCCGCCGTTGTCGACGGTTATGAGTATGTGCTCACGCCGCAAACACTTGCAGAGATGACGCCGACCGCCTTTGCCGCCGTGAAGCCTGATGAGGCGGTGCGTTCGGATGTGGGAAAGCTCATCTCGGGCAGCACATGGTATTATGCCGCCCTTCTTTCCGAGGCGGACGCCGCACTTCTTAACGAACGCGACGAGGTGACGCTTCGCTTCTCGCGCGGGCTTGACTTTGACATTTCGATGCGTGTCGAGCGCATCTCAAAAGCGGAGAACGGGCGGCGGCTCGTTGTCTTTTCCTCCGACCGCTATCTTGCCGAGGCAACGCTCCTGCGCCGCCAGAGCGCGGAGCTCGTCCTTGGTGAATATGACGGTATCCGCGTCCCGAACAACGCCCTTCGCGTTTTGGAAGATGAGGACGGCGGGAAAACGACAGGTGTTTACTGCCTTGTCGGACTTACCGCTCACTTTAAGCCCGTGGAGGTCCTCTACCGCGGGGAGGATTATTATATCGTCGCACCGGTGAAGATCGAAAGCGCGAACGAGTCGCGCATTTTGCTCTACACCCTGCGCGCGGGGGATGAGATCATCATCACCGCAAACGATCTGTACGATGGAAAGGTGGTTGGCTGAAATGACGATTTCCGAAAATCTTGCAGCTATCCGGCAGCGCATCGCGCTTGCCGCGGAGGAGTCGGGACGCAAAGCGTCCGACATCACGCTTGTGGGCGCAAGCAAGATGAACGATGCGGACGCCTGCCGCGCGGCGATCGAAGCGGGTATCGACGCACTCGGCGAAAACCGCGTGCAGGAGATGCTCCAAAAACTGGAGGAAAATGCCTATGACGGCGCGCCGCTGCATTTTATCGGGCATTTGCAGCGCAACAAGGTCCGTCAGGTCGTGGGCGTTGCGTCGCTGATCCAGTCGGTCGGGTCGACGGCACTTTTGGATGAGATCGAGCGGCACGCCGAAAAGCGCGGCATCGTGCAGGACATCCTCCTTGAGGTCAATGTCGGCGGCGAGGCGGCAAAAAGCGGCTTTGCACCGGAGGAGACCTTTGCCGCCGCGCAGTATGCAAAAACACTTCCCCACATCCGCGTACTCGGTCTTATGACCGTTCCCCCCATCGCGTCCGAAGCGCACGGAAGTGTGCCGTATTTTGAAAAAGTACGCGCGCTTTATGTTGACATAAATGAAAAATTGTTTCATAATGGGTTTGTATATCTATCGATGGGTATGAGTGACGATTTTGAGGACGCCATCCGCGCGGGCGCAAATATGGTTCGCGTCGGCTCCGCGATTTTCGGCGCGCGGAATTACGGCAGCGTCTGATCTTCGCACGATCCTATGACTTGGAGGTTTGACTGATGGGCATTTTTGACGATCTGAAAAGATGGGCGCATCCCTACGACGATGAGGATGAGGAATTTGAAGAATCCTTCGCTGAGCCTGCTCCGCGAAATGCTGCGCCCGTTGTTATCGACCGCCGCAGAGATGAGCGCAGAGTTTCCGCTGATGACCGGCGTGACAAGGTCGTGAATATCAACGCTACGACGCAGCTGAAGGTCGTTCTCATCAAGCCCGAAACTTTCGAGGCTGCGACCGAGATCGCCGACCATTTCAAAAAGAAGCACACCGTGGTCGTGAACCTTGAGTCGACCAACAAGGATATCGCGCGCCGCCTGATCGACTTCCTCTCCGGCGTTGCCTACACAGGCGAGGGAAAGATCAAAAAGGTCGCCGCCAACACGTTTATCGTCACACCGTATCATGTCGATATCATGGGCGACCTGCTCGACGAGCTTGAGAGCAGCGGCTTCTATTTCTAAATACAACAACGGGGGGATTTTACCATGTTGACACCGCAGGAAGTTTCCAACCGCGCCTTTTCAAAGGCTGTCATGGGCGGATACAATATGAGCATGGTCGACGAGTTTCTTGACGAGCTGACCGACGA
>JAFQUN010000104.1 GCA_017408525.1 Oscillospiraceae bacterium
CATCCGTAAGGCGGCAAAGCCGCCAACGGCTGCGCAGTACACGCCGCCGGAGAAAATGGTTTTACTCTCTTTCTCGCTTGCGCGAGAGACTCGGTGAGACCTTTAAGGGCAAGCTGCCACCCTCCCTGTATCGACAGGGAGGGTGTTTTTGTGCTTTAATATCTTCTGAAAGAGCCGTTCTGCGGGGGAAAATCTCACGCACGCACGCCGTCTTGATCTTGGTCGCGATGTGGATACATTTTCCGCTTTTTTCGTTGACAAAATCGGTGAACAGGTGTAAAATTAGAAACGTGACAGAGGCGTTTGCTTCCGGCAAACATCGAAAGGAAAGAGGGATATCCCTCTTTTCACGGGATGAAACATCCCGTGAAAAGGCTTTGCTGTTACCGATATATTTGCGTTCAGCGGCATGGGAGGTGGTTCAGATATGAGAGTCGTTACTCCGAACCGCGTTGATTCACTGAGGAACAAACGGCGGGGGATGAGGGCGCTGCTCATCGGTCTGATCTTGCTGCTGCTTTTTCTGATCTTTTTGTGCATTTGGATGCTCCGCTTCCGCACGCCGACCCTTGCGCCGGACTATGCGCCGCCGAAGGAGGACAGCAATGCCGTCGAAATTGAGGGCGACAACGGGGAAAAGCTCGACAAGCCCGAAGGCGGCGGTGCCATCGGCATGACGTACCGGAGGACGGCGACCGTCGATCTTTCTGAAAAGGAGGTCGACATTATGTACCAGAATCCGAATCGCTCCAACAGCGACGTGATGGTGCAGATCGTTATCCGTGATGTTGTTATCGCACAGTCGGGGCGTGTCCCGCCGGGCAAGCAGATCCATGTGATCGACCTTCTGCCGGGTGTTGCCTCAATGCTTGAAGAGGGCGGATACGATGCGGAGATGGCAGTCTTCTTCTACGACCCCGTCACGGCGGAGCGTTCACTTCTGCAGGCGCGGGGTGAGATCTCGCTGACGGTCGTGAAATGACCGCGGCAAAGTGAAGTATATTCTATCCGTGGGATCGAATATAGATAATCAAATATTCTTGAGGAGGAAAAAACATGAAAAAAGCACTTAGCATCGTGTTGGTGCTCGTCATGGCACTGAGCCTTTGCACAGTGGCGCTTGCGGGCAACGACGAACTCGCGACCATCGGTCAGGCGGCTAAGGTCGAGGTCAAGGCAAGAAGCTCGGCGGGCGGCGACGCGGGCACGGTCTACTCTGTTGACGTTTCCTGGGGCGCCATGCAGTTCACCTACACCACCGGAACCTACAGCACTTGGGATCCCGATATCCATGACTATACGGAAGTGAGTGCGAATAACTGGATCGCACAGGGCAACGACATCACGGTCAGCAACCACTCCAACGCGGCTGTCAAGGTCAACATTGCACCTGACCAGGGCGCGACCTGGAATCCCGGCAGCGATACGATCAATGTTTCGATCTGCAGCGATTCCGGTCTGACGAATGCTTATCAGGCTACCACGCTCGCGAACGCTGAGACGCACGCGCCCGGCAACCCCGAGGGTGCGGACTCTGTCACGGCGTTCGTCAAGCTCGCCGGCGCATACACCGGAAGCGAGCAGTATACCCCGATCGGCAACATCGTTGTCAGCTTCGCTGCTGCGTAAGACATTACAAAATTGATGCCGGCTGCGGTCGGCGGCTCGGTTCTTCCCACGGGGATCGACCTACATAAAAGACGTACTCCGAAGAGGGCGCAAGCCCTCTTCGGAGTATCAAATATATGGTTGATTCGGCTTTGCCGGCTGCGGCGAAGCGGAATGAGTCATATGTCCCGCATTAGGAGTGAGATGGCGTGAGAGATAAGAAAAGTGAGCAGAGAGGACTTTTTACGGCTGTTTGCGTCGTTGGTGCGCTTTGCGCCGCGGCGTTTATTTTGCTGCTTGTGTGTATCAAGGTGACATCCGCGCCGCGCTTTGAGCCGCCGGCGTTCGAAGCTGCCGCGCAGGAGGGGATCCCGACTGTGCCGGAGGAGCTCGGCTGGAGCGAGCTGTGGCAGGAGGGGATGGAGTTCAAGGTCGGCATTTGCGGCGTTGTCCACGTCACAAATGGGACGGCAGAGGTGTATTTTACCAACGTCGAAGGAGACGCGTGGCTGAAGCTGCGTGTGCTGGACGAGCAGGGCAATATCCTTGGAGAGACGGGACTTGTTAGAGAAAATATGTACGTTCGGACGGTGCAGCTCAGCGTGCCGGTCCATGATAAGCAGCCGGTCAGCATGAAGGTGATGGCGTACGAGCCGGAAACGTATCAAAGCCTTGGTGCGGTGGCGCTCAATACAACACTGGCGGTCGAAAAGTGATGCTCACGCCCCTGCGAAAAGATTTTCGCGGGGGCGTTTTGCCTGCTGCGCTGCAGCGGCGAGAGAAAATACTTGCAAAAAGAAGAAAAATACGGTAAAATTACTGTGCGGAGGTCTATACTGCTTTTGGAAGGAGGGGAGCGTATGTCTTTGAGTGGAGTTGGCGGCATCGGTGCGTATTGGTATCGGACTGCACTGTATGCGCCGCAGCACGCGGCGACGACCGCGCCTGTCGAGCCTGTTGCAAAGGCACCGGTTGTCGAGCGCGGCGGCAGGTCGCAGATCTATCCCACGGCGAAACAGTTTGGCGAGGCGAGGCTTCCGACCGTCCATACCGGCGCCGATCCTGCGGAGATGGCTGTGCGCGGGCGTATTCGCTACCTCAGCGACGACGAGGTGAACGACCTGATTCGTGCGGCGAAAGGTGAGGACGGCGCAAAGGGCGCTGAAAAGACGCTCACACCTGCCGAGGTGATCAAGGAGGCGGAATGCCAAACCTGCAAGGAGCGCAAATATCAGGATGAGTCGGATGACCCGGGCGTTTCGTTCCAGACACCGACGAGCATCGATAAGGGACAGGTGGCGTCGGCTGTGCGTGGGCATGAGTATGAGCATGTTTACCGTGAGCGCGCAGAGGCTGAGCGTGAGGGCCGCAGGGTCGTACAGCAGAGTGTGACGCTGCACACCGATATTTGTCCGGAGTGCGGCGAGGCGTATGTTTCCGGCGGTACGACGCGGACAGTGACGAAAGCCGATCCTGCGCCCGAGCCGCAGGAGGATCAGCAGGAGCAGCAGGGTCAGTCCTATCCGGGGTTTGAGGCTGTTGCGTAATATTTTGATACAGGAAAGACAGGGCTGCAAAATGGCAGCCCTCAGACTTTCGAAAAAGTGGCGAAGCCGCTTTTTCGAGTCTTTTGCGCCCCGCCGCAGCGCACGTATTGCCCGCCCAAGGCGCACAATACGCACGTTTGCGGGGCGAGAAGTATTTTCTCCGACGTACACGCCGCCGGAGAAAATGGTTTTACTTTCTTTCTCGCTTGCGCGAGAAACTCGGTGAGACCTTTTTCGACAAACTGAGACAGGGCTGCAAAATGGCAGCCCTGTCTTTTTGCGCAGCGAAAAAACGTCAAAAAAGAAGAAAAATTTTTTTCAAAAACACTTTATTTTTTTTCTATCCTGTCGATATAGTAATTGATGGAAATACGACCTGCGCTTCGTGCGCAAAAAAGGAGGGGCATCTTGGGGCAGATCATGCGGGCAAAATGCACGGCGTGTACGTTTGAAAAGGACCTGTTCGTCGGCGGTGGAATGCGTGACTGCAACTTGGATGTGATCCTCTCTCCGCTGCCGGAAAATGTGCGGGAGATCGTCGAAAAGGCGGTCAGAGGCGGCGCGGGACGCGCTGTGATCGAACGACCGCTTTGCGTATGCGGCAGCTGCGGCACGATCTGTGCGCCGACAGCCGTGACATTTACATCTCCCAGCTTCTCACGAACATTTTACAGCGTGTGTGACGGGTGCGGCGCAAGCGGTTACATTCAAATCGGTGAGGACGAAACGGCGGCGTGTCCCGCGTGCGGCACAGCGCTTTCGATCGAACCGGTGGGTCACTGGGACTAAAAAATATGAGCGCCCGATGTTTGTGGGCGATACGAAAATCAGAAGGAAAGGAGGCGGGCTTTGATGACCATTCAGAATAATATTCCCGCGATGCGCGCGTACAACAGACTCAAGGGCAACCAGTCGGCGCTTTCGAAGAATCTGCAAAAGCTCTCCTCTGGCTACAAGGTCAACAGTGCTGCTGATGACGCGGCGGGGATCGCCGTTTCTGAAAAGATGCGTGCGCTCATCACCGGTATGGATAGAGCCGAGGAAAACTGCAACGAGGGCATCAGCCTTCTCCAGACGGGCGAGGGCGCGCTGCAGGAAGTCCATGATATGCTGAACCGTCTCAAAGAACTTGCGGTGCAGTCGGCAAACGGCACTTATGACGACGCGATCGACAGAAACAGCCTTCAAAAAGAGCTTGAGCAGCTCCGCACGGAGATCGACCGCATCATCACCTCCGCAAATTTCAATAATGTCGAGTTGTTCCAGAACGAAGGATTGGAATTTGAAAGCAGCAAGGGTTCTGCCTCCAAGCTCGTTGAAGAGCTGATGGGTGCGCTTGCCGAGCTCGAGGCGCAGACACAGGAGCAGGTGACGCAGCAGAGCGCAAAGCAGCTCACGCTTGAAGATGTTCTTGCGGACAAGAGCGATAAGCTGAGAAATATTATCTATACCGAAACGGTATTTGATTATACGGCGACGCAGACGCCCGGCGGCAGCAATACCGTTACGGCTGCGTGGCAGAACACTGCGGATATCCTGCAGACGGAGATCGTTCCGCAGGTCGTCTCGCAGATCACGGAAACCTATCCCGCATTCAACTACCTCACCGGCTCGAGCATCGGCATCGGTCTTGAGATGTACAGCGATCAGCCTTCGTCGACGCTTGCGGCGGTGGCGCTTAGTGTCGCCGGCACTTATGATGCCCCGCTTCTCACCTACACGCTCAAGGTCAATATGGCGCACGTCGGCGACATCGAAAACGACGCGCAGGCGCGCAGTGAGCTGGAACGCACGATCGCCCATGAGATGATCCATGCGTTTATGGACGAGGCGATGACCACCGGTATGACGGGCTTGAAGCCGACCGGCAGCGATGCCAGTCAGAAGTTCCCGCTGTGGTTCATCGAAGGCATGGCACAGACGGCATCGGGTCCCGGCAACTGGACGCTTGGCGGCTTGGGCATCACCGAAACTTCGAGTGATGCGGAGATCTCCGCCGCACTCGCGGCAGATAAGCTTGGCAGCGGCACGACGGCATCTTGCTACGGCACGGGCTACCTTGCCTGTATGTACCTCGGCTACCTCGCGAACGGCAGCACGGCGAATATGAGCAGCCCCACGGCGGCGGCAAATGCGCTCGCTGATGGTGTGAACGAGATTCTTGCCGACATCGTCTACGGAGATTCCCTGAATCAGGCGATCAGCGAGGCGACAGGTGGGAGATATAGTACAGTAACCGCGTTTGAGAATGGATTTGCGACCGATGCGGATGCCATCGCGTTCGTCAAGAAGCTCCTCGGCTATACGTCCGATGTGATCGACTACGATATCGGTGTCGGCACCGGAGGTCTGATGAGCGGCAGCCTTTCGGGAACCGATCCCGTTCCCGACGGCACAAAGCCCGGCGTCAACCTCTTTGCACTTGATCCGGATAGCTCAAAGGTCACAAACAGCTATCCGGCGGGGGTACAGGTCCTCTCCGGCGGCGGCAAGACTGCCAGCGGCGTAAAGCCCGTCGACTCCATCCAGGATCCCGACGCACCGACCCCCACGACATACATCAATCCCTTCACGATCACCGGCGGTACGGAAGGTGTGGACTGGGAGTTTGATACGGACACGGGTACGCTGACCATCAAGACGGATACGGCGATGACCATTAGCGGTGGTACGAAGACGGATAATGGTACTACGTATTACGGCAATATCGTTGTTGAGGCAACGGCGAATCTCACGCTCGACGGTGTCAACATTGACGCGACCAAGCGCGGCAACGGCGAGGCCGGTATTTATGTCAACACCGGAAGCGATTCCTATACGAAAATCAGAGTCAGCGGCAACAGCACCATCAAAGGTGACGGAAACTCGGCTGGCATTCAGGTCGGCCACAACTCGGATCTGTCGATCAGCGTAGACAGCGGCAAAACGCTCAACGCCTACGGCGGCACGTCCTCCCCCTACGGCGGCGCCGGTATCGGCAACGGCTATAACGGGGATGCGTGGGGAACCTATATCAGTATCCAGGGCGACGGTACGATCAATGCCTACGGCGGCAAGGGCGCTGCCGGTATTGGCAGCAGCGCCGGCAGCAGCAGTGATCTTTCCGGCATCTACTTCATGAGCGGAAACGTCAATGCAACGGGCGGCGCAGGTGCGGCCGGCATCGGCTCCGGTGAGGGCGTTGCGATCTACAACCTCCTCCTTTACGGCGGCACGATCAACGCCACGGGCGGAACCGGCGCAGCCGGTCTCGGCAGCGGCAAAAACGGCAGCGTCGACAGCGTGTTCAGCATCTCCGGCGGCACGATCAACGCGACCGGCGGAACCGGCGGCGCCGGTATCGGCTCCGGTCAAAACGGCAGCCTCGGCTATGAGCTTTCCATCAGCGGTGACGAGGTCATCACGGCGACGGGCGGCGCAGGTGCAGCCGGCATCGGCAGCGGCAGCGGCGGCTCGACCCAAGGAATCAGTCTGTTTGAAACCACGAAGATTGTGGCAAAGGGTGGCAGCGGTGCATTCGGCATCGGCAGCGGCAGCAACGGCGGCACGGTGGGCGACATACTCATCGGCAAGAACAGCGATATCGATGAGACAGATATCACGGCGACGACCGGCCGCACCGACGGCAAGTACGCCATCGGCGGCTACAGCGATGCAGCGGGTACCACTGCGGTGACTGTCACGCTTACGCCGACGCGTGCTTCCGTCAAAGCGGGCAGCGGCGAGGGAAAGGATCTTATCCTCAACGCTGTCAACGGCGCCGGTGAGACGCTCTACGCGCTCAGCCTTTCGTATCTCAATGACCTTCTGCAAGATGGCGATCTGACGATCACGGCAAACGGCGCGGATGGCAGCTCCATCAGCTTTCCACTCGATGCGCTGTCTGTTACGAACAGCACCGGTACTTTGGACTGGGGATATATAAATGATGGAATCCAGCATTTTTCCGAAAGCGACGCTTATGTGTGGCTGACGGGTGAGGATGTCACCTTGACTTTCCGGGATGACGACGGCACAGAAGGTACGGTCGATCTCAAGTTCTTTGCCGATGAGGAGCTTTTCCGCTTCGATGAGAGCGATCTTCCGAAGGACGAACCCATTGTTACGCCGCCGAGCGGCGGAAACGGGTCGGTCACGCCTGATGTTCCGCAGGAACCCGAGGAGCTGACGCGTTACAGCGGCATTATCCTGCAGGTCGGTGCGAATTCTGAAAACACGTTCGAGATCCCCAAGTTCTACCTCTCGCGCGAGTCGCTCGGACTCGACGCGCTGGATATCTCCACGCAGGAGAATGCGCAGGACAGCATTGATCTTGTTGGAGACATGATCAACCGCATCTCCGAGATCCGCGGTACATACGGCGCACTGCAAAATGGCTTGGAGCATACCATCGACAATCTCAACGTCAACGTTGAGAATCTCACTGCGGCGGAAAGTCAGATCCGCGACACCGATATGGCTGAGGAAATGATGAAGTATACGAAAAACAACATCCTCATTCAGTCGGCGCAGGCGATGCTCGCGCAGGCGAACACAGTCCCCCAGGGTGTTTTGCAGCTTCTGCAGTAAGTAAAATTTGAAAGAGGGCGAGCTTAAAGCTCGCCCTCTTTTATACTTTTTACATCCAGATGGCGACCAGGCGCAAAAGGCTTGCAAGCGCGCGGCGGAAAAGTCCGCGCTGTCTCCATTCCTCCATCGTGATCTGCACACTGTGCGCAGCGATTGCATCCATGTCCTCGACAAGTTCCTCTACTGCCGGCGCGCCATAGAGCATGACGCCGCACTCATAGTGCAGATGAAAGCTGCGATAGTCCATGTTGACCGTTCCGACAAACGCCGCCTCGCGGTCGACCATCACGCTTTTGGCGTGTAAAAACCCCGGTTCGTAACGATAGATCTTTACCCCGTGCGAGAGAAGCTCACCAAAATACGTTTCCGCGACCATGTAGGCATACTTTTTATCGGGTTGCCCCGGCATCATCAGCCGCACATCAACGCCGCCCTCCGCGGCGATGCAGAGTGCCGAGAGCATTGCGTCACTTATGGCAAGATATGGCGTGGTGATATACAAAAAGCGCCGTGCCGAAGTGATCAGCTGCAAAAACGTCGCCTCCGCCGGATTTTGCGGGTTATTGTCCGGTCCGTCGCAGAACGGCTGGCAAAAGCCGTCTGCGCGCACATTTGTGTGCGAGCGGTAGTAGTCATGCTCGCTTGCAAGCGTTCCGCCAAGCATCTCCCACATATGGATGAACTGCGCCGTAAGTCCCCATGCGCCCTCACCCTCCAGCCGCACGGCGCTGTCTTTCCAGTACCCGAAACGGCGCACGATGTCGGCATATTCATCGGCGATGTTCAGCCCGCCTGTATAGGAAATATCACCGTCGACACACGCGATCTTCCGATGGTCGCGGTAGTTGAAGTAAAGGCGGTTGACATATTTGTGAACGGGATTGAAAATGCGAAGCTCGATCCCTGCCTCGCGGATGGCTTCGATCGTCTGCGCGGAAAAGCGGGTAAGATTGCCAAAATCGTCGAAAATGATCTTGACCTCCACACCCTCGCGCGCCTTCTCCTTCAAAATGGCGAACATCCGCTCCCAAAGCTCGCCCTCGGCAAGGATGAAGTACTCAAGGAAAATGAAGCGGTGTGCCTCTTCCATATCACAAAGAAGCTTTTTAAACATCCCGCGACCATCCGGGAAGTAGGCGGCTTTCGTTTGATCGTAGACTGAAAAGCCGTTTCTTTGCAAATACGCTGCAAGGCGTCCCCACTGCGGATAAGCGCGCGTAAGCTTTTCGGCGTTATGCTCGCTTTTCATCCGCGCGCTCTCGCTCTCGCCCGGCGGCAGCTTTTTTTTCAGCGACAGATGCTTGCTCTGCCGCGCGCCGCCCCAGAGGAGAAACAGCAAAACGCCTGTCACCGGTGCCAAAATCAGAAGCAATATCCACGACACCTTGTATTCTGTCGGCTCACGTCGGTTGGCAACGTGTACGGCGCAGCAAAATCCCATCACCTGCATGAGAATATACGCAAACGCCGCGTTCTCGCGCAGGAAATCACGAAGGAAGAGCAGGATCAAAAGCTGCAGCACGAAGGCTGTGAGCGCGACAAGCAGGTGCAGTGCAGCTTCAATGCGCCGTTCCCGCCTTTGCCGTATCTTCCAACGCATAACTTTTCACGATCCTTTCTTTTTCAGCAAAAATTTATCTCGCACTGCTCTTGTCAAGAAGCTCGTGGCGGATATCCCACAGCTTTTGTGAGAGGTCGACGTAATATGTGTGCGGATTGTCAAAGCGCTTGACCTCGTCCCAAAGTGTCTCGACCTGTTCTGCGCAGTAGCTGCGGATCTCTTCGAGCGAGGGGCTTTCGTAAACACGCTTGCCGCCGAGGAAAATGGGTACGAGCAGCTCGCGTGATTCAAAGTTATAGACGTTCTTTTTCTTCCACGTCGCCTCGGGGTCGAAGATGGTCATGTCGCGGCTGTCATCGACGACCTCATCATGTACGCACATATAGTCGGCGATCGCCTTGCCCGTGTCGCGCCCGTAGAAGCGGCAGACCTTTTTGAAATGCGGCGTTGTGATCTTGCCGACATTTTCGCTCACCTTGATCTTGGGGATGATCTCACCCTCGCCGTCCTCCACGGCGACGAGCTTGTAAACGCCGCCGAAGACAGGCTCGCTCTTGGCGGTGATAAGCCGTTCGCCCACGCCGAACGCGTCGATCTTCGCATCCTGCGCCCAGAGGTCACGGATCAGATGCTCGTCGAGCGAGTTCGACGCGGCAATGGTACATTCCGTCCAGCCTGCCTCATCGAGCATCTGGCGCGCGCAGCGGCTGAGATAGGCGATATCGCCGCTGTCGAGGCGAATACCGCACTTTTTGATGCCAAGGGGCTTCAAAACATCATTAAACGCACGGATGGCATCGGGGACGCCGGACTTGAGCGTGTTGTAAGTATCGACCAGCAGCACGGCGTTATTGGGATACAGACGGCAGTATGTGGCAAATGCCTCATACTGCGTATCAAACATCTGCACCCATGCGTGTGCCATCGTACCGGTCGCGGGAACGCCGTACACCTCATCAGAGATGGTGCAGGCGGTTGCCTTGCATCCGCCGATGTATGCCGCGCGTGCCCCAACGATGGCAGCGGCAGTACCCTGCGCACGGCGCGAGCCGAACTCCAAAACGGCGCGTCCCTTCGCGGCACGCACGATGCGGTTCGCCTTCGTCGCGATCAGGCTTTGGTGATTGACGCAAAGCAGCGCGAACGTCTCGATCAGCTGCGCCTCAATGGCGGGTGCGCGCACGACGACCATCGGCTCGCGCGGGAAAACGGGTGTTCCCTCGGGCATGGCATAGATGTCACCCGTAAATCGAAAATTGCGAAGATATTCCAAAAAGTTTTCATCAAAAAGACCCTTGCTGCGCAGAAAATCAATATCCTCCTCGCTGAAATGGAGGTTTTCAATGTACTCGATCAGCTGCTCAAGTCCCGCAGCGATGGCGAAGCCACCGCTATCGGGGACGGAGCGGAAGAAAAGATCGAAATAAGTGATCTTATCCTTGTATCCCGTCCGGAAATAGCCGTTTCCCATCGTCAGCTCATAAAAGTCGCACAGCATCGTCATATTCAGCTTTTGTTCAGCTTTCATCTTGCACCTCTTTTGTATCTGTCCCCGCACTGCGGGTATGATACTCCTATTATATGCAATATTGCGGCGCAAAGCAAGAATTTTGCGGCTTTTCATTGACTTTGCGCAAAGCACGCATTATCATAAAATCCGGCGGCACAGTCTGCCGCCGGAAAAGACAAAGAAAAGGCAGGGTTGATCGCTATGGGTGTGATCCTCGGTATCGACATTGGCGGCTCTTCGACGAAGATCGTGGGTCTTAATGCGGACGCCACCGTTATCGGGATGCTCCGCGTGCGCGCGGAGGATCCGCTCACCTCCCTTTACGGTGCGCTTGGAAGCTTCCTTGCGCGAAATGGGCTTGCGCTTCCGGATATCTCGCGTATCATCCTTACCGGTGTTGGCGCCGCTGCTGTCGAGGGGGATATCTATGGTGTTCCGACCGAGCGCGTGGATGAGTTTTCCGCCATCGGCACGGGAGGACTTGCCCTCTCCGGCGAGGATCGCGCCGTTGTTGTCAGCATGGGTACGGGTACGGCGTTCATCTGGGCGGAGCGCGGCGGTACAGTGCGCCACCTTGCAGGAAGCGGTGTCGGCGGCGGTACACTTGCGGGATTGAGCAGTCTCATCACCGGTACACACCAGTTCTCCCAGATCAAAAAGCTCGCCTGCGGCGGCGACCTTGCAAACGTTGACCTTACCATCGGCGACATGGCAAATGGCGAGGTCGGTGCGCTCCCTGTCGACGCGACGGCGGCAAATTTTGGAAAGCTTTCCGAGGACGCGACGCCCTCCGACCTTACGCGCGGTCTTGTGAATCTTGTGCTGCAGGCGATCGGTTCGATGTGCGTTTTCGCCTGTCAAAGCTGCGCAACGAAAACGGTCATCCTCACCGGCGCACTCACAACACTCCCACAGGCGGAGGAAACGTTTGCACTTTTCAACAAGCTCTACGACCTTACCTTCATCATCCCCGAAAACGCGACCTTTGCGACCTCCATCGGCGCTGCGCTTTGCAGTTTGCAAAAGGAGGATGTGGAGAATACGATATAACGGTCACGCCGTCCGAGACGGCATATTATATCATGAATTCCATTCATGATATAATAGAAAACCGCTCCCGGGCGCAGCGCGTTCGGGAGCGGTTTTTGTTCTATTTTGTTTCTTCGCCGCCAATGGTCGAAAGCTTTGCTTCGCTTTCACAGGAAAGGCGTTCGAGTGCAAGGCGCAGCTCGTCAAACTTGCCGGGGATCCCGGAAAGATCCCTTTCTGCAAGACGCAGTGCCTCACACGTCTGTACGCACACATCGCCCGCGATGGAAAGCACGCCGTTGCACTCCTCGCGGCTTTTGGCAAGAAGGACCGCCAAGCTCTCACGCGTCTCGCGCTCAAGCTTCTCGGCACGGCTGCGTGCAGATATCTCGATGCCTGCGATGCGCTCTTTCACCTCGGCATATTCCTCGGCAGCGGGGCGCAGCTCATTTACCGTCCGCGTGAGCTTGTCGACGCTTGCGCGCTGCACGGCAAGCTCATCGGCAAGGCTTTCCTTTTCCGAAAGTGCCTCGGAAAGCTCCGCGCGGAGGCGTTCAAGCTCCGCTAACTCCGCCTCGCTCGTTGTTTTGAGCTGCTCATACTGTGCCTGCGTCTCATCATTCTGCTCACGAAGGAGGGCAAGCAGAGCCTGTGTGGAGGCAAGTTCTTCTTCGAGTTTCTCATTTTCTTCGCGAAGCTCAGCGAGCTGCTCTTTGTTTTTTGTCGATATCTTGGAGATATACTCCACCACATCCTCGCGGTTGAAGCCGCCGAAGGTCGTTTTTCTGATGCTGCTCGTATCCATACCTACACCCACCTCATCCAAAAATCAAGTACACATTTACCAGCAATACTCTACCACAATTTTCATCGTTTGACAATAGGCACCATGTATTTGTTCTGCTGCCGGTCATCCGTTCACGAAAAAATTTCAAAAAAAGTGAAATTTAGTATTGCATTTTTCTTCGCCGCGTGGTATTATAACCAAGCTGTCGCGTGAATGACGACATGCGCTGTTAGCTCAGCTGGATAGAGCGTCTGGCTACGGACCAGAAGGCCGGGGGTTCGAATCCCTCACAGCGTGCCAAAAAGCGGAAAGTTCTTCGGAGCTTTCCGCTTTTTGCATATCTGCTTAGAATTTATTGGCTTTCACCGATCCCGGCAAGGGAGAAAGGTTCGCGCTTACGCAGACAGACGCGGTATCTGCAAAAAGGGGTGGGGG